>CAZVMD010000286.1:0-9537 GCA_964628555.1 uncultured Myxococcales bacterium | reverse complement strand
ACCTTCGTCGACGGCTGGGAGGTCCGCTTCGACACTCTGCTGGTCACGCTCGACCAGATCGCGGTGGCGGAAAATCCCGACAAGTCACCGACCGATCAGTCGCAGATCGATGCGCAGGTGGCAGCAGCCAGCGGTCCCTGGGCGGTCGATCTGCACAAGGGCGGACCGCTGCTTGGCAAGGGCGGCGGTGGTGAACAGGCGCTGCCGCTCACGCTGATCAGCGGCCAGAACCTGCGCGCTGACAAGCCCTTTGACCCGACGCAGCGCTACGCCTTTGGCTTTGACATCGTGCCGGCCAGCGCCAGCGCCACCAAGCTCAGCTTCGATGCCCAGAACGAAGCCGACTACCAGCAGATGATCCAGAACGGCTGGACCGTGCTGTACGCCGGCGTCGCCACCTTCCGCGGCACTGGCTGCACCTCGACCAATCCGGCCTACGACTTTAGCAAGCTGCCGACCCAGGTGCGCTTCCGCTTTGGCTTCAAGTCACCGACCCGCTACATCAACTGCCAGAATCCCGACAACGCTCCGGCTCAGCCGTTTTCCGGCGAAGAGCAGCAGCGCGGCGTGCAGATCAAAGCCAACACCACGGTGTTTGCACAGGCCACGCTGCACACCGACCACGTCTTCTGGGAATCGACCCAGCACGACTCGCCGGCCCACTTTGACCCCTTTGCCGCCCGCGCCAAGAAGGACGGCAGCGGTGCCTATGTCGTCACGCTCGATGACCTCAAGGGCGTCAACTTCACCGCCTTTACCGATCAGAGCGGCACCCCCCTGCCCTGGCGTTCCTGCGTCGCAAGCTACACCCCGCCTGCGACGGCCGCCAGCATGGGCTTCGACAGCCAGGGCATCCCCTACACCCCCTCTGGTTCGGCCGAGGGCGGGCTGCGCGACTTCGTCGACTACCTCACCTACAACCAGAGCACGCAGGGCCACCTCAACGCCGACGGCCTGTGCTTTGTCAAACGCCTCTACCCTTCGCCGAAGTAAGTCACGGCCGGAAGGAAGCTCTCCCCGTGCCCAAGTGATCTGAGTATGCTGCGGCACCTAATGCAAATCAGTTGCATTTCTTGTCTGGTCCCCATGCGCAGCCTTCAGGCTGTGCTGTGGGCCGTGCTCGCGACCCTGCCCCTGCGCCCAGCGATGGCTGCCGAGGTCCAGCCCAGCCCCACGCTGACGGCACCCGAGGTGCAGGAGCAGGTGGCGGCGATGTATCCCGCCGATGCCCGGGCTGGGGCTCGTGAGGCGCGCGTGGTGGTTCTGGCCACCATCAGCAAGGAGGGTCGCGTCACCGCGGTCGAGCTTAGCGAGTCGGGTGGCGAGCCGTTTGATCAGGCCGCGCTCACCGCCGCCCGCAAGTGGCGATTTGTCCCGGCCAAGAGCGGCGGCCAGGCGATTGAGAGCCAGGTGCAGATCCCTTTCCTGTTCCATCCGCCGCGTCCCGAGCCACTGCCGCAGGCCCCAGTGGTCCCATCAGAGGATGGAGTGGCAAGCCCTGCTCCCGCTGTCATCTCGACGACGAAGCCGGCCGCCGCGGCTGAGCCCCCAGCCCCGGCCGCTGCACCCAGCTCAGCCGCCAGCCTTGGCCGCGAGCGGCCGCAGGGCGAGAGCTCGCCAGACAAGAGCTCGTTCGCGACGACGGTGACCGGCAAGCGCCTGCCGCCGCCTTCGCGCGGCGCCGCGGACTTCCATGTCGAGATCGGCGCACTGGCCGCTGTGCCGCGCAAGAGCGCCAGCGAAGCGCTCAAGCTGGTGCCCGGCATCCTGCTCACCAACGACGGCAGCGAGGCCCACGCCGACCAAGTGTTCCTGCGCGGCTTCGATGCCCGCGAAGGTCAGGACATCGAGTTTTCAGTTGGCGGCGTGCCGATCAACGAGAGCGGCAACCTGCACGGCAACGGCTATTCCGACACCCACTTCATCCTGCCCGAGCTCATCAGTGCGCTGCGGGTCATCGAGGGCCCCTTCGATCCCCGCCAGGGCAACTACGCCGTCGCGGGCAGCGCTGATTATGAGCTGGGTCTAGCCCAGCGCGGTCTCACCACCAAGCTTACCGCCGGCTCGTTTGGCACCTTTCGCGGGCTGCTCTTGTGGGGACCGCAGGGCGGCCGAGAAGGCACCTTCGCCGCCGCTGAGCTGTACGAGACCGCCGGCTTTGGCCAGAACCGCGATGGTCGCCGCGCGACCGTCCTAGCGCAGTACGAAGGCAAGAGCGGCGCGCAGCTGTATCGCCTTACCGCGCAGGCCTATATCGCCAGCTTTCACTCGGCCGGCGTGCTGCGCGAAGACGACTTTCGCAGCGGTCGCGTCGGCTTCTTCGACACCTACGATCCCAAGCAGGGCGCCGACACCAGCCGCTACTCCCTAAGCGGCGTCCTAGAGTCGCGCTACGGCTCGTTCCTGCTGCGCAATCAGGCCTTTGTGATCGTGCGGCCGATGCGCCTGCGCGAAAACTTCACCGGCTTCCTGCTCGACCCGCAGGAACCGACGCAGAGCCCGCACGGCCAGCGCGGCGACCTCATCGATCTGCAGTCGCTGGCCGGCACGCTTGGAGCGCGCGGCTTCGGTCGCCTCAGCTTCGAGATCTTGGGTCAGACGCAAGAGATCGAGCTTGGCTACTTTGCCCGCGGCGATATCGCCGCCAACTCGCAGCAGCGCCTGGAAGCGGCAACCGGCAACCCCTATCACGTCGAGACCGATCTTGAGTCGCGGCTCGGCAACCTTGGCCTGTACGCCGACCTCAACCTACGACTGCATCGCTATGTCGCGCTGCGCGGTGGCCTGCGCGGCGACCTGTTCACCTATGACGTCCTCGACAAGTGCGCGGTGCAGTCGGTGGCCCATCCCTCGCGGGAGAATCCGCCCGGCGATGCCTCGTGCTTAAGCCAGCAGGACTTCGGCAAGTATCGCGAGCCGACGCAGCGCTCGACGACCACCGGCAGCGCGCTGCTGCCACGCGCCACCCTGGTCTTAGGTCCACTGTGGGGCCTCAGCGCAGCGGTCAGCTATGGCCAAGGCGTGCGCTCGATCGACCCGGTGTACATCACGCAAGACGCCAAGACGCCGTTCGCCAGCGCCCAGTCGGTTGATGCTGGGCTAAGCTTCGGTCGCCGCCTTGGCCCCGTCGAGCTCAGCCTGCGCAGCGCCTTCTTTCAGACCCGCGTCGATCGCGATCTGATCTTCTCGCAGACCGCTGGCCGCAACCTGCTCAGCAGTGGCACCACCCGGCTCGGCAGCGCTAGCGCGGCGCGCGTGCTCGGTCGCTTCTTCGATGTCGCGGCCAACCTGACCTATGTGCGCGCGACCTTCGACGATACGGGCCTGCTCATCCCCTACGTCCCGGACTGGGTGCTGCGCGTGGATGGATCGCTGTTTGGCGAGCTACCGTTTGCCAAGCTGCGCCTTTTTGGCAAGGCCTTCCGCGGCACGCTGGCCTCGGGCTTCACCTATGTCTCGCCGCGCCCGCTGCCGCAGGGCGAGCGCAGCAACCCCATCGCGGTCCTCGACGTCCATGCCTCCGTCGGCATCTGGCTGTTTGATCTGGGCCTGGTGGCGACCAACCTGACCGCTGCGCAGTACCGGCTGGGCGAATACAACTACGCCTCTGACTTTGGCAGCCAGCCCTTCCCAACCCTGGTACCTATGCGCCACTTTAGTGCCGGCGCGCCGCAGCAGTTTCTGTTTTCGCTGTCCATCAACCTCGGAGGTGGCAAGTGAACCCATCGCATCGCCGGCCGGCCGGCCCCATCGCTGCACGCGCCTTGCTAGCCATTGGTTTGTGGCTTGGGCTGCTGCTGCCGGGCTGTGGCGAGACCACCGGGGGAGCCCGCGTCCGCTTCGCCGCCGTGGCCAGCGGACCTAGCGATGGCAGTGGCGGCCCGCTGGTGTTTACTTCGTCGCTCGGCTACCGCGTCACCCTGCGCCGCGCGCAGCTATTCATCGGCGCGCTGTACCTAAACCAGACCGTGCCGACCTCCGGCGCGCAAGAGACGGCCTGCATCCGCCCCGGCATCTACGTCGCGCAGATCACTAGCTCGCTGCGCGTCGATGCGCTGTCGCCGCTGGCCCAGCCCTTCCCGACGCCCGGCGAGGGCATCGCCACCCAAGCCTTCTCGGGCGAGCTATGGCTGTCGGCCGGCGACATCAACCGCGTCGATGACAACACCGTGATCCTTGATGCCGCAGGCGAGGCAGAGCGCGGCGGTATCACGTTTCCCTTTGAAGCCGCGCTGACCATCGGCCAGAACCGCCTGATCCCTTCGGCCGATCCCGCCTATCCCAGCAAGAACCCGATCTGCAAGCAGCGCATCGTCTCGCTGATTCCCACTGATCTGACGCCGCAGGCCGAAGGCACGCTGCGCCTGCGCATCGACCCGCGAAAGTGGTTCGAGACCGTGGATTTTTCGCAGGTCCCCAAGGTCGGGGACAGTCCGCCGCTGTACCGCTTTTCGAACCAGAACGACAACCCCGCCGACCTCAGCCTATTTAATAACGGCCTGCGTCGGCGGGTTGGCGCATACAGCTTTAGCTGGGAAGAGAGCGCCCCCTAAGACGGCGAGCACGGGGGCGAAAGCGGGGCGACTATCTTGGCGCTAGCCGATGGTGACGTTGCACTCAAGCAGGAACTCGATCTTGGCGCCGGTGTCGGCCTGCACGTCGGTGCAGGTGGTACCGCACAGGTAGACGCGGTTGTTCAGGATGTAGAACGAGTCCGGCTTGCACGAGGCTTGGTCGGGGACGATGTTGAAGATGCGCGCTGCGCCACCGCCGCTCGGCGTAAACTCCAGCTGCGCGGTGTCGAGCTTGTACTCCTTCATCGGCGGGGGCGGCGGAATGTCGAAGTCGCAGGCCACCTTGGCGCCCTTGATGACGCCATCGGCGACGGCGCGGAACACCGGGCTGTAGTCGGCGGTGTTGCAGATGGGGTAGCGCAGACCCTTGGTCAGAATCGCCAAGTCCTGGTGGACCACACCGACGTCGGCCGCGCTGGTGCATTTGGTGTTCTGCACGGCGGCGGTATACGGCCAAGGGACATTGGCCCCCGCCGGGTTGTTCGGAACACCGATGATGGCGTGGAAGATGTAATTCCGGTTCGTCGCGGTGCCAAAGTGCGTCGGCGATAGGGCCAATAGCTTCGTATCGAAGTTAGCGGCCGTGGCAGCAACCCCGTCGGCGAAGTTACCGCTATTGGTGTCGTCGCTGATCTCCACGAAGGTCTTGAATGCACCGCTGCGCAGCTGCGCCGACCAGTTCGGGTAGCTTGAGATGATTTTCTGGTACGAGTCCGTACTGTTGATTGTCAAGCTATGGTGGAAGAAGTTCGTTGTGTTTGCCGGATTTGTAGGAATCGGCATGCAGGTTGTGCCCGACAAAGGCGCTTTGACACAGATTCGCTGACTCGCTGAATCTCCGTGTCTAGAAATCATGATAATCTTATAATCTACTCCGCTATCTTTAATAATAGTCGCGAAGTCGGAATTGATCCGTTTCTCGACTTCGAGGATCTCTGCCGTCATGCTGCCGGAGTTATCGATGACGAAGATTACGTCCACCGGTGCCTTCTGCAGCGTCGCGCTGGCCCGCACCGCGGCGCAGGCCGCGTCCGAGTCGATGCGGCCCTTCATATCGCCATTGGCACCGCCATCCTGATCGCCGGGGGGATCAACGCTCCCGCCCATGAGGTCCGAGTTGCAGGCAACGCCGACGACCGCTCCCAAGGCTCCAGCCGAAAGGAATGTAAGCAGCTTGCGCATAGTTCCCCCCCTTCTACGTACTAGCTATGTTCTGTATCTTATTGGTCGCTGCGACAGCAGAAACCTTACGCTATCTTCATTCTATTATCGTCACAGAGAGGTCCCTATCAAAAGGGATATTTTTTCTTAATGATTTAGCAATATTGCGCGGCTCGCCCAGCCGCGGCGACGCTCCCCCGGACAACGACACCCCGCTCAATACAGCTTGAACTGCAGCAGGCGGCCTTCCAGCGGGCCGTTCCACAGGATGTGACGAGCGCTCGGGCGCAGGCCGATCTGTTTTCCGAGCTCCAGGTTGGCGGTGTAGACGTAGGCGGTATAGCCGGTAAAGCGCCGCTTGAGCGTGTCGCCGAGCGCTCGATACAGGCCAACCAGATCCGCGGTGGCGCCCATGCGCTCGCCATAGGGTGGGTTGCACAGCACGATGCGCGGCGCGGTGATATCGGTCGGCGGAGGCGGTGAGAGCTCGCGCAGGTCGGCGAGCTGGATCTGTGAAAATGGCGACAGGCCAGCCGTGCCAAGGTTGCGCCGCGCGGCGCTGACCGCCCCGCGATCGAGGTCGTAGCCGTGCAGAAACACGCCGCCGCCACGCACGCTCTGCGCCAAGAGCTCGTCGCGCACGCGGGCGAAGCTAGCGTCATCGAAGCCGCGCCAGCCCATGCAGCCAAGGTGCCGCGGCTTGCCACCGGTACGCAGCAGGCCAGGACTGCGGCGCAGGATGCGCAGACCGGCTTCGACCAGCAGCGTGCCGCTGCCACAGCACAGGTCGACCACGGTCGGCAAGGTTGGCGAATGCGGGCGGTCGGCGGGCGGGCTCAGCGCGGGCAAGCCGCCAAGCGCGATCTCGACAAAGGTCGCGGCCAGCGTCTCTTTAAGCGGCGCTTCCACCGACGCCACACGATAGCCCCGCTCGTGCAGCGGCGTGTCCGTGCTGTCAAGCGACAGCACCATGCGGGGCTGGCCACGTCCACCGCGCTCGTCGGGACGGACATAGAGCTGAACATGGATGCGCACATCCGGGCTCTGCACCGAGACATCGGGCCGACGGCCATAGCGGGAGCGAAAGCGATCGCAGATCGCGTCTTTGACCCGCAGCGCAACGAACATGCTGTTGCTAAGGTCACACTCTGGCAGTGTGCCGTGCGCCGACACGGCCAGCGTGCCATCGACGGCCAGGAACTCCTCCCAGGGCTGCGCGAAGGCCGCGGCGTAGACGTCTTCTGGACCGCGGCAGCTGACATCGGCCAGCTGCAGCAGGACGCGCGATGCACAGCGCAGCTCTAGGTTGGCGCGATACAGCGTCGAAAGCGATCCTGAGAAGCGGACGCCGCCTTCGGGCCCGGCGGGCGCGATATCTTCGGCATCAGGCAGCCGCGACAGCTCAGCCGCAAGGTAGTCATCGACGCCGCGCGGACACATCGCCCGCAAGAGCAGCGTCGTGCGCCGGCTGGCCGGACGCGGACGCTCGGAGGTAGCCGGCAGTGGCCGCGCGGGCGAGCGCTCGGGCTCACGCCACAAAGAGCGCGGGGAACGAGCCGGAGCCGACTCGCGATGCGGACGGGAGGAATTGGGAAAAGTCATGTCGCGATCCGCCGGCAGCCGTACCACATCGCGCCATCCGCTGTCATTGCTTTGTCGGCTCACCGCGACCGCCGCCGTTTCCTGTTCAGCGTCGAGATTTTGCGCTCCCTGGCTGGTCATTGACCCCACCTGTACGACGGGAGGAAAATCCACCCGGAGGCAAAGAACATGAATGAGCGGGGGAGCCGGAAGATTCCTGTTACCGAGAGGCAGTTCCTGTGGGTACAGGACGATGACAAGGGCGAGGTCACGCTGCACGTCGGCCCGACGATGGTCTCGCCGACCGCTGCTGACCGCGTAGTCATCGATGACGGCGATGGTGGCTTTCGCGAGGACACCAGCAGCCGGCCGCAGCGGCTGATCGAAGTCGGGGATCACCAGTACGCCGTGCTCTATAACCCGCTGCTGGAAAATGACGGCGGCCCCAACGGCCGCTTCCGCGTCGGTCGCAACGAGACGCGACCGCTCAAGAACGGCACGCGCGCGATGATCCCTGGGCCCTGCTCTTTCTATCTGCGACCGGGCCAGCGCGCCGAGGTGCGCGATGCACATGAGCTGTCGGCCAGCCAGTACCTGGTCGTCAAGGTGTACGGCCCGCTCGACACCACGGCGCCCTATCACGAAGTCACGGTGCGCTCGGCCGCCATCACGCGCGCCACGGCCGAGGCCTTAGATGGCCGACCGCAGGCCCTGCCCGATGCGGCGGCAGGCAAGCCGCTGATGCGCGGTCAGCTCATCGTGGTGCGCGGCATCGATACCCAGTTTTACATTCCGCCCTCGGGCGTCGACATCGTGCCCGACACCTCGGTCGATGAGTCGGGCGCCACGCTGTCAGCGGTCACGGCCCAGCGCCTGGTGGCGCAGATGCAGCAGCAGATGCAGCAGCAGATGTTGCAAGGGACCTCGCCTCCCAAGGGTCCACCGCCGCTGCCGCCGGCCGAGCCGATGCTGTCGCTGGACGAGGCAGAGGAGGGCGAGCTTGAGCGCAGCAAGGCCAAGCGGGCGGTCGCCCAGTATCAGTCACAGGCCGCCTTCGTCGATCAAGCCGCGCGCACGCGGCAGCGGGTTGCCGCGCCGAGCAAGGCGCCACCGATGGTCCAGGCCCCAGCCGCCCCGGCGCCGGTGGCGGGAAGCCGGGCTGAGCTGGCTGCGCCACCGCCGCCGCCCGCGGTAAGCGCCGGTGTCCCCGCTGCCCCGCCGGCCAGCATCGATGATCTTCTGGCCAGCGATAGCGCTCGCAAGGCCATCGAGCGCGAAGCCCGCCAGGCTCGCCTAGTCCGTCACGCCGCAGTGCTCGGCGAAAAAGAGTTCTGCGTGCTTATCGATCCGGATGGCAAGCGCGAGATCAAGGTCGGTCCGGCCCGCGTCTTCCCGGGTCCGTATGACACGTTTATGACCAAGGGCTCGCGCAACCGCACCTACGATGCGTATGAGCTCCTGCCGCAGCGCGCGCTATGGCTGCGCGTGATCTGTGCGATCTCGCGCGATGACATGGCGGCCAAGATGCCGCGTGGCGTCCAGCTCGACAAAGAGATGTACTACCCCGGCGACGAGATCCTGCTGTCGGGGGTGTCGGGCTTCTTCTTCCCCTTCAACGAGATCGAAGTGCTGTCGCCGCAGACCGGCGAGGCCGTGGTCGGCAACGATCACAGCGGCGTCTTCATCGAAGCCATCGGCATCGATCAGAAGTCCGGCATCTACGTCCGCGATCTGACGACCGGCGAGGTGCGCCTGATCCGCGGCAAGCAGTCCTACCTGGTCGATCCGCGCAAAGAGATCCACATCACGCGCACGCTGTCGATCGCCGAGTGGAACCTGTGGATCGCCCCCTCCGAGCCGCACAAGCTGACCAACAAGTCGATGACCACCCCGTGGGCGGTGTCGATCATCGTGCCGCACAACACCGCCGTGCTGGCGACCTCGGCCGCCGCCCAGCGGGTGATTGAGGGCCCCTGCGTCACCCTGCTTGAATACGAAGAGACGCTGGTGCCGCTTGGCCTGTCGACCGGCACGCCCAAGACCGATGACCACCCACTACAGACCTGCTTCCTGCGCACGGTCGGCAACCGCGTCGGCGACATCATCGAAGTCGAGACCTCAGACTTCGTCCGCATCCACATCCGCACCAGCTACAGCGTCACCTTCCACCGCGACCACCGCGACAAGTGGTTCAACTGCGAGAATTACATCCAGGTGATGT
>CAZVMD010000285.1:0-9594 GCA_964628555.1 uncultured Myxococcales bacterium | reverse complement strand
CCCGAGATCCAGCGCGCGCTGATCAAGGCCCTGGTCAACCGCTTGGCCCAGACCGGCAAGCGCAACGAGACCCGCAAGCCCTCGACGATCATCGGCATGGTCTGGGGCAAAGACGGTCCGAACGAGCCGCCCAGTCAGGGCTGAGGTCAGCCTGCGGCCGGCGCCGCGGTCCGTCGCGCAGCGTCTGCGGCACCGACCTGGAAGGCCGCCAGCCGGCCCGCAAAGATCGCGGAAAGCTGGCCTGCAAAAGTGGATTTACCGACGCACAGAGCCGCGTGATAGGCTTACGCCCATGCTGCGGCAGCTAGAGGGCAATCTATGGGTGCTAGACAAGCCGTTTCGGATCCCGGGGGCAGAGCTGGGCGTGCGGATGACGGTGATCCGGCTGGCCAATGGTGATCTGTGGGTGCACTCGCCGGTGCGCACCACTCCCGAGGAGCGGGGGGCGATCGACGGCCTGGGGCGGGTGGCACACATCGTCGCGCCAAGCAAGGTGCATCACCTGTTCGCGGCCGAGCTGCGGGCCTGCTATCCCGAGGCCAAGCTCTATGTCGCTCCCGGGCTGGCGCAGAAGAATCGCGCCCTGGTCGCCAGCGAGCCGCTGACCGAGCGACCGCCGAGCAGCTGGGGCGGCGAGATCGATCAGGTTCCGTTTGCCGGCGCCCCGGCGATCAACGAGACCGTGTTTCGCTATGGCCGGACGCTGATCGTCACCGACCTGGTGTTCAACTACGTCAGCGCCGAGAGCTTCGGCACCAAGCTGTTTCTGACGCTCGACGGCGCGCTGGGCGGGCTGCGGGCCTCGCGCATCCTGCGGCTGTGCATCAAGGACAAGGCCGCGGCCCGGGCCTCGATCGAGCGCATGCTGGCCTGGGAGTTTGACCGCATCATTGTCTGCCACGGCGAGGTGCTGCCGAGCGGCGGTCGCGACGAGCTCCGCCGGGCGTTTCGCTTTCTGCTCGCCAGCTGAAGGAGGCAGAACTAGACGCCCATGGCCGGCCTGCCCTCCCCGCATCTGCGCGCTAAGAGCCCGTTCCCGGCGCTGTGGACCGGCTTTATCGCCATGGCCCTGCTCACCGTGGTGGCGCTTGGCCTGTCGATCGGCGAGTGGCGGCGACCGATCGCCGGTGTGCTCGTCGATGCCTTCGGTCTGATCGATAACTTCGGCTGGCCCGGCTGGAGCGGCTACCGGCAGGGGCTGGCCTATCCCGATCGCGTCAACGCCGTCAACGATCACCGCCTAAGCCTGCAGGCGACCGGCGTCGACCTCGACCGCTGGGCGGCACAAGCGCAGGCCAGCGCGCTGCAGGCCGGCCAGCCAACGGCTCCTCTCAAGCTGCTCATCGAACAGCCCAGCGGCTTCCGCATGGTCACGGTGCAGGTCGAGCGCCTGGGACTTGCTGCCTGGCTGGTGCTGTGCGGCGGCTATCTGCTGCTGGCCTGGGTGTGGCTGGGCGCGGCGGGCATCCTCTATACCGCCCGACCGCAGAGCCGAGCCGTCAGCTCCTTTGTTCGCTGGGTCGTCGTCGCGGCAGTGCTGCTGATCACGCTGTTCGATCTGCATACGACGCGAGCCTTAGTGCCGATCACCCTTTTGGCCTATGCCTGCCTGCCGGCCGCGCTGATCGAGATCGGCCTGTGTTTTCCCGAGCGCATCCCGCTCTTGCAGTCGTACCCGCGCCTGCTGTGGCTGCTGCGGCTGTGCGACGCCGTGCTGGCTGGGCTGCTGCTCTATGGCTACCTCCGCCACCACAGCTTCCGGGGCATCGCCGATGTCGCGACCGGTGTCTCGATCGTTGGGCTGACGATCATCTTGGCCCTGCGCTGCGTGCAGGCCGAAGGCCGGCGGCGCGTGCAGCTCTTGGTGGCGCTGCTGCTGCTGCTGCCGATTTATCTCTTGGTCGGCGGCATGCTGCTGTGGTCGCCAGAGCACGCGGCGCCGTACCTGTACGTCGTGGTGATTCCGACGACGGTGCTGGGCGCCCTCGGCATGGCCTACGCCCTGCTGCGCTTTGACCTGTGGGACAGCCGCACGCTGCTGCGCAAGCCGGGTCTGCGGCCGCTGCTCACAGCCGTGCTGGCCTTCGTCATCAGCCTGCTTGGTGCAGTGGGCTTTGTCGGTACGCGCAGCCTGCCCGAGTCGGTGCAGGTGCTGTATGTCGTCGTGCTGGTGGCTGGCACCGGCGCGCTGCTGCGGCGGGCCGGCGAGTGGATCGACCTCAAGCTGTTTCCCGCTGACGTGCGCTATCAGGCGACGGTCGAGCAGCTAAGCATGCGCTTTACCGATCTTTCCAGCACCGCCGCGGTCGCCGAAGTCGTTGAGCAAGCGGTGACCCGCTCGGTCGATTGTGCCCGCGTGCGCCTCTTGCCGATCGCTGCGCCGGTGTGGATGGCCGGCAATGACTCGAAGAACCTGGGCCGCTTCCTGCCCAAAGTGGCGCAGGTGATGGCCGCGGCGATCGAAAATCAGCGCAGCGACACTCCCGACGAGGCGCGTCCGAGTCCGCAGGCCGCCGCGGGTCCGGCGGGCGCAGCCGAGCGCGACTACGCCGAGCCTGGGACCGCGCGTGACTCGGGCGAGGCGGCTCCGCCGCAGTCGTCGCCCAAAGGGACCGCTGTGCAGGGGCTGCCCGGGCTGCGCCAGGCGGTCAAGGCCGCGTCCCTGTTCACCCTGTCTCCCGAGCAGGAGCAGGCGCTGCTGCGCGGTGAGCTCGTCTATCTGGCGCCGCTGCGCCAGCTTAACTACTCGGTGCAGGCGCTGTGGTCCTGGCTGCTGGTGGCGGTGCGCTTCCGCGATCACATCATTGGCCTGATCGCCGTCGCGCCCAAGTCGGTGGCGCAGGTGTTTACGCCGGCCACCGAGAGCCTGCTGCGCACCATCGCCAATCAAGCCGCGCTGGCCCTGTTCTGCGCCGGTCTGTCGGAGCAGCTAGAAGCGCGCCGGCGGACGCAGGAGCTGCTCTTGCACGAGCAGGCCGATCTGGCGATGAGCGCGCTGTCGCGGGCCGTCCAGGCCGAGCTGGCTGCTGGGGATGCGACCTCGCTGGGCTTGGCGCTGCAGGCCCTGGCCCCGATGCGACCGCTGCGCCTGCAGTCGCAGCGCCTGCGCGAGCTTATCGAACAGGCGCGCCTGCTGCGCCATGAGCAGCTGCGCGCGCGCCTACTGGAGCTCGACCTGCTGCCCGGGATCGAGCTCGACTGCGACGCGGATGCGGTGTCGCTGCTGTTCGCCAACCTGCTTGGTAATGCCCTCCACGCCTGTCCGCCACCGGGACGCATCGGCATCAACACCAACATCGAATCCGACCAGAGTCTGCGCATCTCGATCTGGGATACCAGCCAGGGCGGCGCCGAGGGCGAGGTATTGTCGCCGCCGCGCCTACTTGGCCGCGACGCAGCGGGAGGTGAGCCGACTGCCGAAGCCCGTCGCACGGTCCTTCATCACGCCGTCGCGGAGCTGATTGCCCAGGCGCACAGCTTCGGTCTTTTCATCGCGATGCGGGCCGGTCGCCACTGCGCCGATGTCGTGATTCCGGCCAGCGCCTGGCGCAAGAAGAAAGTCATCGAGGGCACTGGCGTAAGCGGCGAGCTACCAAGTGGCCACGGCACCGACGAGGGAGTCGCCAGCTCCGCCGAGAACCCTGCTTCCCTGCGCCGGAGCAGCGCCGATGCCGGACGGCTGTCGTCCAGCAAGGTGGGCTAGTTTCATTCAGCGATCTCTGCCAAAAATCCCCGCATGAGTGTCGCGTCTGCGCCCCCCTCCCCGGAGCCTTCCCCCATCCAGCTTCGCGTCCTCGCTGAGTATGAGGTCTTCGACGCTGCGCGGGTCGAGGTGACGCCGCTTGGCGATGGCTTGATCAACGAGACCTACCTGGCCCAGGCCGCCGCGGAGCGCTTCGTGCTGCAGCGCGTCAGCCCAATCTTTGGCCGCGCAGTGCACGAGGACATCGAGGCGGTGACGGCGCACCTTGCGCACCAGGGCCTGGTGACGCCGCGCTTGCTGCGAACTCGCCGCGGCGAGCTCTCGGTCGAGCTGGCTGACGAGGCCGGCGGTGCGGGTGGGAGCCAGATCTGGCGCCTGCTGAGCTACATCGCCGGCCACTGCTATCCCCGCATGACCCCAGAGCTGGCGGCGCCGGCTGGCGAGCTTGTTGGCCGCTTCCATGTCGCGCTTGCCGATCTGCAGCACCGCTTTGCCTTCAGTCGTCCGGGTGCGCATGTGCTGTCGGCGCATCTCGACAAGCTGGCCGCTGCGCTCGCAGCCGCGCGCCAGCCCGACTTCGTGCCGCCCGAGAGCCCGGTGCCGGCGGCCTTCTTTCCGCTGGCCGAGGCCCTGCTGCGCTATGGCCAGACGCTACCGCTATCCGACGCCGCGGCAGCCCAGCTACCGCGCCGCAACTGCCACGGCGATCTGAAGGTATCGAACCTGCGCTTCGATGCGGCGGGTCGCGGCGTGTGCCTGCTCGATCTCGATACCCTGGGCCGGCTGCCGCTGCCGTTCGAGCTCGGCGATGCCCTGCGCTCGTGGTGTAACAGCAGCCCCTACGGCGAGGACACTGCCGAGGCTCACTTTGATCTCGGGCGCTTTGAAGCGGCGCTGCAGGGCTATGCCCGCGGCAGTGCGGGTCTGCTGTCGCGCGACGAAAAGGACGCTCTGGTGCCCGGTCTTGAGCGCATCGCGTTTCAGCTCGCCGTTCGCTTTGCCGTCGATGTGGTGACCCAGAGCTACTTTCGCTTCCGCCCCGACCCGCGCCATCCGACGCGCGCTGCCCACAACCTCCTGCGGGCTTTGGGGCAGTATTCCCTGGTCCAGGCCGTGGCGGCGCAGCGTCACGCTGCCGAAGCCTGCGTCCGTCGCCTCTTTGCTTCCTAGGCGCTCTGCCGCGACCGCCAAAGCCCGCGAAAACCAGCCAGCCAGCGACGAGCTTCCATCATGAGCACGCCCCCCTTTTTCAAGCATGAGTCCGCCTATGTCGACGACGGTGCCAGCGTCGGTGAAGGCAGTCGAATCTGGCACTTCTGTCACGTGCAGAGCGGGGCCCGCATCGGCCGCGGCTGCGTGCTCGGTCAGAACGTCTATGTCGCGGCGACGGCGATCCTCGGCGACGGCGTGCGTGTGCAGAACAACGTTTCGATTTACGATGGGGTGGTGCTAGAGGATGGCGTGTTTGTCGGCCCGAGTGCGGTGTTCACCAACGTGCGCAATCCGCGCGCCGAGGTCTCGCGCAAGCACGCCTTTGCCACGACTCGCATCCGCCGCGGCGCCACCATCGGCGCCAACGCCACCATCGTCTGCGACCGCACCTTGGGTGAGTACGCGTTCGTCGGTGCCGGAGCCGTGATCACCCGCGATGTGCCCAGCTTCGCTCTTTGCGTCGGCTCGCCCGCCCGCCAGGTCGGCTGGGCCTGTCGCTGTGGCGAGGTCCTGCGCGCTGCTTTGTCCTCGGTCGACTTCATCGTCCGCACTGACTACGCCTGCAGCCACTGCGGCAGCCGCTATCGCCAAGAGCAAGGAGAGCTATGCCCCCTGTGATGTGGAGCGTTCTGGCTCGCGCCCGGACACCGATTTCCGTCGCTGCATTTGCGCTGTGGGCTGGGCTGGGCTGTGCTTCGCTGCAGCCGGCCAAGGAGCCGCCGCCGACCACGGAGCTAGAGCTGGCCTACGACGTTGGCCCAGCCAGCGCGCGGCCGCTGCTGCCGCCGGCCGGCTTTGAGTGGCTGATCAAGTTCGAGCCCAACCTACCGGCCTATCAGCCCCATCGCCTGCGCCTGCTCTTGGCCCAGCCAGGGACGCTGCGCATCGCGCTGTATACCGCCGATGCCGCGGGCCGCCCCGGTGAGACCCTGCGCACCCTGGAGCGCATCTATTCGCCGGAGCAGACGTCAAATGGCCAGGACGGCAAGTGGCTCCTTGAGCCGCTCTTTGATCTGCCGCGTCAGACCGGGGCGCTGTTCGTCGGCCTCTCGGTCCCCAGTCCTGGGCCAAGCGCTGCTCGCCTGTGGGCCACTCCCGTCGAGCCTGGCGCACCCGCGCACGCCTTTGCCCGCGATGCCGAGCCCGGCACCGCGCTGCAGTCGAGCCGCTTACCAGCCATGCCGATGCTGCGCTTGGCTCTGGTGCCGGCGGCTGCCCCACCCGTCGCTGCCACGCCGCCGACAGCCCCGGCTGTGACTCCGACTAGCGCGTCAGCGCCTTCAGTGCCAGCCGACGCTGTGCCGTCGGGGGCCGGAGCCGCTCCAGCTCCCTCCCCAGCAGCGCCCTGAGGCTGACTGCCGCGCAACTACGCAGCGAACGAGAGGTACCGCCACGTCGCCTGACGTAGCGGCTCGCGAGTGCGGTGGGTGTCTTGCGGCTTAGTTGGCGGCGGGAGGGACGGGCTGGGCCGGCTTCTCTACCGCGGGAGCTGGCTTCTCGACCGGTGGAGGGGCTGGTTTTTCAGCCGGGGGGGCCGCTGGCTTGTCCGGCGCGGCGGCTGGCTTCTCTGGCGCGGTGGCTGGCTTGTCCGGCGCGGCAGCCGGCTTCTCGCTGACCGGCGCGGGCTTGTCAGCGCTGGGCTCGGCCGGCGGCGGCGCAGTGGGCGGCGGCGCGATTGGCGGAGTGCTTGGCGTCGTCGGGGCAGTCGTCTCTTCGCCCGTCTCTTCGGTCGGCTTCTTCTTCTTGCGCCGGTGCTTTTTCTTGCTGCTGTCGTCCGTCTCACCCGCGTCAGCAGCGGCCTTGTCGTCGGTCGCTTCTGGTGCGGTGGCTGCCGCCTCGCTCGTGCCTGCGTCGGCGCTGGCTGCGGCGGGCTGCGCCGGGGCCGGCTGAGCGCTTGCGGGGCCAGCGGCGGCTGGCGATCCCCCGTCGCTGGTCGTGGCAGTGAGGGCGGCGGTACTGCCGCCATCTGGGCCGGCTGCGGCGGCCGGGCCCGGTGCAGCGACTGGGGCCGGGGGCGTCACCGCAGGTCCGCTTGGCGGCAGTGCCGGCGTCGGATTGGTGGTGGGGGGCAGCGGCGGGGTAACCGGTCCGCGGTGCGGTTGATAGAGCACTCCCGCCAGCACACCGACCACTAACAGGGCGAACACCGCCGCCATCGAGATCACCGAGAGCCGCGATGAGACCGGCGGCGTGGTCGCCCCCAGGTTGGCAGCATCGCGAGCGCTCGGGGCGGGGTTCATAAACGCGTACTCAGAGCCCCACATGCGGCGCTCCGGCGGCTTCTCGCCATCGAGGTACAGCACGCGATACTCGGCCAGCTCGCTCTCGGCCGGCTGGGGCACGCCTTCACCTTCGACCTGCGCCACGATGACCGTGATGTTGTCGGGGCCGCCGCCGGCGCGCGCCAGCTCAATCAGCCGGCGGGTCGCTTCTTCGATGTGCTCGCTGTTGGTGAGGACGTCCTGAATCTCTTCATCGCTGACCACGCCGACCAGGCCGTCCGAGCACAGCATCAAGCGGTCGCCGCGTCGCACCGTTTCGGTCGATAGCACGACCTCGACGTCCTCTTGCACGCCAAGCGCCTGCAGGATGACGTTCGAGTGCTCGAACAGCTTGGCCTGCTCGGGCGTGATCTGGCCGCTCTCCAACAGCTGATTGACCAGCGACTGGTCGTGGGTGATCTGCGTCAGGCGGCCCTTGCGCCACAGATAGGCGCGGCTGTCGCCGACCTGGCCGACGATGACGTGCGAGCGCAGCAGCATCAGGCAGGTCAGCGTCGTCCCCATGCCGTTTTTGCTGATATCCGCGCAGGCCGCCTCGTAAATCTCTTGGTTGGCGCGCTGGCCGGCCAGCCGGACTTTGCGGGCAATGCTGTGCAGCTGGGCTTCGCTCAGCGGTCCGCTGGCTTCCGCCCCAGCCGGCTGGGCCTGTGCCTGCATGGCGGCGGCCGGTGGCTCGCTGACCGGCGCGGCCTTGGCTGCGGCGGCCGGGCTTCCTTCGGCGGCTTCGCTGGCGTCCTTGGCGTCCTTGGCCGGGCTGGGGCCGGGCTTTTCGGCGGTGGCCGGCTCGGGCTTGCCATCAGCTGTCGCTGTAGCCTCGGTCCCAGCCTCGCCCGTCGAGGCACCGTCTGAGGTCTTGCTTGCCTCGCCAGCCGGGCTGAGCTTGTCTCCGCCCTCGGGCAGCGGCGCTGGCTTGGCCTCGGCGTCTCCCTCAGGTTTGTTGCTGTTGGCAGTCGGGGCAGTGACGGTCGCCGAGGGCAGCTTGGGACCGAGCTCGCGGCGCAGGACCTCGACCGCCATATGCGAGGCCACCTCGCCAGCGGCGGCGCCGCCCATGCCATCGCATACCACCAGCAGAGCGCCGGACGCAGGCATGGGGATCTCGCGACCCTGGGAAAAATCAACCTCGCCGGTATCGACGTTGAGGACGGTGAAGTTGTCCTCGTTGTGCTCGCGGATCAGCCCGACATCGGTCGCGCCGACGATGCGGACGGTGATGGCTGGGCTTGGGGGTGTCATCCGTTACCGTTACTCTCCAGGCGCCTACGCGAGGCCCTCGTACCGCAGGACCTGATCGCCGACGCGCAGCACGTCGCCCGACTGCAGCTCGCGTTCCGCGCGCAGCCGAATATAGGTCCCGTTTGAAGAATGCAGATCTTCCAAGCGTACGCGACTGCCATGCCGAGTCAGCGACGCGTGACGCCTGGACATAAACTCATCGTCCGGGAAGACAATATCGCCCTCCTCGCGGCCAAGGCGGACCTCGGTGCGGCACAGGTGCCAGAGATCGCGCACCGTGCCCGCCACGGTCAGCTGCCGCAGCCGTCCCCAGGACTCGCGCTGCAGCGTGCCGAACAGCCGCACACCGTGCTCGACAAGCGGCGACGGATCGCGCTCTTCCGGCGCCAGTAGCTCAAAGCGCAGGAGCTCGCGGCCGATGTAGAACACGTCGCCGGAGAGAAGCTCACAGGGCTCGCGGAGCTGCAGGAACACGCCGTTTACCGGGTCGAGCGGCCGCACGAAGACCCCACCACCGTGGCAGACCAGGCGGGCGTGTCGGCTCGCCATGCACAGATCATCGGCGAAGGTGCGACTGCCCTCGCTGCGGCCGATATCGAAGACCTCGCCGCTGAGCGTGACTGCCTCACCATCGGAGCCATCGCGTCGCAGGATGATCAGGCGACCCCGCAGTCCGGGGCTGCGCCCGTCGCGGCGCGCCGGGGCGGGCTCGGGCGCCGCAAAACTAGCGGGTCGAGCCGGTGGCGCGGCGGCTGGCTGAGCCTCAGCCCCACCTGGCATGCGGGCACCGCAGTGCTGGCAGAACGCAAAACCTGCTGGCGTCGGCTCGCTGCACACCGGGCAGCCGATGCGTCCAGCGCTCGCCACGGCAGCACCGACCCCACCTGGCGTCGGTGGGGGCGGGGATGCAGCACCGGCGCCCGGCGGGCGATCAGCGATGGGCGGTGGCAGATGTGGCTGCGCATGCACCTGCACTTCGGCAGCGCCCGCCGATCGCGCATCGAGCGGCTTGCCGCAGTCTTGGCAGAAGAGCGCGCCATCCCGATTGGCTCTCCCGCAGTTTCCACACCGTGCCATCGCCAGGTAAATCTGTCTGCCTCTCTTATATATAACTAAACAGAGTCCCTCTGAGCCAAGCGCAAAGTAGGCGACTTGATTCAT
>CAZVMD010000284.1:0-9664 GCA_964628555.1 uncultured Myxococcales bacterium | reverse complement strand
CGAGCTAGAGCAGTCGCTGCCGCTCCTCAACTTCACTACGCGCTATGCCGTAAACAGCGGGCCGAGCTCCGTAGATCTCTGGGGAGCGAGCGGCGATCTCAGCGGCGCCCGCCTGCGCCTGGACATCCGCCCCGATCCGGCCGGCGGCGGTCAGCTAGTGCTGCGCACCTCGCAGGCCTTCGACCGCGCCAGCTTCGTCATCCGTCAGCTTTACCGTCTGGAGCCGCTGTTCGAGTACGGCGTCAACGTCGGCCTGGCCCTGCTCGTCCACCAGGGCATCAAGCAGCAGGGGGCCAAGCTGGCGCAGGCCGGGCACTAGGGCTACCGCGGGCTCCTCGGCCGGACGCGCGGCCGGGCTTATGGCGGGGGGGCGCCGGGGCGGACGTAGGGCTGGCCAAAGGGGTTGTTGGCCTCGCGCAGCTTGTCGCTGGCGGTCTTGATGGCCAGGATCAGCGTCATCGGGATGCGCGTCTTGTAGTAGCTGACCTCGCCGGCGTCGTAGCCGAAGAAGCTCAGAGCACCGGCCTCGGGCGGCAGGCTGGGCAGGCGCGAGCCGGCCTCGGGCGGCAGGATTGACGCGACGCCCTTGAGCAGCGACGACAGGTTGACGTCGGCGTACAGCGTGCCGCCCGGCGGAAAGGTGGCCATGGCCGAGGCTGCGGTGCTGCTGCCGGACCCCGGCCCCTTGAACAGCGCGCTGACCACCGGATCGAGGGGCGCGTTGAGCGCATAGACGATGTACGGGCCGATCTGCGCGACCTCATAGCTGGTGCCATTGAGCTTGCTCAGAAGCTGCGCGTTGGCGGTGGCGCCCCCCGCAGCCTGGCTGCTGTCACCCCCGGCCAGCTTGTACTCGTAGCGATCGACGGGCCAGCCCTGCAGCTTGCGCACGCCCTGCTTGGCGGCGATCTGCAGGTCGATGCCCAGGCGCTTGTAGGCATCGTGCAGCGGCCCCTGACCAAACATCGCCGCCGTCTTGCGGCCCAGGGCCAGCATCGCCGCGGGGCTGTCGACGCGGGCAATCCCGTGCATGCGGAACAGGCGCTCGCCCCCGACGGAAAACGAGGCGGCCATCTCGGACTTGCGGCCAATCTTCATCCACTCATCGACCAGCCCCTGGATGGCGGTGCGTAGCTGCGGCTGCTCCTCCAGCATCGGGCCGTACAGGCGCATGTAGAAATCGACCAGGCGCTGCAGGTCACGGCTGTTCCACACCAGGTTGATGTCGCCAGGCGGCAGGAACTGCGCCAGGTTCGGCGCGGCGATGGGGCCCTTTTCCCCCGGCCGCGCCGCCTTGTCCTGCATCAGCGCCGAGAGCTCAACGCCCCCATCGTAGGGCCGAGCCCCGATGGCCACCGCGCGCACGCTCTCCAGGCTGCTGACCAGACCCTCCAGCATGGCTACGGTGCTGCTGGCACTGGGGGCACCGGGCTGGCGGCCGGCCGACAGCGCGAGCATCGGCATCATGGCGCGAATGCCCTGGCGCAGAACGGGCGCGTACTTGCTCATCATCGCGTCGATGTGCAGGTACAGCAGGGCATCAAACGGCGTCTCAGCAGCGGCAATGCCCAGGAGCGCATCCTTCTGCCCGCGGGCCTGATCCAGCGCCTTGGGGTTCATGCCCAGCGCGGTTAGCTCGCCCCACGACTCGGCCTTCAGCGAGGCGTTCATGCTGGTCAGGCGACCGGCGATGGTGCCCTCGGCCGGCACCGGAAACAGCCCGACCAGCGGCAGCGCGAAGGGCGAATCGACGCGGTCGGGATCCCACAGGTACAGCGACAGCGGCTTACCGGCGCTGATCTCGCTCAGGTTCACGCCCTGGGCCTGCGCAATCGGCCCCAGCGTCGCCTCGCCGCCAAACAGGCTGATGGCCCGACTGAGATCACGCAGCTTCAGATAGCCAAACAGCGGCGACTCGGTCTGCGGCGGCACGGCCGGCATCGGCACCGCGATGGGCTGCACCGCCGCCACCGGCAGCTTGGGCGGCTGCTTGGGACCACAGCCCGGCAAGCCAGCAAAAAGTCCAACTGCTAGCGCCAGCCCCAGCGCCGGAGAACGCCCCGGCCGGGCCGACCTCTTTGATGCAGACACCACGGAAGACACACGAGAAGAGAGACGATTCATGATGGCTGCATCCTACTTTCGTTCGCGCGGTCGGAGCTACGATTTCCATACCGCTGGGAATCTCGCGCCGAACCGCCCAGTTAGGGCGCCGCTACGGCCGGGGTCTCGGCGCTGTGGCCGGCAGACGCGCGACGGCGGATGAACAGCGAGTACAGCGTCGGCAGCAGCAGCAGGGTGAGCAGCGTCGAGCTCGACAAGCCGCCGATGACGACGGTGGCCAGCGGGCGCTGCACCTCGCTGCCCGGGGCCTGCGACAGCGCCATCGGCACAAAGCCCAGGCCGGCCACCAGCGCGGTCATCAGCACCGGCCGCAGGCGAGCCCGCGCCGCCTGCGCAATCGCCTCGGCGGGGGCCATGCCGCTCGCCTCTAGACGATGGCTGACCGAGACCAGCACCAGGCCGTTTAGCACCGCGACGCCGAACAGGGCGATAAAGCCCACACCCGCGCTGATCGAAAAGGGCATGCCGCGCAGCCACAGCGCCAGCACACCGCCGACCGCCGCGAAGGGCACATTGGCCAGGATCACCAGGGCCGGCGGCAGGGCCGACAGGGCCAGCCACAGCAAGAACAAGATCAGCGCGATGGCCAGCGGCACGACGATGTTCAGGCGGGCCCGCGCATCGAGATAGTGTTCGAACTGACCGCCCCACTCGACGCGATAGCCGGGCGGCAGCTTGACCTGGGCTGCGACCCTGGCTTGCGCTTCTTTGACCACCGACAGCAGGTCGCGCTCAGCGACGTTGAACTCGACACGCAGATGGCGCGACTGATTCTCGCGAGCCACCTGCACCGGGCCGGGCTCCGAGACGATGGCGGCGACATCGCCCAGCGGCACGATCTGCCCGGTGGCGGCGCGCAGCGGCAGGTTGCCGAGCGGATCGAGCGTGCCCGCAAACTGGCTCTCGACCTTGACGACCAGCGGGAAGCGCCGCTCGCCTTCGAACACCTGCCCGACCGGCACGCCGGCGGCCAGCGACTGGGTTAGCTCGCTGACCTCGTCGAGCGAGAGGCCATAGCGCGCCAGGCGGGCCCGATCGGGATAGATGCGCAGATAGTTCAGGCCAGCGCTCGGCTCGACGCGCAGACCGGCGATGCCTGGCAGACCATGCAGCGCTCGCTCGACGGCCTCGCCCAGCCGCCGAAGCTCAGCCAGGTCCGGGCCATACAGCGCCGCGGCGACATCGGACTTCACGCCGGCCACCAGCTCATTGGTGCGCATCTCGATCGGCTGCGAGATGGCGATGACCGCATCGGGCACCGCCTCGGCCAAGCGGGTCTCGATCTCGCGAGCCAGCGCAGCCCGGGTCAGGCCAGGGCGCCAGGCTTCACGCGGCTTGAGGATCAGGTAGTTGTCGGTCTCGCCGATGCCCATGACATCGTTGGCCAGGGCCGGCGAGCCTAGGCGGCCGACGACGTGCTCGATCTCGGGAACGACTGGCGCTCGCAGCGCGCGGGCGATGCGCAGATCGATGGCGATCGACTCGGACAGCGCGATCCCCGGCAGCCGCCGCGTCTCGACGAGCAGCGAGCCCTCGTCAAGCTGCGGCACGAACTCGGCACCCAGCCGCGAGCCGACCCCCAGGCCCAGCAAGAGCAGCCCCGCCAGCAGCCCCAGCGCGAGCGCGCGCCGTCGCAGGCTCAGCTGCAAGAGCGGCTCGTACAGCCGCGACAGCGTGCGTAGGATCACGCCGTCCTCATGCTGGCCGCGCGGCCGCAGGAGCAGGCTGCACAGCACCGGCACGATGGTCAGCGAGCACAGCATGGCGCCGAGCAGCGCGCACAGCACGGTGGTGGCCATCGGCTGAAACAGCTTTCCCTCGATGCCGGTCAGGCTGAGGATCGGCACATAGACCATGGCGATGATCGCTTCGCCAAACACCGTCGCGGCGCGGACCTCGGTGGCGGCGGCGGCAACCACCGCCTTGCGCTCCTCGGCCGTAAGCGGCGCCGCCCGTTCGCGCTGGGCCTCGGCCAGGCGACGCACTACGTTTTCGACGACGATGACTGCGCCGTCGACAATCAGGCCAAAGTCGACCGCCCCCAGGCTCATCAGGTTGCCCGAGCCGCCGAGGATCTTCAGACACAGCAGGGCAAACAGCATGGCCAGTGGAATCGTGCTGGCGACGATCAGCCCGGCCCAGACATCGCCGAGCAGGAGCAGCAGGACCACGATGACCAGCGCTGCCCCTTCGATGAGGTTGGTGGTGACGGTGCGGATCACGCGGTCGACCAGGGTGCTGCGATCGTAAAAAGGCTCGACGCGCACGCCGGGCGGCAGGCTGGCCGACAGGCTCTGCAGCTTGGCCTTGACCGCTTGCGTGACGGTGCGGGCATTCTCGCCGCGCAGCATCAGGGCCACACCGACCGCGACCTCGCCCTGCCCATCCATGCTGGCCGCCCCTCGGCGCAGCGCCGGTCCGATGCGCACATCACCCAGCTGGGCGACGGTGATCGGCACGCCCTGCGGTGTCGCAGCAATGACCACACTGCGCAGATCGTCCAGGCTGCGGATCAGGCCGACGGCGCCGATGACGTACTGCTCGCGGTTGTGCACCAGATAGCCGCCCCCGGCGTTGGCATTGCTGCGCTCCAGCGCCGCCACCACCTGAGTCACCGACAGCCCCGCCGCCTGCATGCGCCCGGGGTGCAGGACGATCTGAAACTCTTTCTGCTCGCCGCCATGGCTGTTGAGCTCGACGATGCCAGGCACGGCGCGCAGCTGCGGTCCGATGTACCAGTCCAGCGTCTCGACGGCCTGCATCATTGACGGCGCGTGGACGACAAACTGGAAGATCTCGCCCAGGCCGGTCGACAGCGGTCCAATCTGCGGCTGGCCATAGCGGCGCGGGATGTTCTGCTCGGCCTCGCGCATCCGCTCGGCCACCAGCTGACGGGCCAGATAGATGTCGGTGTCGTCGCTGAACACCACCGTGACCAGCGACAGGCCGTACTTCGAGATCGAGCGCAGCTCGCGCAGGTGCGGCAGGCCCGACATCGCCCGCTCGACCGGGATGCTGACGTACTGCTCCATCTCGACCGGCGACAGCGCGGGGGCCGAGGTCAGGATCTGCACCTGGACGTTGGTCACGTCCGGGACCGCGTCCATCGGCAGCTCCCAGGCGGCGCGCAGACCAAAGAGGATGAACAGCAGGGTGGCGCAGATGACCAGCGCGCGCTGACGCAGCGACGCCGTAATCAGCCAGCCAAGAAGACGCATGCGCGCTTCTTTACCAGACTGCGCCCGCGGCGGTGTGAGCAAATGCAGGGCCGGCCCGGCGCGCGCCTCTAGCCGTCGGGGCGAGGAATCGACAAAGCGCGACGCGGGCGGGCGACGGCTGGCATCTGACCTACATCACGGGGGGCAGCCCGCTAGCTGGGTCTGGGGTGGCCCTGCCCTGCCGAGTCTCCGTTGCTTGAGCTACCGAGGAGTCGTCGATGTCGCTGTTCGCCGGGTTCGCCAACGTCTGGACGCCAGTGGAGCTGTCGCGTCGCGTCCGCAAAAAGCCCGTCCAGGTGCGGCTGGCCGGCGAGCGGATCGCCCTGTTTCGCGACGAGCGTGGCCAGGTCGCGGCGCTCATCGATCGCTGTCCGCATCGCGGGGTGGCGCTGTCGCTTGGCCGCCTGGTCCGCGACGCGGCCGGCAAGACCTGCCTGGAGTGCCCGTTCCACGGCTGGCAGTTTGCGCGCAGTGGTGCCTGCGAGCATGTGCCGCTAAACCCCGATGCCAAGCGCGATCTCTTGGCCGCGACGCCGCTGCCAACCCGCGAGATCGGCGGCTACATCTGGGTCTACACCGCCCCCGGTAACCAGGCTCCCGTCGAGCCTAACCTGTCTGAGCTGATGGTCGATCCGGCCTTTGTGCGCTCATATCTGGTCGTCGATTGGCGCTGTCACTGGACGCGGGCGATGGAGAACATGCTCGACTCGCCGCACCTGCCCTATGTGCATCGCTACACCATCGGCATGGGGATCCGGCGGGCGATGCGGCCCGACTCGCGCATGGTGATGTCCTATGCCCCGCGGCCAAGCGGCGGCTTGATCAGCTGGGCGCTCGACGGCCGCGCCGAGGAGGGTCGGCTGGAGTTTCTCAAGCCGAACTCGATGGTGCTGCACATCCCGATCCCGCGCCGGCGCATGCAGCTTCAGGTCCACTGCGTCCCCCTGAGCCAGAACGAGACCCGCATGATGCTGATCTCGGGCCGCGACTTTGGTCGCTATAACCCACTTTTGCGCCTCTTCGATCAGACCAACCGCATCATCGTGGCCGAGGACAAGGCCGTCGTCGAGAGCTCCGACCCCGCCGAGGTGCCGCCGCCAGCCGCCGAGCGCTCGGTCCCCAGCGACCGCCCGACCCTGGCCTTCCGTCGCTACTACTACGACGAGCTACGTCCCTCAGGCAGCGACCCCCAGCCCCTGCTCCGCCTGCGCCGAAAGGGCGATGAAGGAAAGACCCGCTCCGAGGTGGCATAAGCCGCCCTCACCGCCGGCGCGCTACTGCGGCTGGGCGACGCCGGACTCTGTGCCGCCGGTGGTTGGCTCGGCCGGTGCGGTCAGGGTGGGCAGGGCCACGGGCGCGGGGCTGGTCGGCGGGGCTTTGAGTGCGGCCTTCGCAGCGGCGCCAAAGAGCTGCTGCGCCTCGGGGGAGCCGAGGATCTCGGCCTCCAGCGCAGGGTACTCGCGGAACTTCACCTGTCGGCGCAGGCCGATCAGCGTGTCGTGCGGGATCTTCTTCGACGCGACATTGGCCAGCCAGTCGGGCAGCGCGCCGCCGGGGTTGGCGTGGACTTGGTACTCGACCTCGGTCGCTCGCCCCTCGCGCACCGGCGACAGCACCCAGTGCCCGCGCAGAAACGGCATGCGCACCACGCCTTTTATCGGCGGTCCCTTGGGGTGATCAATCGCCTCAAAGGGCAGGACGATGCGACGCTGCTGAAGGTCGATGCGGATCTCGGCGCGGTTGATCGAGTCGCGGTCGGCGACTGGCCAGGGCGCCTTGGTGCGGTGATAGGCGATCTGCGTCCGCTTCTCATGATCCTCTTCGAGGACATAGGACGTAGAGCAGTCCGACATCCACTCGTGGCGATGCGGCGCATCCTGCAGCACGGCCAGCACGCGGGCGACCGGCGCATCGACCACGCCCCGGCCACGGAACTCTTTGAGGTTCGAGCCCGGGACAGTCCGGCGCTCGACAAGGATGTCGTTCTTGTTGCTGACTTTCTCCCACGGCCCCGGGGCAGAGGGAGCCTGCGCCGCGGCGCGGCTTGACGTCCCCAGCAGCCCGGCTAGGACCAGGCCCAGGCCAAGCTGCAGCAGCGCAGCCCGGCTCGACTTCATCGTCTTCATGACGCGTTCTCTCCGATAAACAGCACGTGCGGGTGAAGGTAGCCGGCATCGAGCGGCAGCACCGAGGTGCGCAACCCAAGCCCAGACAGCAGCGCCAGCCAGTCGGCCTCGCTGCGAAAGTAAAACGAGTGTCCCTGCGACAGGTGCAGGACGCGCACCGCCACAAGCTCCTGCGCCTGGCCCCAGGCGGCCTTCCAGCGCGGTCGCTCCGACATCTCTTTGATCATCAGGCGCCCACCCGGCCGCAGTCGCGCCACGGCGCGTCGCAGCAGCGCCTCTTGGACCTCATAGGGCACCAGGTACAGGACATCGATGAGGCTGATCCAGTCGCAGGCTGGGTACTCGGTATCCTGCGCCAGGGCGGTGACAAACTGCACATTGTGGATGCGATTCTGCCGCGCCACTTCCTGCGCCAGGCCAATCTTGTCGCCGTCGGGATCGCTGCCCAGCAAGCGCAGCGCCGGCCGCTCGCTGGCCAAGAAAAACGGCAGCAGGCCATGGCCACAGCCCAGATCGACCGCCAGCCCCGTCGTCGGGGCATAGGGCAGCAGGGCCGGAAAGGGAAACAGCCGCCAGCGGACGCCGACGTGAAAGCGGGTCCAGGCTGGCGCGCTGCGGTATAGCGCCGTGACCATGCCCCCCCTTTACCACGAACCCACAGGCCCCGGCGATCGGCTGCGCGCCCCGATCCACACCGAGGTTCGCCCGCTATGCCGCTTCGTTGCCCCGCCGATCCCTCAGCCCGGCCAGCCGAATTAATCGTCCGGTGATTTGGGGGGCGCTGTGCTGCCGCGGCCGGCCAATCGGCGATGAGCGCTTAGGGGCCAGCCGGAGCCGGTGCAGCGGGGCCGGTCGGCTCGGGCTCGGGAGCGGGAGCCTTGCTGTTGCCACTGATCCGGCGCGCCAGGCTCTCGCGGTGGTTGTCGATGGGCAGGAGGGCGGCGAGGGCGGCCTCTTGGCTGCCGACTTCCTCATCGTCGATGCTCGCCAAGATGCGCAGGGCATACTCGACCACCGCGCGACCCATCGCCCGGACATGGACGTTCAGCTTGTCGCTGGCGCCGGGGTCCTGCATCCGCGACTCGACCATGCGGCGATAGCGGCTCTGGCAGGTGCGCACGTTGTCCAGGAACTCTGGCCCACAGAGCGCATTGAGGTCCTTGGCCAAGCCCTCGTCGTCAATGCGTGACAGCACCGTGTCCATGGCCACTAGCTGCTCGGCATAGGGCAGGCTCAGATATTCGTTAAGGCCGGTGCCGAGGCGCTGCTGTAGCTCAGCCGCCCGCGCGGCCTTGGGATAGCCCTCGGTCGGAAGCTGGGCATAGGCGGCCAGACGCGCCACCAAGATCCGCCAAGCGCGGTCGGTGTCGGGATCGGTATTTCGGTGATCCTCGATCGCATAGCCGGAGTCCTCATGCTGCCTGCGAGCCAGGGCCTGCTGCGCCGCATCGGCTAGGCGCTCCAGCTTGTCGCCGGCCTTGCGGATTGCCGCGCTGGCGCCGCGCGGCATGCTCCGACGCAGGGCTCGGCAGAGGGCGATGCCAGACTCCAGGGTAAGGACGGGGGGGCGGGTATAGAGCATTGGGTCAAAGGTCGGGTCAGTCATGCGCCCCAGGGTAGGTATGATTCGCTGCAGCGCAAGTCGTTCCCGGCAAATTTCTAGGGATATCCGTCGGGAATTTTATGCACTTGGGAAGATCTCGCCGGTTCCATCCCCCAGTAAAAGAGGTCACGGCCTGATTTCCCCCAGCCCTATCCCCTCAAAACAGGACAACGACCCGGTGTCCCCCTCCCCCCACCCCCCCAAAAACAGGACAGCGACCTGGTGTCCCCCTCCCCCCACCCTCCCAACAACAGGACAGCGATCTGCTGCCGTCCTCCTGGCAACCTCTCACAAACAGGGCAACGACCCGATGCGCCGCGGGCGGCCCCCCCTCGGGGGCGGGCCGCTGATCTGACCTAGCCCACCCACTCCCCGCCGGGAAACACGTCAGCGACCTGGCCGTATCCCCTCCTGCCCCCTGGCGAACGGGATGCTGCGCTGGCTCTGCGGCCCTGCCACCTGCCGAGGAAGTGCTCAGTGACCTGATCTACCCCTCCCGGCAACCGCTGCGGGGCAGGTCGCCGGCCTTGGCTTCCCCGCCCTACAGCAGGTAGGCGCGCAGGTTGCGGGTCTCGACGATGTGCTGGACGTCG
>CAZVMD010000283.1:0-9688 GCA_964628555.1 uncultured Myxococcales bacterium | reverse complement strand
CCCCGCCCAACCCGTCACAGTCCCGTCGATACCCGCCCGCGCTCGCTGCTTTAGCTGGGGAATGGGCGGCTAGCTGCCCGTCGTGCCACCTGAGGGCTGTCCCGGCAGGGGGTGGGCCAGGAGATCGGCGGCGATGAAGGCGCGGGCTTCGGCTTCGTCGCGCAGCATGACGAAGCTGGGTAGCTCGTCGGGCCGCAGCAGCTCCATGCCGCGGCGAATGACGCGGCTGAACAGCACAAGCAGGGGCGGCGCGCCAAAGCCGATGGTGGCCCGCAGGCCGCCGAGCTTGTCCTGCGTCTGCATGCGCTTGCGCACGGCGGGCGAGGGGGCGGGGGTGTCGGCGACGTTCATCAGGAAGTAGCAGACCCCCTGCTCGGCGATGGCGCGTCGCATATGCCCCATCAGCTGATCGAATTCTTCGAGCGCCACCGGGCCGTGGTTTTCGACCAGGAAGATCGGTGGCTCGATGCGGACGTGGTGGTGACCGACGGTGAACTCAGCTTTGCCCGGGGCGGGGAGCGAGGGGTTCATGCTCGGCGTCCTGCACAGTTGGGCCGCGGCCGGCTGGGCAGGGCTTCGCGGCAGTGGATCTGACCTAAGCGGACCCAGCGATCGTATCGCGAAAGGTTGGCGCTTGTCGCAAGGCTTGCGCGGAGTTGCCTGATCTGGCCGCTGGGGCTGGCGTTTTGCGCGTGGCTTCCAGCTTGACAGCCGACGGGCCGCCGCGGTAATTGGCTAATAAATGAAATTGGTTTTCAAAATCAATTTATCGCAGCCAGCCGGGCGTATCCGCGGGCAGCGGTGGGTACGCCGACCGAGCCTTGGGGTCGCGGCGGGGCTGCTCCTGGCCCTGGCGCTGACCCCGCTGCGGGCCGCGCAGGGGCAGAGCGAGCCAGTCGCTGGCTCGGCTGCGACGGAGGCTGGCCCGCCAGCAGCGACCCCGGCCCCGACGTCTCCTGTCTTGTCACCGATGCCGTCTGCCGCTGGGGCTGCCGCTCTTTCGCCCGTACCAGCGGCCGCGCCAGCCAGTGCACCTCCGGCTGCACCGCCCGCTCCGCCGGACAGCAAAGCGGCGACGAGTGCCGGGCCGTCGCCCGCCCGGG
Source organism: uncultured Myxococcales bacterium (assembly GCA_964628555.1). Classification (GTDB taxonomy): domain Bacteria; phylum Myxococcota_A; class Polyangia; order Palsa-1104; family JAEUJZ01; genus JAEUJZ01. The sequence goes on along the minus strand of CAZVMD010000283.1, from coordinate 8,585 downwards.
GGACCGCCGCGCCGCCGGCCCCTGGGATGCCCGGCTGGGCGCGACCCGGTGCACCGGCGCTGGGGCCGACGATCATGGTCGATCCCGAGCACGAAGAAGGCGGCAGCGGAGCCGAGGCTGATGGCGATGCGTCAGCACCCGCCACCAGCGCGCGTCGCCGGGGAGCGCGCAACCCGACGATGACGTTGATCGATCGCGTGCGCGGCACGGTCAGCAAGTCAACGCTCGGGGGCTACGGCGAGTTTTCGTTCAGCAAGTATCCCGGCACGGACTCGGCCTTCGACGCGCGGCGCTTCGTGCTGTTCCTGTTTTCGCCGATCACCGACCGCATCAGCCTGGCCACCGAGCTGGAGTGGGAGCATGGCGGTACGCCGGTGCGTCGCGACGGCCAGCTAGCGCTTGGCGAGGCGCTCCTGGAGTTCGCGGTCATCGACGTGAAGCTATGGGAGTGGCTGACGCTGCGGGCCGGGCTGGTGCTGATCCCGATCGGCCGCCTGAACGTCAACCACGATGCGCCGTCTTTGGAATTTACCGACCGGCCGCTGTTGCACCAGTTCGTGATTCCGACCACCTGGTGGGAGGCGGGGGCGGGCCTGACCGGTCGCGTTGGCCTGGGGGCTTGGCTCTTGTCCTATGAGCTGTACGCGGTCAACGGCTTGACCAGCGCGATCTCAGAGGCCTCGGGCCTGCGGCAGGCGCGCGGCAGCGTGCTGCAGGACAACAACGGCGACAAGGCGCTGACCGGCCGCCTGTCGGCGTACTTCTTTTCGCCGCGCGGGCGCTTTGTACCGACGGTAGAGCTGGGGCTGTCGGGCTATACCGGCGAGTACAATCGCAGCGCTCGGCGGGCCAACCTGCTGGCCATCGATCTGCTGGTCCGCAACGCCTATATCGAGCTGGCCGGCGAGTACGCGCGCGCCTTCCTCGACAGCGGCTTCGACGATGACTACACGGCCAGCACGCGCGCTGTGGTCCCGACCGGCATGCAGGGGGTCTACGTCGAGCTGCGCGGTCGGCTGCCGCTGCGGCTGTTCTTCCCGCGCCTGCAGGCGCTGCCGCTGTGGCTGGGCGAGGCCTCGCTGCTGTTCGCGCTGCGCTACGAGGAGGTCGATACCAACCTCGACGCCCGCAGCCAGTACGACCAGCGGCGCCTCTCGCTGGGCGGCAACCTGCGCCTGTCGGCCGCCTTCGTGTGGAAGCACGAGCTGCAGTGGACGGTGAACGACGGCAGCGGGGTGCGCCGCGAGTTCTGGCAGGACCCTACGCTGGGCTATGTGTCCTCGGTGGCTTTCTTGTTTTAGGACTTCCTGGGAGAAATCAGATGGCTGTCTTTCGTACGCTCAATGCCTCGACGCTGTCGCTGTGGGCCTTGCCGCTTGCCGTCATCGGCTGCAAGAGCCCCGAGCCGATGATGAACCCCACTGCCGCCAGCGCCCGCCTGCGCGTGCAGGGCGGCGAGACGCGGGCCCAGGTGCTGGGCCTGATGCGGGCCGCCGTCGATATGCAGCACAACGGCGAGCCGCTGGCCGAGGCCATGGGCCGTGATGTCGCGGGCTTTGATCGCAACGCGCTGCGCCCCGATCTGTACACCGATCCGGCGACCGGGCAGGCCCGCCCCGACCTGGTTGGCTACTCGTCGGCCGTCGAGTCGTACGAGTACTCGAAGCTGATGATGAACTACCTGTCCTTCGAGTCGGGAGCCGGGCTTTCGCTGCAGTATGGCGGGCTGCGCAATCCGACCGGGCAGGCCGGAGCGGCGGCGGTCGCCGGGCTGCGCGATCGGGTGCAGGCGCTGGCCCTGGCCAGTCGGGCTGGCCAAAATGCCATGGGGCCGTGGGTCATCGTGCCGGCGCCGACGAACAATCCGCTCAACACGCTGGGCTTCCCCGGCCTGTGGCCGCAGTTTGCCGAGCTGCGCAGCTTTGATACCGCGATCGAGCCCTCGGGCAATGTGCAGCGCGGCTGCTCGCTGACGGGCGGCTATGGCGCCTCGGCGGGTAGCAAGATCACCGTCGGCGACTACGAGTGCGGCTACAACAGCCTGCACATCGCGCGCGATCGCGCCGAGCTGCAGCTTGACACCGCGGCGCTGGGCTATGCCGCCTGGAAGCAGGCGCTGTGGGTCATCAACTACTTCCAGCTGGTCCACGACGTCGATGGCCATCCCTTCAGCCATGTCGCGGATGCCGATCTGGCGATGGTCGGCAAGGTCGGCAACAGCGTCCAGGCCGACAACGACGACGGCGGCGCCAAAGGGGCGGCCGGCACGTACCTGGGCGCGAGCGACCTTGAAGGCTTTCAGGCGCTGCTCATGAGCGAGCAGCTCGACAACAAGGCTGAGCTGCTCTTGCGCAAGCTGACCAGCGACGGCAGCAGCCTGGTTGGCTTCGCCAGCCTGAGCGCGGCTCTGGCCTATGACTATCAGGCGCCGCTGCGCTTCTTTCCCGCTGCCATCCGCGTGACCGAGGTCGCTGGGCAGGCCGGGGCGGATGCGCAGCCAACGGCGTATGCCGCAGTGGCGCCGGACAGCTCGCTGGCTGGGCTGTCGGGTCTGGTTGGCGCCTATGCCGAGGCGTTTGCACTGAGCGATGCGCGCAACCCCAGCATCGGCGGATCTTCGACGGTAAAGCCGGTGTTTGATGGCGATCCCTTCGCGGGCGACAACGGTCAGGCCGATGGCGAAGCGACGCTGCACGATCGCAGCTTGGCGCTGCTCAAGGTGGCGCTAGTCAACCTCGATCGCCTGCACTTCGATGCCGCCAGCGGCTCGCTCTGTGACACCGCCACCGTCGCGGCTGGTGGGGCGGTCAGCCGCAGTCGGCGCATCAGCACGACCGAAGCCGCGCGAGCCATCGTTGCCCTGCGCACCGCCTATCGCGCCCTGTCGGCCCAGCTAACGCTGTACAGCGATGCCACGCCCGATACCCTGGTGACGACGACGGCGCTCGACGGCACCTCGCTGGCCGGCATCCCCGGCGGGGTCGGCCTGGCGGCGCGGCTGCGCCAGCTGATCAAGGCCCAGGCCGATGTGCTGAGCACCCGCCTGCTCGACAGCGCGGGCCTGGCGACGAACTATTACGACTTCGCCGCCAACCAGGCCGATCCCCAGCCGACCCAGCTAGAGTCGCAGGCCGCGGCGGTGTTTGGCCTGCTTGAGGCCTATCTTTCGACGGGGCAGGCCAGCTATCGCGACCGCGCCATCGCCGCCTACGACGTGCTGGAGGCGCGCTTCCACCACGCTGGGCTTGCGATCTATCGCAGCACGCTGGGCAAGGACGACAGCTTCACGTTTACCCCCGAGCGCTTCGCCAGCCTGCAGACCGCGCTGTCGCGGATGTATGTGCTAGTCGCGGCGCGTCCCGGCGGCGATAGCCTGCGTGCGACGCTGGAGAGCCGCTTGGCGCGCCTCAACAAGCTGCTGCTGAACGGCTGGGATGACGCCAACGACAACGGCCAGGTCGACTATCCCGGCGAGTGCCTGCCGCACCCGAGCGGCCTGCCGAGCGGCCTGATGATGGCCGAGCGCGCGCTGACCGGCGAGCTAGGGATCGATCAGGGCGCGCTGACCTCGGACCGCGATCGCGACTGCGTGCAGGAGGTCGACGACGCCAAGCGGCCGGCGCTGCTGCTCTCGACGATTACCCTCGTCCCGGTCGGAGGCCCGTGAGCGCCGCCACACCCATGCACCGCGGCCTGACCGCGTTTGGCCTCGCCTTTTTTGCGATCGCCGGGCTGTATCTGGCCGTGCTTGGGCTGGCGACCCGGGCGCAGCCGTGGTTTGCCGACGGCTATGACGGCATCGGCTTTGTGCTCGCGATCAGCGACTTCGATCTGGCTCGCTTTCAGCCGCAGCCGCCCGGCTTTCCCTTGTTTGTGCTGCTCGGCCGCGGCCTTTTGGCCCTGCTGGGCGTCGGTCCGTCGCTGGCTTGCGCCCTGGTGAGCGCGCTGCTTCTGGCCGCGGGTCTTTCGGCGCTGTGCGCGCTGCTTTTGGTCCAGCTAGGTGGCTATGCCGCGCTGCTGTTTGGCCTGCTGGTGGCGCCGAACACGCTGCTCTTTGGCCTCGGCGTGGCCACGCTCAGCGACGGAGCTGGCCTGGGCGCGACGCTGCTTGGGCTGAGCCTTGCGGCCTGGGCGCTGCACCCGCCAAGCCAAAAGCCAAGCCGGCGGGCCTGCTGCATCGCCGGACTTTTGGCGGGGCTTGCGCTGGGGGTGCGGCCGCAGGCGGTGACCCTCCTTGTGCTGGGGCTGCTGCTGCTGGCTGGCCTGGCTGCCCGACGGGGTCTGCCGCTTCTTCGCCCGCTCTGCTGCTTTGCGGCGGCGCTAGTCCTGGGGACGCTGCTGTGGCTGCTGCCGCTCTTGGCCTGCGTCGGGCCGGGGCAATTTTTCCGCCTGTGTCTGGGGCATGCCCGCGGCCACCTCAGCGACTTCGGCGGCGGCCTGCTGACACCGACGGGCGACGGAGCCGGGCTGTCGCGTCTGGGCTGGGCGCACCTGCAGGCGCTCTCTGCCGCGCTCGGCCCCGGGCTGACGGCGCTGGCTCTGTTCGCCCTGCCTCTGATGCTGCGCCGACGAGAGCCGCTGCCGGCCGCGATCCGCGTTCAGAGCGCCGCCGGGCTGGCCATCACCCTGGCCTATGTCGTCTATGTCGCGCTGTTCGCCCGCGTGCTGGGCAATGGTCGCCATCTGGCGCCGCTGCCGGTGGGCCTAGCGGTGGCTCTGGTGCCGCTGCTGGCCGTCGGGCTGCAGCGACGCGGGCTGCGCCTTGGGCTCCTCTGCACGGCCGCGCTGCTCGCGGTGTTCAGCACGCGGCAGGTCTACGACTTTCGTCAGGCGCCGTCGCCGGGCGCGCAGCTTGTCGCTGGCCTGCCTGACTGCTCGGCGCGACTGTACGGGGCGGCGGCAGCGCGCTTTTACGATCTGCGCTGTGGCAGCGGTGCCGCTCAGCCGGCGCTGTATCTCGGCGAGGTGTTAAGCGATCTGGAGCGCCGCTCCAATCTGCCGGCCGAGGTCCTGGTCACTTCCGAGGTCATCGCCTCACCGGCCTCGCAGGCCCGGCTGCGTCTGCTGTCGCGGGCCTGCCTGTCGAAGGCGGTGCCGGCCAGCCTGCGCTTTTTTACCGTGCCGCTGCTGCCCGCCCTCCACGCTGCGGCGGCGCCGTCGCGCTCGGCCGGGGCGGCGGCCGACTGCGTCTCTCTCCTCGCCTATCGGGTCTTGCCGTGATGCCCATGTCACCACCTGCGCTTGTCTGGTTTTCGTCGCTGTTCCGGGTCACTTGGCTGGGGCGGCTGGGGCTTGCCGGCAGCATATCGGCCGCGCTCCTTATGCCAGCGGGCTGCGGCTCCGAGCGGCGGTCCCCACCCAGCGCACAAGAGTCGTCGAGCGAAGCCGCCAGCCTGGTCATCCGCGTCACCTCGGGCCAGGCCTTCTCGCTGACCTGCGTGCTGGTCGAGCGCAACGCCACCATCGAGTGGCGCAACCTGACGCCGCATGCCGCGATCAGCGTGCTGAGCACCCGCGAGCCCTACGAGCTTGCCTCGCCGGCCCTGCTCGCGCCCTACAACTGGGTCGGGCCCGAGACCACCGACGAGTGCGCCCGACGCGGCGGCGGCACCTGCCTGGAGCCGGCCCCGTACGCGTTCTGGCGCCACACCTTTGCCCAGGTCGGCGTCTTTGACTATCGCGACAGCGGCGGCGCGCTAGTAAAAAGCGGCAGCACCGGCTACGGCTACGGCCTGCCACCGGGCAGCGGCAGCACCGCCGCCACCGCGGCCAGCGGCACCATCTGCGTGCGCAGCAGCCTGCTTGGCAGCGAGTGCGCCCAGGTCTGCTGCAGTCAAGCCAGCGACTGCGCCGAAGGCATCGCCTGCATCGGCGGTCGCTGCGGGGGAGTGAAGTAATGTCGGGGATTCGCATGCTTGTGCTTCGTGCTGTCGCAGGTGGCCGGCTGACGCCGTGGCTGCCTCTCGCTTGTCTGCTGCTGGGCCTGGGCGCAGCCTGTGCGCCGCCGCGCTATCCGCCGCGCCAGTCGCAGTCGCTTTCGCTGTCGGCCGACGGGCTGCGGCTGGCGGTGGTCAACGCCGATGCCGACTCGCTGTCGATCATCGATACGCAGACGCGCTCGCTGCGTCGCGAGATCGCGCTCGGCGCGCGGCCGCAGCCGGCCCCAGATGGGCGCTATACACCCGCTCTGGCGCCGCGCAGCGTCGATCTGTCCGCCGATGGTCGCCTGGCCTATGTCGCCTGTCAGGCCGCTGGACAGCTACTGACCGTCGAGGTCGAGTCCGGTGTCGTGCTGCAGGCGCTGCGCCTGGGAGCCGAGCCGGTGGCGGTGCTGCGCCATGGCGACGGCCGGGCGCTGTATCTAAGCCTCTATCAGAGCAGCCAGGTGCTGCGGCTGCCCCTCGACAGCGCCGGCCTGCCCGAGGCAAGCGCGGTCCAGCGTCAGACCCTTTTCGATCGCCCATGGGGCCTGGCTCTCGACGACAGTGGTCAGGTGCTGCTGGTGTCGCGCTTTCTGCAGAACCCAGGCCTAGAGCGCTTCGATGCGACGACGCTCGCGCCGCTGGGCCAGACGCCGGTCGCCGAGGTGGCGCTGGGCAAGAGCCGCCTCTTCGCCAATGGCCAGCCGCGCGGCCTGTACAGCGTCGCGGTGCGGCCACGCCCGGCGGCCTCGGTTGGCACCGCCGTGGCCGAGGCCTGGGTGGGACATCTCTTGCTCAACGTCACGACCGCCCAGCCCGAGCTCGACTTCGAGAGCACGGTGTTTCCGGCGCTCAGCATCCAGGGCCTCGACGGCCAGCCCGGACCGACGCTGAGCACCGACTCGCGCCTGCCGGGCATCGACGGCGCCTTCGCCGACATCGTCTCGGGCCCGCGCGCCTTGGCCTTTACCCCCGACGGTCGCCTGGCTTTGGCGGTCATGATGTCGAGCGAAGACGTGCTGGTGATCGACGCCGAAAAGCGGGTGCAAGCCGGCCTGGTCCGTCCCCTGCCCGGCGATCTGCCCGAGGGCATCGTCATCTCGCCCGACGGCGCCTGGGCCTATATCGACGAGCGCGCCTCTGCCGACATCGCCGTCCTGCGCATCGCCGCCCCCGGCGACAGCGGGCCGCCGGTCCGGCGCGATGGCGAGGTCATCCCGCGCCTTTCAAGCGGCGATCCCATGCCCGCCGAGCTGCGCCTCGGTCAGCGCCTGTTTTATTCCGCCAACTCGTCGGAGCTGCCGATGACCCGCAACTTCTGGGTGGCCTGCGCAAGCTGTCATCTGGAGGGCCGCTCGGACGCCGTTACCTGGCGCTTTGCTCAGGGGCCGCGCGACACGCCGAGCAACGCTGGCGGCATGCGCGACACCGGCTTCCTCTTGCGCACCGCCGGCCGCAACACGCTCCTGCAGTACGACGAGACTGCACGGGCCGAGCAGGGCGCCGACATCGATCTGCGCCGGCCCCAGGATCGCCCCTACCTCGACGCGCTTTCCGCCTATGTCGACCGCGGCATTCCCTTTACCGTCAGCCCCGAGCGTGATCTTGAGACCGGTGCCCTGAGCCCCGCCGCGCAGCGCGGTCAGGCGGTGTTTATGCGCCTGTCCTGTCAGCGCTGCCACAGCGGTCCGCGCTTTACTGACAGCGGCAGCGGCAACCCGACGCTGGATCTGGCCGGGCCGCTGCGCCTGCACGACGTCGGCACCTGTGCCAGCACCGGCTACGCCGACCGCGCCAGCCAGGCCTACGACGGCAGCGCGCGCGAAAAGTGCCTGTTCGACACGCCCAGCCTCAACGGCCTGCACGACACCGCGCCCTATTTCCACGACGGCAGCGCCGCCACCTTGGGCGAGGTCATCGCGCGCAAGGTCAGCTACCTCAAGCTGTCGCCGCCCACCCCCGACGAGACCGCCGACCTCATCACCTACCTGCGCTCGCTTTAGCCCGGCCGGCCATCGCTGTCAGCGAACCGCGGTGCTACCAGTGCTTGCTGACGAACGGGCGGCTGATGGCGTAGCCGATCATGCCCAGATCCAGACCGAAGAGCAGCCGCAGATCGTGATACACGGTGCCGCTCTGCGTCGTGGCCAGCGCCTGGTGGCTCAGTTCCAGCGACAGCACATTGTAGAGCGTCGCCAGGCGCAGCCCGTGACGGATGCCCACGGCGGCCGTGCCAAACAGCGCCTCGCCGCCCGGCTCTAGCAGGTTGCCGGCACTAAACCACACCATGTAGCCCGGGCTGAAGTAGGGGTACAGCGTGTAGCCGAGCGCCAGGCCGAGGTTGAGCTGGTGCTCATACTCGCCGTAGGTGCGACGGAAGCTATAGCCAAGCTCCGGCTGCAGCCAGAACCCCGACTCATCGGGCCGGTGCAAAAAGAGCAGCCGCGGTCCCCCCGCCAGCGTAAAGCACAGATCCGGCCCAGCGGAGTTGCCCGTCGACTGCCCCCAGCCCGGGCCCAGCGCCAGCCGCACCTCGGGCACCGGCGAGACCACAAACGGCCCCCCCAGCCCATCATCGTCCCCCTTGGGGCTGGCCTGGGCCAGGCTCGGGAGAGCGGACAGGACCAGGAGCCCGAGCCCCGCCGCTGCCTGCCATGGAACCCG
>CAZVMD010000282.1:4022-9729 GCA_964628555.1 uncultured Myxococcales bacterium | reverse complement strand
CTTGCAGATATTGGGATGCGACAGGCGGGACTGGGCGCGGGCTTCTTGGACGAAGCGGGCGGTTAGGCGTTCGTCGTCGCTGCGGATGAACTTGAGGGCGACGGGGCGGCCGAGGCGGCGATCGCGGGCCAGGTAGACGGCGCCCATGCCGCCGCGCCCGAGCAGCTTGATGAACTCGTAGCGGTCCCAGTCCCTGACCGGGTAGGGATCGATGACGTGCTGCGCGCTGACCTTGGAGAACTCGACGCCGTCGAGCGTCTGTTCGAGCGCTGCGGCTGGTCCCTCGTCGAGGCTGTTGCCGGCTAGGGTGGCGGCCATTGCCGCCTGCGGTCGTGGTGCCGAGGACTGCGAGGGCGTGAGCTGAGACGAAAACGCCGAGGGAGGCAGGCGCAGCTCCTGGGGCATGGCGAAGGCCTCGGCGCTCGGCTCCGGCTGGCGATCCTTCTCCCTTCCCATGGTGCCTCCTCGGCGGGTCGTGCGGGCTAGTGGTGATTTCTTGATTAGACCCGTAGCCACCGCGGCTGGGCAAGGCCGGGGACGCGACGGGCTTTGGCTTTACAGCGCGATTCCGGCTGTGTTACGCGCAGCTTCTGTCTCGACTGCTCCGACTGGCAGCAGGCAGGCAGCCGAGCAGAGATCGACCAGCAGCCAACAACACAGCAGGGAGTCCGCATGAGAGCGGTGGTGCAGCGAGTGTCGCGAGCGGAGGTGCGAGAGCAGCGCTCCGAACCGGACGGAGCCGACCGGGGCGGCCTGCTCTTGGGCGAGATCGGACCCGGGCTGTGTGTGCTGCTCGGCATCGGGGCCGGGGACAGCGAGGCCGAGGCGGACTTTCTGGCCGACAAGATCGCCGGCCTGCGCATCTTCCCCGACCCAGCGACCGCGACGGAGGGGGGCAGCGGCGCGGGTGGCAAGGACATGAACCGCAGCCTGAGCGACATCGGTGGCGCCATCCTGGTGGTCAGCCAGTTCACGCTGTACGGCGACGCCAGCCGCGGCCGCCGCCCGTCGTTCACTACCGCGCTGGCTCCGGCGCAGGCCGAGCCGCTTTACGAGTACTTCGTCGCCCGACTGCGCCAGCTTGGGCACCGCGTGGCGACTGGCCGCTTCGGCGCGATGATGGCCGTGGCGCTGGTCAACGACGGACCGGTGACGCTGTGGCTCGACACCGCCAGCCTGCGCGAGCGCAGCAGCCCCGAGCGGGCGAAGGGGGCGCTATGAGGCCGCCGACCAGTCGCCGCGCGACGACGCTGGCTCAGGCCCGGCTGTCGCTGGCGCTGGGCGCGATCGCGCTCCTGGCTCCGCTTGCTGCCCGCGCCTCGCTGCCCGAGCTATTCGGCATGGGCGGGCGCAGCAGCGCGATGGCCGGCACCGGCGCCGCCTACGCCACGGGCTTCGACGCGGTGTACGCCAACCCAGCCGGACTTTGGCAGAGCGGTCGTCAGCTATCGGTCGGCGCGGTCTACGGCGGCTATGGCCTGACGCTCGGCCAGGCCGAGGATGGCAGCCGGCTCGATTACCCGGTCGATGCGACGGCCGGCCTGCAGTTTGGCGGCGCCTTTACGCTGCCGCTCGGCGGTGTGCTGCGCGACCGCATCGGTGCGGCGCTGTCGCTGTACACGCCGTTTGGCCTGATCAACCGCGCCCACGATCCCTTTCCCGATGTGCCCCGCGCCCCGGTTCTCGACGGACGGACGCAGGTGGTCTCGGTGCTTTTGGGTCTGGGCATCCGGCTGCCGGGGGGCTTTTCGATCGGCGGCGGGGCGATCGCGCTGGCCGCTCTGGTCGGCACGATCACCATCACGCCCGACGGCAGCGGCCGCATCACGTCGATCTCCGAGCAGCAGCTAACGGTCGACTATGCGCCGATCCTGGGCGTGCGCTGGCAGGGACTGTCGGACAAGCTGGCGCTGGCGGCGGTGTTTCGCGGTGCCTCGCGCTCGTCGTATCGCCTGACGGTCAGCACCAAGCTCGGCGATGCGCTGCCGATTGAGCTACCGCTGATCTACTTTGCCGGCTCGGCGCAGTACGATCCGCTGCAGCTTGGCCTGGAAGCCGCGCTGCGGCTGCGACCGTCGCTGCTGCTGGTGGCGCAGACCACCTGGAAGCACTGGTCGGCCTACGAGTACCCGGTCCTGCCGGCGACCAAGAGCGCGGCCAAGCTGCCGCTGCCCGGCTTTCACGACACCTTGGTGCCGCGCATCGCCGTCGAGAAGACCTGGACCCTGCCCAGCCTGGGCAGCCTGGCGCTGCGCGGCGGCTATCAGTTCGAGTGGAGCCCGGCCCCCGATCCGCCCGCCCCGGCGCCGACGCCGGAGTCGCGCCCCTCGAACCTGCACGACGCGGATCGCCATGTCCTGTCGGCGGGCCTGGGGCTGTCGCTGACCGGCCGGGTGCCGCTGTCGCTCGATGCCTACGCCCAGGGCCACCTGCTTGGACCGCACAGCAGCCTCGGTGGTGGCGTCTACGTCCTCGGTCTGATGCTGGGGTATCAGCTATGAGCGCCGTCTTCTCTCTGCGCCGCGCGGGGGCTGGCTTGGCCCCGCTGCTGCTCGTGTTTGCACTCCTGGTCCCGACGCAGTCGGCCCGCGGCAACCCGGCGGATGCCTTTGGCTTGGGGGCGCGCGGGCCGGCCATGGGCTCGGCCTACTCGGCGGTGGCCGACGACGCGGCGGCTGGCTACTACAACCCGGCTGGCCTGGCCCGCAGCCCCGATCTGCGCCTCGACCTCGGCTATCAGCTAGCGCGACCGCTGCTCAATGTCTCGGGCACGGCGCAGGATCTGATGGACTCGCGCGGGCTCAACATCGGCGTGCTCTTGCCGGGGCGGCTGTTCGGGCTGCGCTTCGCGTTTGGGCTGACGCTGTTTCTGCCCGACCAGCAGGCGACGCGCATTCGCGTGCTGAGCTTCGATCGGCCGCGGCTGCAGCTTTACGAAAACCGCCCGCAGCGCATGTTCCTGTCGGCCAACCTCGCGATACATATTTATCGCGGGCTTTACCTCGGAGGTGGACTTACGTTCATGTCTCGAAGTAAGGGAGTGGTCTATCTGCGGGGCCGCGTCTCTCTCTCCGATCCGGAGCAGAGCGCGCTTGAGTCCTCCGTCGATGTCAACCTGCTGGCCATTCGCTATCCGCAGGTCGGGCTGCTGTTCGAGGCGACGCCGAACCTCAGCTTCTCGCTGGTCTATCGCCACAAGTTCCTGCTGGAGCTAGAGCAGGGCTTCAACATCCACGGCGATGTCGGCGATGCCGGGCAGGAGCCGCTGGTCAAAGACGCCAAGTTCGCCGAGGTCGCCTACTCCGTCGATCTGTTTCAGCCCTGGCAGGTGGTGGCGGGCGCCGCGGCGCGCTTTGGCTCGGTGCTGGTCAGCTTCGATCTGACCTACTCGCGCTGGAGCGAGCAGCCGCCGCCTGCCGCCCGCATCAGCCTGGATGTCGATCTCGGGCGCTTCAACGAGCTTGTCAAGCTGGCGGCCTCGCGGCCCTATCCCGACCCCGGCTTCTTCGACACCCTGATGCCAGCCGCCGGCATCGAGTGGCGCGCGCTGCAGGGCGCCTGGAGTGGCCGCCTGGCTCTCGATCTGCGCGGCGGCTATCGCTACGAGCCCTCGCCAGTGCCGGAACAGGACGGCGAGTCGAGCTTCGGCGACAGCGATCGCCACATCTTTAGCCTGGGGCTGGGCATCGAGCTTACGCGGCTGTCGCAGATCTTGCCCAAGCCGCTGTCGATCGACGTGTTCACGGCGTTTACTCACCTGCCGCTGCGCCGCTTCCGCAAGCTCGATCCGCGCTCGCTGGTCGGCGACTTCACCGTCGGGGGACAGGTCTGGCAGGTCGGAGGTCAGCTGCGATGGCGACTGTAAGAAAGAGCTCTTCTGCGACGCTGCGGCGACTTGGACAGGAGCGTCGCGGAGGGGCGCTCGCAGCGGTCCTCGCCGGCCTGCTGCTTGGCGTTTTTGCCTGCGGCACGCAGGGCGATGCGTCGGTGCTGCCGGATCGCTGGCCGCGCTCGGGGCTGTCGGGCTATCGCTTTCTCGATGCCGATGCGCCCTATGCGCTGGGTCGCTTTGGCTGGGATCTCGACGAGCCAGCCCTGCTCGCCGCGGCAACGCCGGGCGCCGCGGCCAGCGACAGCTTCGAAATCTGGGGTCGCATGAGCCCGCGGCTGTCGCCGGAAAAGTCGGTGCTGTTTCGCGCCAACCTACCGACGGCCAAGCCCAACGCCGAGGGCGAGCCCGACGAAGCCCTGAGCGCTGATGCCAGCTGGGAAGGCGCTGGGCTGCGCAGCCCGGCCCCGCTGCGCCTGGCCGACCGCGAGGGCCGCGAGTGGCAGCTTCTGTTCTATCAAGGGGCTGGGGGCGATGTCGGTCTGGCCGTGGTCAAGGCCGAGCTCGTCGAGAAAGTCAGTGTCGCAGCGCCGCTGTGGTCCGCCGCCGAGCTCTCAGGAACACCCGGAGCCGCCGTTGGTCGGGTTGCCATCGCCGCGGTCGACAGCCACGTCTATCTGTTCTTTACCGTCGAGGATCGCGAGCTCCGGCTGGCCGAGTGCGAGCGCACGGCCCTGCTCGACTACCTCGCCGCGCCGACCACACCGCCACCGCTGCGCCGCGGTCCGACGCTGCTGTCGGCCAGTGCGGTGTCGGTGCCGCCGGGCGATAGCAAGGCGGTGTCGGCCGAGCGCATCAGCCAGGCCGCGGTGCGCCGTCAGCTTACGCCGGCGGGTCGCATCCGCTGGGACGTGGCGCTCAACGGCCAGGCCGGTCGCGAGACGGTGCTGGTAGCGGCCAGCGCCTACGCCGCGCCCGATGATCCCAGCCGCGTCGGTCCCCTCACTGCCCTGCTGCCCGTCGAGGCGGCGCTGATCAAGACCCAGGAGGGCACGGTCCTGGCCCCGGCCTTCGCCAGTGTCGGGGGGCGACAGCTCCTGTTCTTCGGCCTGCGCGCCGTCGGCAGCCAGATCGCCGTCGCGGCCCAGCCCTAACGCCGATGTCTGCTGCCCGACCTCCCGCCTCTCCAGCCGACGACGCGGATGCGCCACAGTGGGCCGAGCCTCGCCGCCTGCTGGCGAGCGGCGTGGGATCGATCTATCCCGCGGCCGGTCTGTTATGTCGCCGCGGTCACGCCACCGCGTTTGCCGCTGCGGTCGGCGCGGCTGAGCTTGGCACGTGGTTTGACATCGCGTCGCTAACCAAGGCGCTGTGCGCAAGCGTGCTGTGCATGCGGGCCCTCGCGACTTCTCGGCTGCGCCTGGACGAAGAGGTGCTGCCCGGCGTGTGCGTCGAGTCGCTGCTGCGCCACGAGAGCGGCCTGCCCGCCTGGCTGCCGCTTTACGCCGCGCCGCCGCCGCACAGCCGCGCTGCGATCTTCGCCGCCGCCGCCGCCGCCCCGCGCGAGCCGGTGGGCACACGCGCCGTGTACAGCGATCTTGGCTTCATCCTGCTGGCCCGCTTGCTAGAGCAGCGCCTCGATCAACGGCTCGATGAGGCCTTCGCAGCGCTGATCTCGCCGCTTGGCTGCGAGCTTGGCTTCCGTCCTCTTGACCGCGATCCAGCCCAGCTTCCCGTCGCTGCTGAGCGCTGTGCCCCGACCCGCCGCGAGAGTCCGGAGCGCGAGCGCTTGCAGGGCGTGGTGCACGACGATAATGCGCGCGCCCTGCTGGGGGTGTCGGGTCACGCCGGCCTGTTCGCTACCCTGACCGGCGTCGC
>CAZVMD010000282.1:0-3922 GCA_964628555.1 uncultured Myxococcales bacterium | reverse complement strand
CCCGCGCTGCATGACGCCATCTACCGCGCCCTCCGTCCTAGCGCTGTCTAATGCGACGAGCGCGCCTGGCGCACCAGGGGAAGCCATTCTTGGATCACTGCTTTCATCGCATACAGGCCCGCATCGTCACCGACCATAAAATTAGGGAGGCTGTCATTTTCAAGAATCTCGCGAACGGACTGCTCTCCTTTCAAGTGCTGTAGGACATGTTTTCCTTGCTGCGCCGGAACCTTATCGTTCCACCCTCCCTTGTCGAGCAATGATTCATATCGCTTACCAAAACTGATTCTTCCTTCCCCATTTTTGGCAAACAAACCGGGGGAATCATAAGCAGATTTTTCTGTGGCATAAGTGGGGTTTGGGTAATACACAAATCCCAGGTACTCGATTTCTGCCAGTATCTGCTCTAATAAATGTGGCGGAGCAGCGTAGATCTTACACCCCGGAGAGATAATCGTGTATATTGGATCTACTTCGTAATAGTGGATGTTCTCTTGTTCCGTACCGTGATGACAAACAAAGCCGCCACGGTAGCCCATCTTTTTTGCCTCGATATTAAGCATTAGAAGGGCATAAAGATGATATTTAGTGAGGTCGCCAAACTCCTCCATCTGCAGCAGGCGGCGAGTATGGCTCCGCGCATTCCTGACGCGATGAATCGCCTCCGCCAGCCGCCGCCGCTTGTCGCTGGCAAACGAGGGCTGCTGCACGGTCAGGTGGATCAGCGGCGGACAGATGGCAAACAGGTCATAGTCGGCCGTCAGCGGCAGCTGAAAGGGTCCGCTGCCCTGGCTGTCAAACGCCGTGCAGCCTCGACGCGCCGCCTCGCGGCTATAGCGCCCAGCCCCACTTGAGGCCAGCACGAACAGCGTCTGCCCGTACGGCCCGCGGTACCAGCCGGGATAGCCGGCCGGCCGGCTGTCCGAGCGTACGAAGAAGAGGTGATCAAACTCGCCGCCACGGCTTTCCCCGCCCTTTCTGGCCAGGCTCGCGATGGTCGAGGTCAGGTTTCGCAGATATGCACATAAATCCTCCTTGCCGCGAATCGGATTTTTGTGAGTTCCTGTCGCTGTTTCAAACGACAAAGCATCCAAATCGGACGCAATATCTTCAATCGTTTCATCATTCGCTTGCAGCAATGCAAACTGGTGTTGAACGCCTGATTCAGGGATACTCGAGATCGCGCTACCTTGATTTCCATTGACCTGATACGATGAGATTTTTCCTCGGCCCTTAAGGCTATCAAGTGACTTTTCTGATACCAAAAGAGGAACCGCAGGATAGCCGTGCTCTATCGACATAGGAGATTCCTTGTTTGCTTTTTCCACGGCCGCCGAGCCATATTTTACAACTTTGCTAAATAATTGATTCAGGCAGATAAATCCAGCTTGTGGCCCCCAGTCGGAGCTCTTGCCATGAACGCCCATATCTTTGGTTGGGTAGTTGTCGGCGATGAGCAGCGTCGCGTCCGGATTGACGCCGCGGAAAATGACATACCAACCCAGCATCTCGCAGAGCCGGGCAAACCCTTCGGCGTGCTTGCGAACCAGACCGGAATAAGCGATGGCCTGATCCCCGCTGACTACGCTGGTGAGCGTCATGTGCTTCTCCCCCCCAGACCCGGAAATTGCAGGTGCTATGCCAGGCTCGCCCGACTTCGGAGCCGCCAGCCGAACCCCACCCGTCCGCCCCGTCCAGCGCCTGGTGTCGCGCCCGAAAACCGACACCGCGCCGTCCCGGCACCGCGCATGCGCGAGCAAGGCGCGAGCAGTGCGCGAGCAGCGAAGTTCAGGGTCTCGCCGCGCCCGCGCAGCTGGCTGCAGACCAACGCGCAGCTGAAAATTTGCCGGCCAGCGGATACAGTCTGGCCATGCTCTCTTCGGCTGAATCTGGTCGCGCCAGCGACGTGCAACGTGGTGCGGCGCTCGTGACCGGGGCCTGCTCTGGCATTGGCCGCGCGCTGGCCGAGGGGCTGGCGGCTCGCGGTCACGATCTGGTGCTGGTCAGTCAGCGCCCGCGCGAGCTGAGCGCCGCCGCGCAAGCACTGGCGAACAAGTATGGCGTAGCGGCGCAGCCCATCGTCTGCGATCTGGCGCGACCGCAGGCCGCCGAGGAACTTTACGCCGCGGTGCAAGCGCAGGGACTGCGCATCGACATCCTGGTCGGCAACGCCGGCATGTTCTTCTTCGGCGAAGCCGCGGACGCCGAGCTGACGCGGGCCAGTGCGCTCTTGCAGCTACACGTGGTGACGCCTTCTCTGCTCTGCACGCTGTTCGCGCGCGAGCTGCGGGCCCGGCGCCGCGGCCACATCCTCTTGGTGTCGAGCATCTCGGCATTCCGCGACTTTCCCGGCATCGCCTACTACGGCAGCAGCAAGAAGTACCTGCGCGGCTTCGCCTGCGCCCTGCGCAGCGAGCTTGCGGTCTACGGCGTCAACGTCACCTGCCTTCTGCCCGGCGCCACGGCCACCGCGCTCTACGATCCCGAGGTGGTGCCGGTCGGGCTGGCGCAGCGCTTGGGAGTGATGATGCAGGCCAGCGAGGTCGCCGAGGCAGGTCTTGGCGCGCTGTTCGCCGGGCAGGCCGAGTGCATCCCCGGGCAGCTTAACCGCGGGCTGGTCCGGCTGGCCGAAAAGCTCCCGCAGCGGGCCATCGATCTTTTGCGCCGGCATGCCCCGTTCCTGCCGCCGCAGTCGCAGGCCCGCCGATGAGCCCAGCGATGAGCCCACCGACCAGCCCGCCGACCCCATCGGCCTTTGCGCCGTTTCAGCTGGGTGGACTGCGGCTGCGCAACCGCGTGATCAAGGCCGCGACCTTCGAGGGCATGACCCCCGGCGCTGAGGTCAGCCCAGCCCTGATTGAGCACCACCGTCGACTAGCGCAAGGCGGGGTCGGCCTGAGCACCGTCGCCTACTGTGCCGTGCATCCCGACGGACGAACCTTTGCCGATCAGCTGTACCTGCGGCCGCAGATCGTGCCCAAGCTGCGCCAGCTGACCGACGCGGTGCATCAGCACGGAGCCGCCGCGTCGCTGCAGCTTGGACACTGCGGCGGCTTCTGCAACAACCGCGAGCTCCGCCGCTCCCGACCGCTCGCGCCCTCGGCCGGGCTAAACCTGCTGGGCGCGCTGAGCGGGCGTCCGCTGTCGGCGACGATGTCAGAGGCCGACATCGAGCAGACGATCGGCGACTTTGTAAACGCGGCGCTGTTGGCTCGCCAGGCGGGCTTTGACGCCGTCGAGCTGCATCTGGGACATGGCTATCTGCTGAGTCAGTTTCTCTGTCCAGCGACCAACCGCCGCCGCGATGCCTGGGGCGGCGATCTGGCCGGTCGGGCCCGCCTGCCGCTGGCCGTGGTCGAGCGCGTCCGCGCCGCCCTGCCGCCCGACTTCCCGGTCCTGGCCAAGGTCAACCTCTGCGACGGCTTCGCCGGCGGACTAAAGCTGGCCGAGAGCCTGCAGGTGGCGCACTGGCTGGCCGAGCGCGGCGTCACCGCCTTGGTGCTCTCGGGAGGCTTCGTCAGCCGCAACGCCTTCTATCTGTTCCGCGGCGAGCGACCGCTGCGCGCCATGATCGCCGCCGAGCGCAGCCTGCCACAGAAGCTGGCCCTGACGCTGTTTGGCCCGCTCATCATCCGCTCGTATCCCTTCGAGAAGCTGTACTTCCTGCCGCTGGCGCGCGAGTTTCGCCGCGCCCTGCGCCTGCCGCTGGTGCTGCTCGGCGGCATCAAGGACCGCAGCGACATCGACGCCGCCATGGCCGAAGGCTTCGACGCCGTCGCGATGGCGCGAGCCCTGCTGCACGACCCCTTCCTGATCGCCAAGTACCAGGCCGGTTCACAAATGCAAAGTAGTTGCATCCCCTGCAACCAGTGCGTCGCCGAGATGGAGCGCCCAGGCGGCGTCCGCTGCGTGCGGGCCTAGC
>CAZVMD010000281.1:0-9740 GCA_964628555.1 uncultured Myxococcales bacterium | reverse complement strand
TGGTGGCGACGTTGGTCTGCGAGATCACCCAGGGCTTGTTGTCGAAGTCGATGGCGGCGCCGACGTTAGAGCCGGCGCTGTTGATCGTCTTGCGATACACCATCGTGCTGGCCCCACCGGCGGCGGGCGGCGGCGCGCTGGCGTCGATGTGGTGCATGCCGATGCCGGTGTCCGCGACCCACACCTGGTTCTTCATGTCGACCGCGATGCCGCGATGCGAAGAGCCGGCGGGGTTGGTGAACTGCTCCCAGTTTTCGATCATCGGGTTGAAGCGGGCGATGCAGCTTCCCGAGGCAGCGTAGACCAGGCCGCGAGCGTCAGCGGTGATGCCGTAGCCACAGGGCGGCGCCTTGCCGTTGGCCGCGCTGTAGGTCGACACCTTGTCGCCGCCGCGCACATCGATGCGGGTCAGGCTTGGCCCGCCGCTCTCTAGGCCCATGACCCAGACGTTGCCGCCCTTGTCGAGCACCAGGCCGTACGGCGCGCTCGGCGAGACGTTGAAGCGCTTGACGATGGCACCCGTGCGGCTATCGAGGCGGATGACCTCTTTGTTGGCGTACAGCCCGATGTAGGCGTACAGCGAGAGCACGCCGTCGAGGATCTCGCCATCGTAGCCGGCTGCCCGCGGCATGGTCTGCGAAACCGGGTTGCCGGCCGCATCGGTGTTGAGGTGGGTCAGCCACAGCACGCACTCGTCCGGGCTCTCTTTGGCGCCGACCGGCCACTGAAACTGCGCCGGCACTGGCCCTTCGCCCTCGTAGGTGTCGATCTTGCCGTTCTTGTTGCGATCGAAGCAGACCGACTTTTCGCCGGCGATCTTGACCGCCGAGGCCGCCGTACCGCTGGCGCCGTTGAACAGCGCGCGGTTGGCCACCACCACGTCGCCGCCTAGGCTGACCGTCGTACGCGAAGGATCGCCAGCAGCGCCGGGATAGGTGTAGTAGCGCGCCACCTGCTTCATCGTCCGCGTGTCGATCTTCGACACCGTGCCTTCAGCGCTGTTGGCAACCCAGATGATCGACTGGCTCTGCCCACCCGGCCCGCTGGGATCGAGGATGACGTTGCCGTTCGGGTCCAGCTTGACACCGGTCGAGCCATCACCGGCAGGGTCGAACGCCGCGCCGCCCATGCCGCCCACCTGGGTCGTCATCTCTTTGGGATCTTTGGGGTTCTTGCTGGGGTCGTTGCAGTCGGTGCCCGCAACACAGTCCTGGTTGCCCCCCAGCAGCACGGAGTTGCAGGCGGCGCTGCCCAGGCTCAGCACCCCGAGCAGGCCCAGGCCAGCCGCCGCCAGGCCAAAGGGGGCCGCGGTGCGCGGGCTACCAAAGGTCGGTGGGGACGAGAGTGGAGAGCGGGTCGAGGTCTGCTTGGGGCTGCGCATGGTCAGTTCCTCCAGTGAACATCGCGAACCTTATTGCACAACCTCCCCGCCTGCCAAGCGCATTTCACGAGGCGCGCTGCGGCTGGGCCACTAGACTAGGGCGATGGCACGAGTCTGGAACCTCAGTCGTCCTGTCTTCGGGTCGGCCCTGGCCGTAACCCTGGCCGCGCTGCCCAACGCCCAGCTAGTGCTGGCCCGCCCGCCGACACCGCCGCCGCCTGGGCTTCCCGCTGCGCGCGCTCTCAGCCCGACCGCCTCCGCTGCAGCGCCCGCTGGCCAAGGCACGTCATTGACCGCCGATGGCGCCCTGCGCGTCGAGGCCCCGGTCACCGCGGCAACGGTGTACAGCGATCGCGCGCGCGTCGCACGCAGCGCCCGCCTGACGCTGACCGCGCCGCAGTCCCGCCTGCGCTTTCCGCCGCTGTGTGGTCGCGTCGATCCGGCCAGCCTGCGCGTCGATGTTCAGGGCCATGGGGCCGCTGCTCGCGCCGGAGCCGTCGATGTCGCGCGCATCGAGATCGACCGACCGCTCTTTGGCGACCTAGCGCAGAGCACCGCCGGGCTGCCCATCGCCGAGGTGCAGCGCCTGGTCAGCGCGCTCGAAGCCATCGACGACGAGCTATCACGCCTCGCCGAGGAGGCGGGTGTCCTGCAGCGTCACTTGGATCTTTTGTCCGCGCTCTCGCCGATCACGCCGCCGGTGCCGAACAATGGCGGCCGGCCCAGCCCGCTGTCCCCGGCTGGCTGGGCCGACAGCATGGCCTTCGTCAGAGCCCGCCAGGCGCAGATCTCCGAGCGCTCGCAGGGCATTGAGGATCGCCGCCATGAGCTTGCCCGCAGTCGGGCCAAGCTGGCCGAAGAGGTGCACAAGCTAGGCGGTGGCCCGGCGCTGTCTGCCCCCCGCCGCTGCTATCAGGTTACAGCGACGCTGGCGGGCCAGGGTCTGGTCGATGTCTGGCTCACGTACATCACCGCGGGCGCAAAGTGGCAGCCGACCTATGACGTCGTGCTGCTGCCGGATCGAGGCCAGGTCGATCTGTCGTTCGCAGGTCAGGTTAGCCAGGACAGCGGCGAGGACTTTAGCGACGTGCAGCTAACGCTCTCGACCGCCATTCCCACCCAGGCCACGCAGCTACCCAAGCTGCTGTCGTGGAAGCTCGGCAGTCGCGAGCGCTTCATCCCCACCCCACCGCAGGTCTTCGACGCCCCCGCTCCACCTCCAGCGACGGCGCGGCGGCTGGCTCAGGTCTCGTCCGATGCGATCCTGCGCCGCCGCCTACTGCAGCTTCTGGGCAGCCCGCCGCGGCTGGGCAACAGCATGCCTCAAGGCGGAGAGGGGCAGGCGGGCTTGGTGGCCATCGGCGATGGCGATCGCGATCACGACGGCATCCCCGACGCGAGCGATGCGCAGCCAGTGCAAGAGCTCGTCGTGGACGAGAAGAAGAAAATGGAAGAGGTGGATCGGCCCGCTCGCGAGCCCGAGGCACCGCCGCCCCCTCCCCCACCGCCGGCCCCGACCACGCCGGTCGTCGAGGATAAGCCGCGCCCCTATCGCCAAGCCCCTGCCTTGCGCGTCACTACCCAGGCCAGCCGCAGCTATGAGGCAGCGGCCAGCGTCGCGCCGGGAGGATACTCAGCCGACTTCAGCGAGGACGTGATCGAGGGCTCGCTGATGCGGCCGCAGGCCCAGGTGCTGGGTGTCGGTCTGATGCCACCGCCTGGCTACCGCGCGCCGACGCTGCCGCCTAACTCCGCCGCCGCCCGCGCTGGGGGCTATGATCTGCGCTACGTCAGCCTGTACCGCGAGAGCCTCAAGAGCGGTGCTGGCGCCCGGCGGGTGGCGCTGTTCTCGCGCCGCTTCCCGGTCAGCGTCCTGCGCAAGGTGTATCCCGGCTTGGCTCCCGAGGCCTACCTGGTGGCGGTGCTGGAAAACCCGCTGGGGACCGCGGGTCAGCCTCTGCCCGGCGGCCAGGCTCGCCTGTTTGTCGGCGCCGATCCGGCCGGCCAAGCCGACATCCCGCTCGTCGCGCCGGGCGAGCGCTTTACGCTGCCGCTCGGCATCGATCGCGCCATCAAGCCGATCCGCAACGTCCACCTGACGACCGAAGAAAAGGGCGTCTTTAGCAAGGACGAGATCACGCAGTACGTCGTCAAGATCGAGCTCGCCAATCCCTACTCGACGCCGCTGGATGTGCTGGTGGTCGATCAGCTGCCGCTGCCTGGCGACAAGAACGTCGAGCTGAAGCTCTTGTCGGTCAGCCCGCCGCTGTCGCCGCTTTCGAACCCGCCGCCAGCCGGCAGCCCGCCCAGTCGCTACGGCCCGAACATCGACGCCGGCAGTGGTGCAATGGAGTGGCGCCTGCGCATCCCGCCAGGCGGCAAGGCCGAGACGCAGTTCACCTATTCCCTCCGCCGCCCCAAGGGCGCGCGGCTCTATCAGTAGGTCGGGAGCCCCCCATGCGCACGCTGACTTGTACTCTCATGCTGCTCCTGGCCCCTGCGGTGTCCCCCCTGCTGTTCGCCGCGGCCGCCGCCCACGCCGCCACCCCCGAGGGTGCGGTCCGTCGCGTCGTAGTCTATCCCGATCGAGCGCTAGTGACCCGCAGCGCGCAGGTCGCCTGCGGAACCCGTGTGCCCGTCCACTTCGCCGCGCTGCCGCCCGCAACCGACCCGGCCTCGCTGCGCGCCGAGACCAGCCGCGGCCAGATCGAGGGTCTGCGCGCCGAGGAGCAGCCACGCGAGACGGCCTATGCCAAGGCGGTTGCCGAGCTGGACGAGCAGCTTCGCGAGCTCTCGCGCAAGCTCGCCATCCTGCAGAGCGCGGCGGCCCGGGACGATGCGGCCAACAACCTCGCCACCCGCTACGAGGGGCTGGCGCAGACGCTGATCGGCCGCGAGCTGGCCGACCCACCCGGGCCCGCCGGCCGCCCACCAGCCAGCTGGAGCAGCGCCCTCGATACCGCGCTAAAGAGCCGCCTCCAGGTAGCCGCCAGCCGAGCCGAGCGGCGCAAGCAGGAGCGCGAGCTTCAAGCCACGATCGCCGACCTCAGTCAGCAGCGCAGCCAGAGGCAGCAGGCGGCCAGCCGCCGCGAGCTCCAGGCCGATGTCCTTATCACCTGCCCGGCCGGTCAGTCAGCGACGGTGGATCTGTCGTACATGGTCGGCGGAGCCCGCTTCAGCCCGACGCATGAGGCGCGCCTGGACGACGGCAGCGGGCGCATCCAACTGACCTCGTTCGCCACCGTCACCCAGACCACCGGCGAAGACTGGAGCGAGGCCCAGCTGACTCTGTCCACCGCCCTGCCGCGCCGGAACGCCACGCCCCCCAGCGTGCAGCCGCTGCGCGTCTATGCCGACCCGCGCGAGCCGCCCAAAAAGATCCTGGTCAGCCGCACCCAGGAATACAGCCACGCCGAGGCTCCCGCCGATCTGTCCAAGACCACCGGCGAGGACAGCAGCGGCGACAAGCCGAGCCGAGCCGCACCGGTGGCGCAGGGCTTGTCGGTGCAGTTTCCGATCAGCGCGGCGGCGACCGTGCGTGGCGATGGCACGCCGGTGCGCGTCACGCTGGCCGGTTCCGTGCTACCCAGCCGCCTCGCCTACCGCAGCGTGCCCAAGCTCCTGCCCTATGTCTTCCGCGTCGCCGATCTCAACAACACCGCCGGCTATCCCCTGCTCGCCGGCCCGATCGATATCCTGCGCCGCGGCGCCTTCATTGCCCGCTATCCCCTGCCGCATGTGCCGGCCGGTGGCCGCTTCCAGCTCAGCTTTGGCCTTGAAGAGCGGCTGCGCGTAAGGCGCGTGGTCATCGACGAGATCGCCCGCGACCGCGGCGTCTTCGGCAGCATCCGCCGCCACAACTACGCCTACCGCTTCGAGGTCGAGAGCTACCTCGACCACCCCGACGAGGTCGAGGTCGCTGAGCACATCCCGGTCTCTGAGCTGGCTGACATCCAGGTCAGCCTCGACCCCGCCCAGAGCGCCGGCTGGAAGCTCGAAGCGCAAGACGGCATCGCCACCTTCCGCCAAGCCCTCCGCCCCGGCGAAAAGCGCGCCCTCGTCCTCCGCTACTCCGTCGACGTCCCCAGCAGCTACAGCGAATAGCCGCGCCGTCGCTCACCCCACACCACCCGACATCCCCACTTCCCCCGCGCGCCGACCGGCAGCGCCGGCCGACGGCGCTACTGCTACCAAGCGCAGGCCGGATGTCGCCGACCGATGCGGCAGTGCGCGCACTCAGAAGTAAAGCGTCGCGCGGCCCTGGACGTTGATCGGGGTGCCGGGGGTGAAGTTGAGGTCTTCGCAGCCGGTGAAGTGGCCGGCGTCGTTGACTTGGGCGCGGGTGCTGCCGGGGCAGGCGCTGGCGGGGGGTGGGGCGTTATTGGGAGGCTCGCCGCGCAGGCGGGAGGTGGTGGCGAACTGGGCAGAGCGGTACTCGGCGTTGGTGAGGTTTTCGACGGAGATTCCGAGCTCGATGAAGCGGTAGCGATAGCTGACGAAGGCGTCGAACAGATAAGCGCCCTGCGCGACCAAGAAGCCATCTTCGGTGGCGGGGCGGCTGTCGATGCCGGTGAAGCGCAGGCTGCCGCGCAGGCCGAAGGGGGTCAGCACGGACAGGCCGCTGGCCAGGGTGACCCGCGGGGCAAGAGCGACGGCGTTGGCGTTGCCGGCGTTCTGGGTGAAGCGGGCGTCGTTGAGCGTCAGGTCGAGGTCGAAGAACAGCCACGAGGTGAGGCGCAGGCGGCCCTCGAATTCGAAGCCGAGGCGGCGGGTGGCGCCGGCCGCTTCGGTTGTACCCTCGTCGCCGACCCAGACCAGCTCGCTGTCGAGGTCGAGCCCCCAGAAGCTGGCGGCGAGGTCGAGGCGGTCAAACAGGCGGGCGCGGGCCCCAAGCTCATAGCCGAGGGCAGCGGTCAGCGGCGACACCGGATCGACGGCGCGCACAACGCCGCGGGCATCGTTGCTGTGCAAGCCACGCCCGAAGTTGAAAAACAGGTCAAGGCGGCGGTGCGGCGACACCACCAGGGTGGCCTTGGGGCTGAGCAGCGCCTCGCCGCGGACTCCGGAGGTGGCATTGCCGAGCGCGGCGCCGAGGCTTAGCTCCTCGCGCCGATCGTGGACATCGAAGGTAAAGAGGTCGGCTCGCAGCCCCAGGATCAGGCGCGCCCAGCGCGAAAAGGCGATCTCTTCCTTGCCGTACAGCGCCAGGCTGCTCTGGCCGATGTCGTGCTCGACGATCGGGGCCAGGCGCTGGCGGCTGCGCTGGCTGTACAGGCTGTTATGGATCCGATCGAAGCGGCCGCTGACGCCGATGGTGGTGTCGAAGCGCAGCCAGCGCCAAGCAGCCCGGCGGCGGTAGCTGGCGCGAAAGCCAAGGAGGTCGCGCTCGTCGGCCTGCTCGATGCCATCGCCGTTTTGCTCATCGACGGAGAACAGCGTGAAGTTCGAGTAGAGCGTCAGGGCATAGCGCGAGTAGTAGACGAGGGCCGACAGGTCGCTGCTGCCGCTGTGGAGCTCGTAGGCGAGATAGACGTTGTGGCGCGTCGAGCTGCCGCCTTCGCTGGGATCGATGGCGCCGAAGCGCGACAGGGCGCCGCTATCGACGGCGCGCAGGGGAAGCTGCCCGGAGGCGTACCAGTCGCCGGCGTAGCTGCTGACCGATAAAGAGATGAAGGATCGCGGCGACAGCTGATAGGTGAGCTTGGAGAACAGGTTGAACTTCTTGCTGCGCTCGGGGTTTTCAAACGGGCCGTCGGAGTAGCTGCCCTCACCGAAGACCAGGGCCTGCAGCCGGCCGTCGAGGAAGGGGTGCCCGGCGCCGACCACGCCGCGCAGGGTGTTGTACATGCCGCCCGACAGCGAGGCGAAGCTGCCCTGCAGGCTGCGCTTGCTGACCAGGTTGACGGCGCCGGCGGTGGCAAAGTCGCCCAGCTCGGCGAAGTACGGGCCCTTGTAGACCTCGACGCGGTCGATGATCTCGGGCAGGACGAAGTTGCTGTCGGCGTAGCCCTGGCCGTGGGCGTGCGAGACCATGTTGATGGGGATGCCGTCGAGGCTGAGCGCGACATCGGTGCCGTGATCGGCGTCGAAGCCGCGCAGCAGGTACTGGTTGGCCTTGCCGCCGCCGGCGTGCTGCAGGGTGATCAGGCCAGGCGCAACGCGCAGCAGGTCGCTGACCCGCTGAATCGGGCGCAGCCGCAGATCTTGCTCGCGCACGGTCAGCGCCGAGGCGGCCGAGCTGGGTCGCTCGGCGACCACCAGGGTGGAAAAAGGGCTAGGGGCACTGTCCTCGGTGCCGGGCTGGGCCACGGCAAGCGGGGACACAAGGAGGCTCAGCAGCACGCAGACGCACGTGCGGCGTCGGGGAGAGACGGAGCTCATGACGTTCCTCTCAGGTGGCTGGCGGGAAACCAGCGGCTGGTTCGTCGTGGTGACTAGGACTAGCCAAGAGAGGCAGGCGGAGCGCGCGGGGCGTGACCGCGGTGCGGGGCGGAGCGCGGAACCTCGCGGGTCAGCGGGCGAGGCGGCGGCAGCGCGAGGCGGGCCCACGCTGGAGGGACTACCGGTAGCTCGACGGCGAGATAGCCGGCGGCAAAGTGCGCCAGGCTGCCCAGGCCATGGCCGGCCAGGCTACCGTGCGACGGCGGTGGGGCGAGCAGCGCCTTTCCGACTGCCAGCGACAGCAGCTGAAGTCGCTGCTCGGGCACGGGGTCGGGGGGGTGCGAGTGCGGCTGGTCGTGCTCAGCTGCGTGGCCGTGATCACCAGGGGCGCTGTAGAGGTGGGCGGCGCCCAGCGGGTGCAGGCGCAGGCCGTGCGGCAGGTGCTCGTGCGGCTGCTCGTGGCGGGACAGGTGCAGCGCGGGCAGGAGCAGCGCCGCTGCCACGTACAAGATCAGTGCGCTCAGAGCCCGCGTGGACCGAGGCAGAGCGTGGCGAGCGGCGCGGGCGAGGATCATGTGCTGTCTAGCAATACGAGGAGGGGGTAGGCGCGGTTCCCAGCGGTCGCGGAAGCAGGACGAAGTCGGTGGTCCGTCTAGGAGGACTGCCCGGTCGCGCCTGGTGGGTCTTGGGCAGCGGCCTCGGCCCGCGCCCCCTTTTGCGACTCGGCGCGCAGGTCGGCGAGGACGGCGACGTGATCGCCCGAGCGGCGGGCGGCGGGGTCGGTCGGCGCTAGCTCATCGGCAGAGTGGGCCAGCTCGGCAAGCTCGGCCAGGACGGCGCGGCTGCGGGCGCTCGGCGAGACCAGCGGGGCCCGCCAGCGCCCATGCTCGGGCGTCTTTTCGAGCGCGGTCAAGACCTCGCCGGCCGTGGCTGGGCGACGGCTGCGCTCTTTCTGCAGGCAGCGCTCGATGACATCGAGCAGCTCGCGCGAGGGGGCGGGTAGGCCGGGGTCACGCCGGCTGCTGACCGGCGGCGGCGGGTCGTGGATCTGCCGGTACACATCCAGGTAGGCATCGCCGGACGAAAACGGCGGCTCGCCGCAGAGCATGAAGTAGGCGACGGTGCCCAGGGCATAGACATCGGCGCGGGCATCGACCGGCTGGCCGCACAGGGCCTCGGGCGCCATGTAGCGCGGCGTGCCCATAAAGGCGTCGGGACGCGTCAGATCGGGACCGAGATCGACGCCCTTGACCAGGCCGAAGTCGAGCACCTTCACGAAGTCGCCGACGCCGCCCATGGTGGTGATGAACAGATTGCCCGGCTTGACGTCGCGATGAATCATGTCGAGTCCGTGCGCCTCGGCGAGCGAGCCGGCGATCTGTTCGAGCAGATAGACGGCGCGGTCGGGCGGCAGCAGGCCCTCGCGTCGCACCAGCTGGGCCAGGTCGCTGCCGTCGAGAAACTCCATGACGTAGTAGGGCTGGCCAGAGGCGGTGCGACCAAAGTCGAAGACGGCGATGGTGTTGGGATGGCGCAAGCGGCTGGCGGCCTCGGCCTCGCGCTCGAAGCGAGCGATGGCGGTGGCGTCAGCGATGCCCTCCTTGAGGATCTTGACGGCACAGGGCCGACGCAGTGAGGCGTGATAAGCCAAGTGAACCTCGCCCATGCCGCCCTGGCCAAGCCGGCGAATCAGGCGATAGCGCCCCATCAAGCGCGCCGTGGCCAAGCCGAGGGTCAGGCGATCGGCGGCGATGGCGCCAAGCAGGCCGGGCACCATGGCGCCGATGATCACCGCCAGCGTCAAGACACCACGGAAGCCAAAGAAGCCGGGACGGGGAAACGGCGACGGCCACAGGCAGGCGAAGCCGGCAAACAGGAACAGCATGAACAGCGACACCGGAGCGATGCGCAGGAAGGCGCCCGGCAAGAGCACGAAGCGCGCGAGCATCAGGATGATCAGGCTGCCGTAGTGCGGACT
>CAZVMD010000280.1:0-9784 GCA_964628555.1 uncultured Myxococcales bacterium | reverse complement strand
TGGCGCTTGGCCGCCCCGAGCTACGCGATGCGTTTCCGTCGCTGTGGACCGGGCGTGATGTGCTGGAGCTGCGGCTCGGTGGGCTGAGTCGCAGGGCCGGGGAGCGCCTGCTGGATCAGCTGGCGAAGAGCGCTGGCGTCCCCTCCCTATCGACGGCCGAGCGAGAACAGATCCTCGCCTTTGCGGCCGGCAACGCGCTGTTCTTGGAAGAGCTGTTCCGCTCGCGCCTCACGGCCGGCAGCGATGGCACGCCCGAGACCGTGCTGGCCATGCTGCAGGCCCGCCTGAACCGCATCGACAACGCCGCCCGCCGGACCCTGCGGGCCGCCTGCCTGTTCGGCGAGCGCTTTCCGCGCAGCGGAGTGGCCCATCTTCTGGGTCACAAGGTGTCGGCCGCGGCTCTGTCGCGCAGCCTGAAGCAGCTCATCGAAGCCGAGCTGATCGAAGCGCAGCGCGACCCCAGTCAGAGCAACGAAGAGGAGTTCGTCTTCCGCCATCCGCTGCTGCCCCGTGCCGTGCAGGCCATGCTGTTCGATGACGAGCGCGAGCACCTGCAGCCGATGGTCGAAGAGTATCGCCGCAAGCACGCCCGCCGCGCCCCGGGATAGCGGCGCCGAGCGCCGTCCCAGCTCTCGCCAACCGCACCCCGTTCAGCGCGGCTCGGCAAAGTCGCCGTCGCTAAGCTCTTCGAGCAGCCCAGCCAAGGCGTACTCAGGCTCCGAGGCGCGCAGGATGGCCCGCAGCAGCGGAATGCCCCAGCCATAGGTGGTCACCGCCGCGCCTTCCTTTTCCGTCTGCGTGCTGGCGATAAGCAGGCTGAACACGCGCAGCTCGGTCAGGGCCTGCTCCAGCACCGAAAACGGCACGCTGCGCTCCAGCGTCTTTTGCAGCACCTTGTGCGCCTCGGCCGCGGTGAAGCGCTCTTGCTCCAGCAGGGCGTAGACCAAGATCTGCGTCAGACGCCGAGTGTTCATCTTCAGCATCGTCACCAGCTGGTCATAGACGCGCTGGCTGTCCTCGGCGGCCCGCAGATGAGACTCGCGCAGCACCAGGTCGTCGTCCTTCAGCTCGCTGAGCATCTGGTCGCAGATCAGCTGCACAAAGCTGGGATAGCCACCGGTGTCGCGCGCGATGCGCAGCGGTAGCTCTGGATCGGCGTAGCGCACGGAGAGAAGCGACATCGGCTTGGTTGAAAGCTCGACAGCTTCGCTCTGCTCAAGCGGCCCCAGAAGCAGAACGCGGGCGAAGTTGTAAAGCGGCGAGCCCTGCGACAGCGCCTGCCGATACAGATACAGATAGCCAGCCATGACCACTGCACACAGGTCCTGAGCCTGCAGCGCACGCAGCGCGTTGAGCAGCGGGAAGTCGCGCTCGGCATCGGTCTTGACCAGCGCATCGCCCTCGTCGATGAGCAGCACCACGCGGCGCCCAGTGTGCTGCTGCCGAGCCCGGATCAGCTGGATGATCACCGCTTCCGGATTTTCCGCCGGCACGCCATCGATCGCGGCCCGCGCGACCACGGAAAACTGACCCGATGAAGACTGGCCGCCCGATGCAAAGCGCGCCGTCTCCATCGCCACCTGCAGCGCCACCGCCGCGTCTTCGTAGGTCTTGATGCCAAGCAGATCGAGGAAGTGAACATCGAACTCGGGACGATTGAGTCGCAGCGTCTGCGCCAAGCGCTTGAGCAGCGAGGTCTTGCCGACCCGCCGCGGCCCCACCAGGATGGCCTGCGGCGAGGCGGCGGTTGCCAGATCGCGCAGCAGCGCATCCCGACCGACGAACATCGTCGCTGACTTGACGTCGCCCTCGTGACTGTAGGGCGAGCTGGTCAGGAGCCGTCGGGCATGCAACAGGCCCGCCAGTCGACGCGCCGGATCGGCCGCGAACAGCAGCGCCCGCAGCTCGGTCTCGCCAAGGTGCAGATGCAGCGGCAGATCGTGCAGCGGATCCGGCGGCTGGCTGCCGGCCTGCGAGGTAACAGGATCCACAGCAACGCTGCCCCCGGCCGCACTGCTGGTCGGCGGTCGCGAGGTCAAAAGCAGGAAGGGATGCGGCTCGGGATGGCCCATCTTTGCCAGCGCCTCACGCACCCGCTCAAACAGCGCCCGCCCTTCGCTCTCCTGCCGCGCGGTGCTGGAGATGGCGACCAGGGCGGTGGGATGCGCGGCCAGCTTTTCGGGATGCTTCAGACGGGCTGGCAGCAGCAACACGCCCGGGGCCAGCGTCTCAACCTGCGCCTGCGTGGCGCGCGGCATGCCGAGCAAGTTAGCTAGGGCGCGCAGGTGTGCAGCGGTCAGCACTCCGCCGCTGACTCCCTGACACAAAAGCGTGATCAGGCGCTCGCGATCGCGCGGCAGGCCCAGCTGAGTGAAGACCTCGGGCAGCGCACGAGCCCGGCTGAGCCGGCGCAGTGCGACCGGAACTGCGGCCAGCGGCAGCTCGCTGACCAGTGCCTGCGGCGTCGCGCGCAGCTTGATCACCAGCGGGTGCCGCAGCGTAAACAAGACCCCGGTCGTCCCGATCAGCAGCAGCGGCAGCACGATGATCGACAGCAGCCACAGCAGCCGGTACTGCCAGGATCGGGCGCCGTCATCGACGACAAAAGCCGCGCCGCGCGCCAAGCGATTGCCAACCGCCACCACCAAGATGCCCAGCGAGGGATTCTGCGAGTCGCGGGTAAAGCCCAGGCCGTCGATCGTCGAGCCGAGCGGCACCCCCTGCTCCTGCGTCAGCACATAGATCCACTGCGAGTTTGGGCGATAGCCCAGCACATACGGTGGCGTGTCGCCCTGCTGCGTTGTCGCCAGCCACACCGTGCTGAAGCGATCCGGCGAGATGGCCAGCGCCGACACCGGCATCGGCGGCAGTCGCCCTTCGCCGGCCACGATGCTGACCGGCAGCCGCTCGATGTCGGGACTGAACAGCAGGCCGGCTGACGTAGCGGCATACAGGCCGACGTCGTGCTTGCTGCTGTAGGCCATGGCCTGCACCTGCGCCCGATCGACCGCGCTGCGCCGACGCAGCTCGGCGGCACGACGCCGCGACAGCTCTTCATTCGCCGCGCTGGTCCCCAGGCTGGTCGGCTCGCGCTCTTCGGCCGGAGTAGCCAGCGGCTGGCAGCTGGCGCTGTCCTTTTCCGGGTCGTAGTCGATGTAGAAAAAGCGCGTGCGCCGGCGCAGCCGGGCCTTGTCCTCGCTAGCAAAGCGGCTGCTATCAAGCGCGTTGTAGGCCAGGACGACGCGCCCAGCCTCGCCTCGCGGGTCGCGATCGACGGCCAGCCGCTCGACCGGTCCCGGCGGCAGCGGGCACGAGCCGGTGTCAGCGCCGAAGCGTCGGACCCGCCACGACTCTTTGTTCAACAGGGCACCCGACAGCGAACACACCGAGACATAGGCCACGCCGCCCGTCGTCGCGACCCACAGGGCGCAGCCCTCGGGCTGGCGCGGATCGGTCAGGCGAGCCAGGGCCAGCGAGGTCACGCTGGTCGCCGGAAGCTGCTCCAGAAGCTGCAGATCACCCGGCGGCTGCTCGCGCTCGACCCGGCGCAGGATCAGGCCGCCGGTGTCCGTCGCCACCCAGATGCGCCCGGCCGGCCCGGGAGCCAGGTCGGTGATCGTCGTCCCGTAGGGCACCTCCTGCACCAGCGGCTCGCCCCGCGGTCGCTCGCCCCCCTCTAGCGCGTACTTTACGAGCTGTCGCGTGCCGCGGACCTGGATCAGCGCGTCGGGGGTGACGATGATCTGCTTGCTCGGGACGCCGGGAATCTGGGTAAAGGCGCCGACCTCGCGCGCCGTCTGCGGCAGGGCGGCGCTGCTCGGCATCACAGCGCGCACCAGGCGCCGCTCGCTCTTGCCACTGCGGGCGCTACTCAGCGTCGAGGCCGCGCCCCACAGCACCCCACTGGCCTCGATGCCCAGCGGTCGAAAGGCCTGCTCGGCGCGGTAGACCGGCCCCAAGGTGGTGTACAGGCTCAGGCGGTCGAACTCCTCCAGACGGTAGATGCGAAAGCCGCCTGGCTTGTCGTTGTCATCGGTGAACACCCACAGGCTGCCGGTCTCATCGCGCAGGATACTAACCACCGGCTCGGACTGCGCTTCGGGGCCCAGGCCCACCGACGACTGCTGATACAGCGTGTTTAGCTTGGCGATCTCGCCCAGGCCGTGCCGCTTGCTGCCATCGCGCTGCTCGGCGGCCACTGGGCTGTCACCGACCCGATCCACACCCAGCTCGATCCGCGACCAGCTCCCACTCTCGTCGAAGCGAAAGATGCCCGAGCGCCGTGTGCCCAGCCACAGCGCCCCCTGTTCGTCATTTTCGATGGCCGTGATCTCTTCGCCATGGCTGTTGGCAAGCGGCAGCGACAGCGGCTGCCAGCTGTTGCCAATCCACTGCACCAGCAGGCGATTGTTGCCGTCGAGCACGCAGGGCTGCACTTTGGCGTGGATGGCCAGGCGCAGCGGCCCGACGAACAGGCGCAGGGCCTCAAGTCCGTAGGCGGTAAACTCGCGCAGATCGGCGCTGAGCCGATTGACCCCACCGGCTGTCGTCAGCCAGATCATGCCGTCGCTGGTCTGACGGACTTGGTAGACCTTGTTGTCGAGCAGCCCCTCGCGCGTGGTCAGCTGCTGCCAGCGGCTGCTGCTGGGATCGTAGATGCTGACGCCACGATCTTCGCTGGCGAACCACAGGCGGCCATCGCGATCTTCGAAGATGTCGTTCACGTTGGCGCCGATCGGCGCAGCGCTCTCGGGCGTGACCGCGATCCAGCTGCCGGTGCTGTCCAGGCGCACCACGCCGCTCTGCGCGAAGGCCAGCCACAGGTCGCCGCGCCGATCGCGATAGACCTGGGTGAGCTCGCGCTGCAGCACGCGATCCAGCCCACCGAGCGAGAGGCCGCTGCCGCCGGCCATGGCGTAGGCGGTGCTGGGCGGCGCGTTGTCGATGGCCGGGGCCAGGCCACCGCTGCCCAGCGGACCGCCCGACTCAGCGCCGGCCGTCAGGCGGTCGCGACGCAGGCGACGGATGCCGCTCGGCGTGCCTAGCCAGACTGCGTCCTTGCCCGCCACCGACAGCGCCGTGACGCTGCGCTGGCCGGGCGGCGCATCACTTATCGGAATGCGCTGGCACGAGTCATGCGCCCGATCCGTGACCTCCGACGCGGCCTGGCAGGTAGCGGCGCCCAGACGGTAACGCAGCGCCCCGTCGCCCAAGCCCAGCCAAGCGATGCCCGCTTCGGGGGCCAGGCTGGCGATGTTGTTGAGCGCGAAATAGGTCGTAAAGGCATCGCGGGAGGGCTCATAGCGCGCCAGGCCACCGCCGCCGCCAAACCATACCGTCCCATCGCTGGCTAGGGCCACGCTGCGCACGCTGGTCAGCTGGCTAGCCGCCGTCAGATCTTGCTCATAGCTGCGGCTGCCGCGGTGCAGGCGCAGGATGCGCTCCGGCGAGGTCAGGTACAGATCGCCGCGCGGATCGGCCAGGATGCGCCGCGTGCTGCCGCGCCGCATCTGCGGGTCACCCAGCGCCCGCTTCTCGCCGGTCTTGGGATTGAGCGTCGGAACGCCAAGCTCAGTGGCGAACCACAGCACACCGCCTGCGTCCTGAGCGATGTCGTACACCGCGCTGCGCCGCGGCAGCTTCAGCGTCGCATTGTGCGAGGTCAGCTGGCTGCGTCGCGGATCGTAGGCATACAGCCCCGCCTCGCTGCCAATCCAGATCGTGCCGTCGCTGGCCTCGAACAAGGCATAGATCGCGGCTCGCCGCAGGGTCTGCACATTCGAGGGATTGTTCCAGCGCTCGCAGGCCCCGGGACAGGCCAGCAGCCCAGCCGCCGTCCCGACCCACAGCTCGCCGCTGCGAGTGCGCAACAGCGACATCACCACCGGCTGCCCGCCCTCGCTGTCCACCCGCCGCCAGCCCCGCCCTGCGCCGCGCGCTCCCTCGCTGGCCGCTGCGCCAGCCGGAGTCGCCGAAGCGGCAGGAGCGGGAGCCGCAGGGGCTGACGCGGCCGCGGCCGCAGGCTCGGGCGCCCCCGGAGTCACTGCCGCTTCACGCGCTGGCGCGCTCAGCGTCCACAGCCCCTGATTGGTGCCAAACCACAGACTACCGTCGCGGTCACGGGCGATGGCGTTGATCTGCAGGTTGGCAAACTCACTGCCGGGAGTCTGGTGCTGCCAGGTTCCACTCTCCGGCTCGAAGGCGACGACGTTGAGCTGTAGCGAGCCGAGCCACAGCCGCAGCTGCTTGCTCGTCGGATCGACCTCGGGCAGGAGCGCATTGACCACACCGATCGGTGGCAGCGACTGAAAGGTCCCCTTGTGCTCGTCGAAGCGGCTGAGGCCATAGCCGGTCGCCACCCACACGCTGCCGTCGGCCGGGCTGTAGCGAATGTGGCGGATGTCGTTGCCCAGCAGCCGGTCCGGCCGCAGCACCGGGTCGTCGTAGCGCAGCTCAGACCAGTCGCCCAGCGCGCCCGCTTCGCCCTGGCCGCCGCCCCGCCGCAGCACGGCGATGCCGTCGTTGCTGCCGATCCACAGGCCGCCAGCCGGCCCCTCGCTGACCGCGCGGATCACGCCACTGCGCGGGCCACGACGGCCCTGCGGATCGATCACATAGCCGCGCCAGCCGTCGCGCGGATGGTACGAGGCCAGGCCGCGCGTGCTGGTGCCAAACCAGATCGTCTCGTCGCCGCTCGGCCGCTGATACAGGATGCGAATATCGTCGCTGGGCAGCAGCGCGACCTCGCCGCTGGTGTAGCTCGTGTAGTGCTCGCGCTCGCCTTGCTCATCGCGCAGCCAGCGCACCACGCCACGGCTAGAGCCAAACCAGACCGAGCCATCGCGGGCCGGCAGCACGGTGTGCAGCACATCGTCGGGCACGCCGTCGGTCTTGCCGAGGTTACGCCAAAGTCCGGAGGCATAGCGGCTCGCTCCGTTTTTCTGCGTAGCGAACCAGATCTCGCCACCCGCTCCCTCGGCGATGGCGCTGACGTGACCGACTACGGGATAGGAATCGGTGGCCGGCAGGCGCCACTCGCGAAGCTGCGGGCCCTCGTCGCGACCGCAGGCCAGGGCCAACAGCAAGCAGGCCGCCAGCCCACCTTTCGCCCGACGCTGCCCTCGCCTACTGCCGGATCGCCAGGCCGAGGTCGACGGCATTACAGCCACTCTTCCGCGAAGGTCTGCATGACCGGCGACAGCCACTCGAAGCGCGCCTTGACCTTGCGCAGGATGCCCAGCCAGTACAGCCGCGCATCGAGGGAGGGCTTGGGCTTAAGGCCGCTGCCGCTGTCGCGGGCCCGCTCGCGCAGGCGCTCGCGCACCGCCTCTTCTCGCTCGGCGATCGAGCGCAGCGTATACAGGTGATCGCTGGTCAGCATCAGCTCGCGCAGCGTCGCCGCCTCGCCCCCGCGTACCTCGTCAAGCGCCTTGCTCAGCAGCTCATCGATCAGCGCGGGATGACCGCCGCTCTCGCGATGCAGCACCGTCGCCGCCTCGCGCCCGACGCCGTGCGTGCCGGCGAGCTCCAGCACCTCAGTCTCGGACAGCGAGCCCAGCTCGATGCCCCGCAGCACGTGAAAGGCCGAGGAGCCCTCACTGGCCAGCGAGCGCATATCGGACAGCTCCTTGCCGCCCCAGACCAGGAGCCGCAGCCCCTTTTGCGCAAAGCGAGCCAGGAGCAGGCTCCAGGCCCGCAGCTGATCGGTCTGGACTCGCGCCAGGCCCTCGATGGCCAGGACCAGCTTGCGCTGATCGCGAGCGACCGGACCGTTGGGGCGCAAAAGATCTTCGATGGCGGCGCTGAAGCGCTGCCGGGCCTCGGCCTCGCTGCGTCGCTCCAGCGGCTCGCGCCAGTGCGGTGGCAGCGGCGTGCCAAGCTGCTCTTCCAGGCCGCTGCGCAGATCGCGCAAGAGGGCGCTGTACAGGTGATCATCGGTCGTCGTGCCGCGCTCGGGCACCAGCCGCACCGGCAACAGCGCCTTGTCGGATCGGTCGAGGCGCCGCAGCGTCTCGTGCGCTAGCTGGCGGGCGCCAAAACCGAGCGGCGACAGCAGGGCCACGCCGTAGTTCTTCGAGCTGATCAGCTCACTTAGCGTCTCATCGACGATCTCGCGTCGCGACGGCGCGCTGCGTCGGACCGGCAGCTTCAGGCGCGCCTCAATCGCCGACGACAGCTCAGCCACCTCGGGCTGCGAGGGGAAGTCACGCTGCACCTCGCGCAGCAGCGAGAGCATGCCGCTGGCGCCATCGAGCAGCGCCCGCGCCACCAGCTGACTGGCCACCGCCTCGACGCTGGCCGCAGCGCTCGGGCCACCCGCCGGGCTCGCGCCATGGGGCCCAGGGTTCGCTGCGGCTGGCCAGCCCAGATCCTGACGCTGCTGCAACAGCGGCTCGGGCCGCGCGTACAGGCGCACCAGCAGGGCCTGACAGCGGGCCAGCAGATCCTCGGCCAGGCGCAGCTTCTGCAAGCGCGCCACCGCCACCATCGCCGCCCCCCAGCTGGTCGCCACACCCTCGGTGACTTGCGTCAGCACCCCCAGCACCGGCCCACTGCCCGCATCGGCCGCCGTCCCCGTCGAGCCAGCCGCGACGATGGCGCTGCCCGACATGCCTTCCCACGGCGCTTCGCCGCCCGCTCCCGTCGTGCGGGTGTCCTGATCGACCAGTAGCTGCAGCGCGTTGTTGCTGGTGTCGCCGCGCAGATCGGTCACCTGCCCCGACAGCGTAAACGGCCGCCCGCCCATGAAGCGGGGATAGCCACGGGCCCGGAAGGCGGTGCCAGCCGCGCCGTCGAGCGACTCGCGCAGGCTCAGCACTGGCCCGGGCAGCGCTGTCTCGGCGCGCAGCAGCGCCACATCAGCGTAGTAGTCGCAGCACAGCGGCGACAGCGCGACCTCCTGGCCTGCCGCGCCCGGCTCGCCGAGCTGAGCGACGTAGCGCACCTCGGGCAGCCCCTCGTGGAAGAAGCGCCTCCGCTCGAGCTTGCCGACCACGTGAAACGCGGTGACCACGATGTCGGGCGAGAGCAGCCAGCCGGTGCCCTGGCTGACTAGCTGCCGCGTCGCGCCGCCCGCCCCGACGTAGACCAGCACGGCAAAGGCGCTCACAGCGTCACTCCGCGCAGCGGCTGCAGACCGACCTGCGTCCCCGACAGGCTGACCTCGTGCAGCGCCGCGGCCCGCACATCGCCGCCGACATCCACGCGCAGCTCGACGCAGGTGGGCGGACAGGGCGAGCGCCGATCCTCTTTGAGATCGCGCAGGTAGGCCTCCAGGCGCCGCTCCTCGCCGTCGGCCAAGACGGCGTGCGGGATGCGCAGGCGATCGATCCAGGTGCCGCTGTTCAGATACACCCCGGTCTCGCTACGGGCGCAGCGCGGCAGGTGGGTGTGGCCCATGACCACCGCCTGCAGATCTCGGCTGCCCTGCAAGAGGCGCAGCGCTGCCGCACCGCAAGGTCCATCGGCGACGTCGGGGTTAGTGGTCTTGTCGTTGTCGAGGATGCGCTTGAGCGCCGCGCGGATCTTGCGCAGTCGCTCGATCGGCACCGGCTCGCCGCGCTCGAAGAACGACGCCAGGCCATCCCGGCCCGGCCGCACCAGCAGGCTCAGCACGTCCCCGGCCGCGACGTTGGCGTTGGCCTGGCTGTGTAGCTGGCGATAGGTGTCGCCGAACAGCGTCGCCAGCTCGGCATCTTCCGCCGGAGCGAGTCCGACCAGCCCCTCGCCGCCGGCGCTGACGTTGCGCGTCGCCCGCGGCTGCTGCCCCAGGCGGTTGCGCTCG
>CAZVMD010000279.1:0-9836 GCA_964628555.1 uncultured Myxococcales bacterium | reverse complement strand
ACGTAACCCACGCACATCCTGCGATCCGGAGCCGGTCGCCTCATACTGACTAAGCGGGGACGGCTACCGCTGGCGCCTGATGCTGGCTGCCGCTCGCGGCCCTTTGGAGCTGGCTTTCCTAGGGCAGAGGGTCGAGCGGTGAGCCGCTTGCCGGCTGTGCCAAAAAGCGCGTTCCGACGAGGAGGAAGCGTCGCTCGTGGGCCTGGGGGCGCAGGCCGCGGGAATAGCGCGAGTCGAGGTCGCGCTCCCGCACCAGCAGCACCTGCTCGCTGCCCTTTCGGCCCAGCACCAGGCCCTCGATCTGATGGCCGATCCGCCGCGGGGGACGGGTGCGGGCATCGGCCGGCTCGGGCCAGCGCGCGGCCAGCGTCAGGGTCTGCAGCAGGGCCGGCTGGCCGGCGGTCTTTAGCGATACAAGCTGGAGGTGCTGCTCGCTGGGCTCCTCGGCTCCCGGCTGGCCGGGCTCGCGGCGCTGCGTCTCGCTGACCAGCAGCAGCACCGGGAAGCGGGGTGGGCTAGCTGGCTGCGGCACCGGCATGCGCAGGCCGACTGGCTGCAGCCGGGGGACCGCGGCGGCCGGGGCATCCAGATCGACCAGGGCGCTGGGGGCAATGCGCGCGACGGCCTGGCCCAGGCGCAGGATCGTCTGACAGGTGCCGCTGGGGCAGTCGTGATAGACGGCCAGCACCGGAAAGGTGTAGAGGCCACTGCCCTCGCGATAGCGGGCGAGCACGACGCCACTTACCCCGGTCTGCGTGCGCAGACCGTAGCCCTGCACCTCGACGATCTGGGCCGGCGAGATGCCCAGCACGGTCGCCAGGCTCTGCCCCAGGCTGGCTGGTGAGACGGCGCTGGGATCGGTGGCCGCCGCCGCCAGAGACCCCCTCAGAGACGCGCTGACGAGCAGCAGCGTCAGCCCAAGCCGTGCCGCTTGCAGCCGTGCCGCTCGCCGCCCGCCAAAGCAAGAACTTGCCCCCATAAAATAAGTACCTTTGTTGGTTTTGTATACGTTCCTATTTCGATCTAGCGCGGCCCGGCATCCAGGATGAGCAGGCCGTGCAGTCCGCCGATACTGCCGTCTTTGACCTCGAGCAGCACCTCGGTGCGACCGGGAAAAGAGTTGCCCAGAGACCAGGCGTTGGTCACCGACATCACCCCCCAGACCAGCGCTTTGCCCTGGCGTTTTTCGACGTCGATGACGACCAGGCGGTTCTGCGAGCCGAGCACCGCCATGTCGGTCGGAGCCAGCAGCCGGCCGTCAGAAAGCAGCTTGATCGTCCCGACGTTAAACGACAGGCGCAGCGGAGTGGGCAGCGGCGTATCGTCGCTGGGATCAGCCGGCACCGGCAGCGCGTAGAGCGTGCCGAGCTTGCGCACATTGGCCGCGTGCTCTTTGAAGTACATCGTCCCGCAGTCCGCAGAGAACAGCACCTCGCGGCCGCGCTCCATGAAGCGCTGGCCGTTCAGCCAGCCATCGCTGACCCCCAGCCCGTACATGCCAGCGGGTGTGGTGGTGGTGACGGTGGCGCGGTTCTGACAGATCTGCAGCAGGCTGATCTGCAGCTCTTTGGGCACCATCATGCCCATCGTCTCCTCGCCGCTCTGCTCAGCGGGCTTCTCGGCGCTGATGCGGGCCATGATGCGCGGCGGCTGGCTGCCATCAAGCGGCACGGCGCGCTCCTCATAGCTGGGCGAGGTGTTGTCGGGGATGTAGCGCAGCACGCCGCTTAGGCGCGGCAGGGTCCGGCGGAAGCGGTTCAGGCACGGCGTGGCATCGAGCACCCGCTGCGGCGCGATGACCGGCGAGGGCAGACCTTCTTTCGGCAGCGCCACGGCGCGCACGCCATCCCAGTCGCAGGTGACAAGCTCGCGCTGCGCGACATCGATGCCGAGGAAGGTTCCGGTTGGCGACATGCGATAGCCGACCTTCTTCTGCCGCCGCGTGTCGATGTTGTAGGCGATCACCGCGCCGTCGTAGTCGATGCCGATGTAGTAGCGGTCGGCGCTGGCGCCGGTGTCGATGGCCCCCAGGTCGACGATGTCGCCGCTGTCGAGGTAGTAGGCCAGCGTGTGGTAGTTGCCATCGACGACAAACAGCACATCTTCGCGATCATCGAAGCTGCGGGGGCCCTGCTGGTAGCGGGTGTTGGCTTCGCTGGGCCAGGGCAGCTCGCGGCGCACCACGCTGCCATCCGGGCTGCGGCGCAGGACGTACAGGAAGGGGTGGTCGGGGCCCTCGTGCCAGTAGGCGAGCGAGCGCTGACCGCACAGCAGGCTGGGCTGCAGCGGTCCAGCTTCGAAGCGGTTCTGCTGTGGCTGACCCGGCGCCAGCAGGCTCAGCCAGTAGGTGCCGTCGGCCGCCAGGCGCCGCGCACACAGCGACTGCGCCGGGGCGGGCGGCAGCGTCGCCTGTTCGAGATCCAGCCGATAGTGGTCATAGGGTGGGATCAGCTGATACAGGTGCAGCGGCCCTTCCACCGTGGCCGGTAGTCGCTCGCTGCCGCTCGACGGTGTCAGGATGTCGTCGGGCACCGACACCGCTAGCCAAGGCAGGCCGGCTGTGTCCTGCATCAGCCACGAGCTCTTGAGCATCCCGGGCACAAACGGCAGCGTCGCGGCATCGACCGGCTGGCCGCTGATCTCGATGTCTAGGCGCTCGCCGCCTTCGCGCAGGGCGCAGCCCGTGGCCGCAAGCGCGCCGAGCAGAAGGAGCGCTGCCCAGCGAGCAGAGGTCGGTCGGGTCGGCGCGGGCGCGGCGGCTGACCGGTCGGTATGGCGTGGCATCGACGTTCCCCCTTTCACTTCACTAAAACCCAACCCGCAGGCCGATCGACGGCAGGATCCACTGAAAGCCGACCTCGATGGGCGGCGATGGCGGCTGCGTCGCGCCGGTGGTGTTGGCGGCAAACTCCGGCGTCGTCAGATAGAACACGCTGCGCGAGGCGGTGGCGTTGAGCACTTCCAAAAACACCGCCATGTAGAAGCGCTGGAACTGCCAGTACTTGTCGAAGCGCAGGTCGAGCTCGACGAAGTCGGGCAGGCGCAGGTTGTTGCGATCGGCGAGCACATCGTTGCGCTGCGGCAGGCCCTCGACCCAGGTATCGGGCCGACCCGTGGCGACATACAGCCGGGCGCCGACATCGATCCGCCAGGGCAGCCGGGCCTGCACGACGAAGTTGAGGATGTGCGTCTGGTCGTAGTCGGCCGGGCGCAGGCCGCAGGGATAGTTGCGCTCGGAGCGGCTGAGCGTGTAGGCCACCCAGCCGCTGATGCGTCCGCCCGAGCGGCGCAGCAGGGCCTCTAGGCCGTAGGCTTGCCCGTCGGTGATGCGGACCAGGGTGGCCGCCGCGCCGCTTAAGCTGGGCGGTGGCGGGGCCGAGCAGGCACGCACCCCCAGCGGCGGCAGATCGGTGAAGTTGTTGAAGCGCTGGTAGTAGCCCGAGAGCTGCGCCGAGAAGCCGGCCGGCAGCTTGAACTCCTGGCTGACCGAGCCACCGCTCGCCCGCTGCAGACCGAGCTGCAGCGCGAAGGTATCGATGCCCGGCAACAGCAGAGGAAAGGTCGGCGGCTGCTGATAGATGCCGCCCGCGACGCGCAGCTCCATCCATGGCAGCGGCCGCAGGCGCAGCGACAGGCGCGGATCCAGTCCCAGCAGGGTCACGCCATCGGCGTGATAGGCGTCGGCGCGCAGGCCCAGCGAGACCTGCACGCGGCGCGACAGGAACTCGCCCTCGCCCTGCAGATACGCGCTGCCGACCAGGCCCAGACGATCGCTGCCGATGTCGCCGAGCTCGTCGCGCTTGCCGTCGGTGCCTTCGGCCAGGCTGCGGGCCGGGCCCTCCATGTCGTAGACAAACTTCAGCTTGCGCAGGCCGATCTCGAAGTTCTCGGCGGTGAAGCGCGACACCTCGCCATCGACGCCGGCCAGAAGGTGCAGGAAGCCCCAGCGCAGCCCCAGCTGAGCGCGGGCGTTGGCGAAGAGCTTGTGCACGCCGCGACCGCTGCGATCCCCCGCCTGATCGAGGCCGCCGACCACCGCGACATCGGCGCTAAGCGGTCCCTGACTGCCGCGCAGCCGCAGCTGCAGGCGATGAAAGCTGGTGCGCGAGCTCTGCATGGTCAGCGGCTCGTCATCGGCGCTGCTTGTCGCCAGCTCCAGCGTGTCGCTGGCCCCCAGCACCTGCACGGTCAGGAAGCGCCAGTCGAGCCGCAGCTGATAGTCCCAGTAGTCGAGCGTGATGCGGCTGTCGATGGCTTTTAAGATCGGCCCGGGATAGCCATAGTGCCCCGAGGCCGTGATGCGCACGCCGCGCGGCAGCTTGAGCTCCAGCAGGCCCGAGACATCGTACAGGCGCAGCGTTCCTTCGAAGTGCTGGCCGTCGCTGCGGGCCGGCCGGGTGTGGGTGGTGACGATGCCGCCGGCGGCTCGGCCGTAGCGCGCGTCGTAGCCGCTGGGATAGAAGTTCACTTCATCGACCAGCTCGCCGTGCACGACGCCGCCACCGACCAGCAGGTGAAACAGCTGCGGCAGGCGCATGCCGTCGAGGAAATAGGCGCTGGTGCCTGGGCTGGCCCCGCGCACGGCGTAGATCGGCAGCCCAGGCAGGGGCGCTGCGACCCCGGGCAGGAGCGACAGCACGCGCAGCGGATCGCCCAGCGTGCCAGGCAGGGTGCGGGTCGCCTCGCGCTGTAGCGTGAAGTGCTCGGTCAGCGGCGCGCGCTCGGCCACGACCTCGGTCAGGAACAGCGCGGCCAGGCGCTTGGGCGGACTGCCGTCTTTGCGCTCCTGCACCTCCTGCTTGGGGGCCTCAACCGCGACGGCAGAGGTGGGGGACAGACCGCTGCCACTGCCCTCGTCGGCCCACGCCGGAGCGAGCCTAGCCACGCAGGCGCTGGCTAGCACGGCAAGAGACAGGCGTCGCAGATCGGCCACGCATCCATCGTAGCCCCCGCCCTGGTCCGTCGTCTGTGGGTCGGCTCACAAATCAGCGCGGGGATCGCGGCAGGGGGCGGCCCGTCGAGCCGCGGCGACGCGATATGATGAACCGGCGCGACCTTTTTTACGGTCGCTCCACGCTTCCACTAGAGGAGTTCGACATGTTCAACCGACCCGTGCTCCCTAGCCTTGCCATGGGTCTTGCGCTAGGCC
The DNA here is from genome assembly GCA_964628555.1 of uncultured Myxococcales bacterium. Lineage (GTDB taxonomy): Bacteria > Myxococcota_A > Polyangia > Palsa-1104 > JAEUJZ01 > JAEUJZ01. The sequence continues at coordinate 4,687 of CAZVMD010000279.1, read as the reverse complement.
TGGGGCTGCTCCCCGCGGGGCCGGCGCAGGGCGCCAAGTGTCCCAACCTCGGCATCTTGCTCGATCGCTCGGGCTCGATGCTGTACCGCATTGCCGACAACACCTTCGCTACGGGGACTGAGCTCTCGCGCTGGGATATCGCGGCCAATGCGGTGACCGCGCTGCTTAATCAATACGATGGCCTGCTGCCGATCGGCTTCGCCGTCTTTCCCACCGACAGCGTCTGTGGCACCGGCGGCTTCGTCGTCGATCCGGCCTACAACACCAAGGCCAACATCACGGGCCGCCTGGCTGGCTACAAGCCGCCCAGCATCGATCCCGATACGCCGACCTGCAGCGCCATCGATACCCTGCGCAGCGCCAGTGCCTATCAAGACCCCAGCCGATCCCAGTACATCTTGTTGGTTACCGATGGCGATCCGTACTGTCGCAACACCATCTGCGGTGGCGGCGCGATCATCGACAAGACGGTGGCGGCGATCGCCGCGGCCAAGAGCCAGACCCCGTCGGTGCACACCTTTGTCGTCGGCTTCGGCGGCAACCTGCCGGCGGGCTTGAAGGCCAACCTCGATCGCATGGCGCAGGCCGGCGGCGAGCCCAACCCCGATGCCGCCTACGACTATTACCCGGCTGACAGCCAGCAGGCCCTGCTGACCCAGCTACAGCGCATCATCACCACCATCACCGGCGGTGGCGACGTTGGCAGCACGACGCTGTGTGACGATAGCTGTTACAGCCTGGGCTGCCCCAACCCCGGCGAGATCTGCGCGCAAGCGACCTGCAAGCCGAACCCCTGCAGCGGCGTCACCTGCCCCGATGGGCAGTACTGCTACACCGATGGCTCGGCGGCCGGCACTAGCTGCGTCGCGCCCTGTCGGCAGTCGTGCGCGACGGGCAGTCGCTGCGTGCGCGGCGTGTGTCAGCCCAGCCCCTGCGCCACCGCCTGCAGCGCCGGGGCGCGCTGCGACGCGGCAAGCGGCGAGTGCCAGACCGATCCCGCCTGCTCTGCCGTGCTGTGTCGCGGCACGCGTGGCTGCATCGGTGGCGCCTGCCAGGATGATCCCTGTGCCTATCTCCGCTGCCCCAGCGGCCTGGAGTGCGTGCCCTTCGAAGGCACCTGTCAGCCGCCCGGCGGTCCGCAGGGCATGGCTCCGGATGGCGCGCTGCAGACCGGCTGTGCCTGCGATGTCACGGGCACGCGCAGTCATCAGGTCGCGGCGGTCGCCCCGCTGCTGTTCCTTTTGGCCAGTGGTCTCGCTGGCTTGCGTGCCCGTCGCCGCCGTCGCGCCTAAGCGCTGAGCCCGCCGCTCCCTGCTGCCATCTTGGCCCACGACAAAAAGTGCACCGCGGGCGACCTGCGCCGTCGCGATATCGATAAAATGATCGTCCGGAGGGGCTCGTGAAGAAGCACACAGTCAAGTCGGTGATGGCGCTGGGGATCGTGCTGACCCTCAGCGACGCCGAGGCCAAGCCGCCGGCCACGGCGGTGTTCTGCCAGACCTACCCGAGCGCGCCGCAGTGCGTCGGTGGTCAGCCGTCCTGCACCCTGTGCCACGTCGCGCCACCGCAGCGCAACGCGTTCGGCAGCGGGCTGGAGATGAACCTCTTGCCGGGCATGGCGCGACCGCTTTCGGACCCTGACTTTGCCGCGGCGCTGCCGGCCGCCTTGCTGGCCGTCGAAGGCCAAGACTCCGACGGCGATGGGGTCAGCAATCGCGACGAGATCCTGGCCGGTACGATGCCGGCTGACGCCAACAGCAAGCCGGGCAGCAGCGCCTGCCAGGGCGGCGAAAACCCGCAGTACAGCGTCTGCACCTACGATCTGCGGCACGCCTACCGCAAGGTGCTGCTCGACTTCTGCGGTGCCTCGCCGACCTATCCGCAGGTGCGGGCCTTTGCCGCCCTGGGCAGCGACGACGAGCGGCGGGCCTTCATCGATGCCGAGATCGACCGCTGCAGCGGCAGCGAGTTTTGGCGCGGCAAAAATGGTCAGCTGTGGAAGGTCGCCCATCCCAAGATTCGCCCGGTCGGATCGCTCAAGGCCGGCGAGGACAAGGGCGGCGTCGAGTTCGCCGACTACTACGACGACTACGCGCTGTTTGCCTACTCGCAGACCGATGATCACGACGCCCGCGAGGTGCTGACCGCCGACTACTTCGTGCGCCGCGATGTCAACCCGACGCGCTACAGCAAGGTTACGACGCTGGCCAGCCAGTTCGTCGATCTGACGCACCGGGCCGGCAACATGACGACCTCGTGGACGCTGGGCTACTTCGTCATGTTTACCGCGCTGCCGCGCAACGCCGCTTCGCAGATGTATCGCGCCTATCTGGGGCTGGATATCGCCAAGCAAGAGGGCCTGTTCAGCGTCGCCAACGAGCCGCAGGACTACGATGCCAAGGGTGTCACCGCCACCGCCTGCGCGGCCTGCCATGCGACGCTCGATCCGCTGACCTATCCCTATCGCAACTACAACGGCGTCTCGGGCCCAACGACGCAGTTCCGCTATGTGCCAAACCGGCTAGAGACCTTCTTCGCCACCGCCGCGCCGCGCATCACCCAGACCCCAGAGCGCGGCATGCTGTTCGGTCAGCCGGTCGCCAACCTGCGCGAGTGGGCGACGGTCGCGGCGAATAGCGATGCCTTTGCCGTGTCGACCACCAAGGACTACTGGAAGCTGCTCATCGGTCACGAGCCGCAGCCCGAAGAGAGCGCCGAGTTCGTCGCCACCTGGCAGCGCTTCAAGACCGTGCATCAGTACCGCGTGCAGAAGCTGCTGCACGACATCGTCAAGACGGAGGCCTATGGTGCGCCCTAAGAGTCTTGTCCCTACCCTCGCCGCGCTGGGCTTCCTGATTGCCTCGTGCTCCAGCAATCCCGCCGCCATGGATCCGCAGCCCGTCGCTACGTCGGCTCGCGGCAACCTGCGCTTCAAAGGGCCCGAGCGCCTCAACGCCGACGTCGCGCAGGCGCTTGAGCTGCCAGCCACAGAGGTCTGTAAGGAGCTCGGCCTGTATCCCTGCGCCACGGTGGTGCACAACGTCGCGCTCGGCGGCGTAGAGCCCTATGGCGCCGGCCTGTATGAAGCCTCGGGCATCACCTCGGCGACGACGCCGCTGGTGGTCGATCGCATCATGTGGGCGGCCTGTACCAAGCGCGTCGATCTCGACCTCGCCAATCCCGGCGGCGCGGTGATCTTTCGCAGCCTGCCACTAAACGGCACCAAGCTGGCCAATCCCGACGGAGAAGAGGTCCGCGCGGCGATCACCCAGCTTTTGCAGCGCGGCCTGCTGCGTGAGCCGAGCGAGCTCGAGTTTTCGCGCTATGGCCAGCTGGCTCGCGACATCGAAGCGACCGGCAACGCCACGCCGGCCCGCGCCTTCATGCAGGCGGTGTGCTTCGCGGTCATGTCATCGGCGGAAGCCGTCTTCTACTAGGGGCTAGGCGATGTCGCTAAAAAGCAACGGACGACTGAATCGACGTGAAGTGCTCAAGGCCCTGTCGCTGGCCGCGGCGGGCACTAGCTCGCTCTCACCCTTCCTGTTTGGCTGTCGTCAGGCGCAGCAGACGCCCGAGCAGCTGGAAGCCCTTGGCGGGCGGCGCAGCGAGCTGACCACCAAGCCCAAGTTCCTGATCGTGATCGGTGCGGCGGGCGGGGCCAGCCTGATCGACAGCTTCCTGGCGGTGCGAGCCACCGAAGCCGGAGCCAACGCCGCCAAGTTCAACACCTTCCCCGACGCCTCGGTGCAGGCGGTCGCCGGCAGCCCGCTGCGCGCGGTGCGCTATTCGGCCAGCAAGCTTGGCAGCATCGCCATCCCGGTCAACACCGATCAGCTGGCCTTCGTGCAGCAGTACAAAGACGACATGCTGGTCGCCACCTGCGTCGGCACCTCGGTCAACCACACCATCGCTCAGAAGCGATCGATCACCGGCAACGGCGCCTGGAAGGGCCGCACGCTGCAGGAGTGCGTCGCGCTGCAGTGGGGCCAGGGCATGCCGCTGCCCAACGTCAACATGGCGATCGGCGGCTATGGCGAGCGCGGCACCGATGTCACGCTGCCGCCCGCGATCTATCCCGAGACGGTGACCAATCCCAGCCTGTGGCCACTGGGGCTCGACGGGCAGCGCGGCATCGTCGGAGCGCCACCGGCCGACGTCATCGCCCTTGCGCGCAGCGCTCGCAACGAAGTCGACAGCAGCAGCGTGTTCGGCAAGACCTTTGCCAACTCCAAGGTGCTGAGCCGCTGGCGGGCGCAGCGGGAGGGGGCGCTGGGGCTAGAGACGCAGGACCTGATCACCCGCCTCAACGTCCTGCCCGAGCTGCCGCAGATTCCGCTGTCGGCCTATGGCCTGGGCTCCTCGCCCGACGGAGCCAAGGTGCGCGCCGTCTTCCCCGACTTCTTCAACGATCCCTATCAGGGCCAGGCCGCGCTCGCCTTTCTGCTTATCAAGTACCGCGTCTCAGCGGCGGTCACCATCGGTCCCGACTTCAACATCAAGCTCGGCGGCAGCAGCGGCCTGTTTAACCCTCCGCTGGCCTTTGACTTCAGTCATCAGGATCACCGCGGCTCGCAGGCGTTTATGTGGCAGCGCATCCTGGGCACGGTCGACAAGCTGATTGGCCTGCTCAAGTCCGAGCCGTTTGATACCGGCACCGGCGAGTCGCTGTGGGATCGCACGATGATCT
>CAZVMD010000278.1:0-9837 GCA_964628555.1 uncultured Myxococcales bacterium | reverse complement strand
CTGCGCGACATGGTGCAGAACCACATCTTCCAGTTCATGTGCCTGATGGCCATGGAGCCGCCGGTGGCCTTCGAGCCCAACGCGGTGCATGACGAGAAGGTCAAGGTCCTGCGGGCCCTGCGCGAGCTACCGGCCGACGGCGGCTCGATCGGGGACTGGACGGTGCGGGCGCAGTACGGCAGCGGCTTCGACAAGGGGCAGCCAGTCCCCGGCTACCGCGAGGAGACCGGCGTGCGACCCGACTCGCATACCGAGACCTATGTGGCGCTCAAGCTGTTCATCGACAACTTCCGCTGGGCCGGCGTGCCGTTCTACCTGCGAGCCGGCAAGCGCATGGCCAAGCGCGTCTCAGAGATCGCCATCACCTTCAAGAACGTGCCGCACACCCTGTTTAAGGGGCCGAGCGGGGCGCAGCTTGGGCGCGATCCCAACGTGCTGGCGCTGCGCATTCAGCCCGACGAAGGCATCAACCTGAAGTTCCTGTCCAAGGTGCCCGGGCCGACGATTGAGCCGCGGCCAGTGACCATGGACTTCCGCTATGGCTCAAGCTTTGGCACCGAGCCTCCTGAGGCCTACGAGCGCCTGCTGCTCGACTGCATGCTGGGCGACAGCACGCTGTTTACGCGAGGCGACGAAGTGCTGGAGTCGTGGCGCTTCTGCACCCGTCTGTTGGACGGCTGGGCTGCGGCTGATCAGGCCTCGACGGCGCCGCTGCCAAGCTATGAAGCGGGAAGCTGGGGACCCAAGGAAGCGGACGATATGCTGGCGCGGGACGGACGCGCGTGGCGGAAGCCATGAGTGGCCTCACCCCAACTTCGTCCGAGGCGGCCAAGACAGCGGAGACCCCGTCGAGCCGAACGCCGGACTCGCACGATCTGCGGGCTCGCGAGCGGCAGGAAGGCTGGGCGGTTCCCGTCGATCGCATCGAAGCCTTCACCCTGGGGGCGGCGATCTCCGTCGAGCCGGATCGCATCGAGGCCGAGCTAGCCGCTCTGTGGCGCAAGGCCGCCGAGCGGGCGCGCAGCGAGGGGGCGCGCTTCTCGGTGACGCGAGCCTGCCTGTGGAACCTGATCATCCACTCGGATGGCGAAGAAGAGTATCTGCGCACCAAGCGAATCATCGACGAGGTGTCGGAGACCGTACCCGCCCGCATCATCAGTCTGCACGAGACCAGCGAGGCGGCGACGCTGGCTGATGGCGTAGCTGGCGAGAGTAGTCCGCCGATCCGCGCCTTCGTCGAAGCCAACTTCCGACGCAGCGGCAGCGGGCGACGCGAGGTCGTGGCCGAAGAGATCACCCTCGAAGCTCCGCGCATGGCCGGCCCGCGGCTGCCCGGCTTGGTGCGCTCGCTGCTATTGGCCGATGTGCCGACGGCGCTGCTGGTGCGCAACCCGACCGCCGAGTCAGCCTGGCTGCCCCGCTTGGCGCCTGAGGTTGAGCGCTTCGTTTTCGATAGCAGCCGACTCCCCCAGGCCGAGAGCCTGGCCGCCGTCGAGCAGCTCCTGCGTCGCCTGTTTCGCCAGGATGCCTCGGGAGCCCTGGCCAATGTCGATGTCGTCGATCTCGGCTGGCTGCGGCTGTGGCCCTGGCGCATCCTGGTGGCTTCCCTCTTCGACAGCCCCGATGCCTCGCGGGCCCTGCGCGATGTGTCGGAGATCGCGATTCATCACGCTCCGGGAGCGGAGCCAGCAGCGCTGCTGCTCTCGGGCTGGCTGTGTGGCCGACTGCGGCTTCGCTGGCGAGCCACCCACGAGCGCGGCGCATATACGCTCGCTGGAGCGAGCCCGCATCCCATCCGGCTGCGCATCCAAGAGACGCCGGCCGCCGACGCGCCAGCGGGCATCGAGCGTGTCGAGCTACGCTGCGGCTCGCACGTGTTTGCCGCCCGCCTGCAGGGCGAGAGCCGCTGCATCGTGCTGTCGAGTCATCTGCAGCCCGAGCGAGTCCAGCCCGTGCACGGCCGCCCCGACGCCGAGCTCATGGTGGCAGCGATGGGTGTTGGCGGGCGCGATCCGTTGATGTATGAAGCACTGCGTCATAGTGCTCAGCTCGTTCGCAGCGGCGGGCCCTAGCCTGCAGCATCACGAGAGAGCCGCCCGGACCCAGGCCCCGAACCGAAGCATGAGCTGGATTGAGGTAGCAAGGTGAGTGGACGCGCACCGGAAGTGTGGATCGGCGATGACGCCACGGCTGTGGCGCGTGAAGGGGCTCGGCGAGTTGCCGAGTGGGCGCGACGCAGCATCGCCGCTCGCGGGCGTTTTGTCGTCGCCTTGGCCGGCGGGAACACTCCGCGCAAGCTCTACCGCTGCCTGGCGACCGAGGAGCCGGGCATCGACTGGGGGCGCGTTCACGTCTTCTTCAGCGATGAGCGCTGCGTTTCTCTCGACAGCCCAGACTCCAACGCCGGCATGGCACGCGAGACGCTGCTAGGTCACGTACCAATCCCCGCAGCCCAGGTCTACGCCGTGGCGACGGAGCTAACTCCAGCCGCCGCTGCCAGCGCGTATGAGTCGGTGCTGCGCAGGGTGCTCGATGTCGCAGAGCCACGTCTCGACGCGGTGCTGCTGGGCATGGGTCCAGACGGCCACACCGCCTCCATCTTCCCCGGCTCGCGGCTGCTGGCCGGCTTCGACGACGACTTCCTGATCGACGATCCCTCGACCGGTCCGCTGAACTCCAATCGGCCCGCGGCGAGCCTTGACGGCTTCGCCAAAGAGCGCCTGGTCGTCGAGGTCCTCGATGCGCCGAAGCCGCCACCGACCCGCGTGACCATGACGCCGTATTTCATCAACCTGTCGCGCCATGCCCTGGTTCTAGTGACGGGCGAAGACAAGGTCGCAGCGGTCTCCGCGGCCCTAGAGAGCGACGCTCGCGTCTCAGAGATCCCGGTTCGCGCGGTCTCGCCGACGGCTGGAGACTTGGCCTGGCTGCTCGATCGACGGGCTGCCCGCGCTCTTGCTACGCCGCCGATCTGAAGCCAGAACGACTGGGCCGGCCGAGCTAGAGCGGGACTACCGAGGTGTCGGCGCGCTGGCTGGCTCAGGCAGGGCAGGCGGTGCGGGTAGCGTCGGGGTGATGCTGCGCGGGGTCGAGTCTGCCGGCAGTAGGGCTGGCGGGCTCTTGCTGCCCGCACTGTCAGCCGGCGGAGGGGCGCTCGACGGGCTCGCGCTGCTGCTCGCAGGAGTCTGCGGCGCCTTGCTCTCCGCCGTCGCTTCGCCAGAGCCATCGGGCTTGCTGGGGGTAGGCTCGGCGTCGGTCTTGCTCTCCCACAAGCGCTCGGTTCGCGTCAGGCGGCCATTTTCGAAGTGCTGCAGCAGGTCGGGCTTGCCATCGAAGTTGACGTCGAGCTCTTGGCGGAGCAGGACCCCGGCCTCGTAGTAGCTCTTCACGTCGGGGACGCCGTCGTAGTCGTGGTCGAACTCCTCCCGCTGCTTGCGCCCATCGGGCAGGTAGAAGACCAGCATGTCTTTGCGCCCGTCGCCGTTCAGGTCGACTTCGCGACAAGTAAGCGCGGTCGGCTGGCCTCCGCTGCCTCGGGTATAGACCCGGGCCACATCGGGCCGCCCGGTGCCGCGCCAGCTACCGACATCGACCCGCTCGGAGCTCTCTCGCGGGCAGCTAAGCTCAGCACGTTTCTGGGCTCCGCCGGCGAAGGTGGTCGACTGTGGCTGGCTGCCCCAGGAAGAGCAGCCGCTCAGCACGCCCAGCCCAAGCCCTAGCACCCAGCCCCAGCTACCATCGCCAGCCGGTCGCGCGAGTGCTGGCTGAAGCCCTGGTTGGCGGCCGGAAACCATCCGGGCACCCGGCCTTGAAGCCTTTGAAGACAGCATGAATCCGAGAGTATTCGCGTCGCGCTGCGAGTGCAACGGGCAGCGACTGACCCTCGCTAGGCGGAGAGGCCGGCATCGCAGACTGACCCAAGGCCGCGCGCCCCACCGCAAACTGGCCGCCGTTCGATCCCCTGCGCTGCCCCTTTTGCTTGTGTAGCGAGTTCGCTACGATAGGAATCTCTGATGTTGCGCGGGGTTAAAGCCGTAGGGCCGGGGGGAGAGGGGAGCGCCGTGACGCTGGCTTCGCGCGTGCTTCCAGGATGCTGGGTGGGCAGGGCTGCCCTGAGGATCTTGGCGCTGGCTGGCTGGCTGGCCTGGCTGTGGCCGGCCCTCGGGCATGCCGCCGAGCCGTTCCCGCCTGGTGAGGCCTCCGAGCACTTCGACGCCGTGGCCTGGGCCAGCAAGCGAGATCTGCTGGCAACGCTGCAGGCCGACAGCCGCTTTCAGGTGATGACGCGGGCGCTGAGCGCAGCCGGCCTGACGATGCTGCTGCGAGCCCGGGTGCCGCTGACCTTGTTTGTGCCCAGCGATGCTGCCTTCGAGAAGCTCCCGCCGGGCAAGCTGGAGAGCTGGCTGAAGCAGCCGGCGGTGCTAAAGGCGCTCCTGCGCTTTCACATCCTGCGGGCCTATGTGCCAAGCAAGCAGCTATCGCGTCTGCGCAACGCCCTGACCGCGTCCGGCTACGTCGTCAACATCGATGGCGGAAGCGGGCTGAAGGTCAACGGAGCCAGCATCATCGAGACCGATATGCATGCCAGCAATGGCGTGATCCACGTCATCGATACGGTGCTAGTGCCGCCAGAGGCCAAGAGCAAGTCGCGGCGCAAGGGGAAGGGCGCGGCAAAGCGCGAAGAGACGTCCAGCGAAGGTGGCGAGGGCGAAGCGAAGACGCCGTAGGGCAGGCTGCTCATCGACCCGGTGTGAGCTGCCGACTGCGTCGATCAATAGGGCTGCACGAGGCCGGGCAGCTTCTGCCGCCGGTTCATCTGCAGCAACAGGTTGTGCAGGCGAGCCCGACGAATCGACTCCACATAGGAGCGCAAGGAGGTCGCGTGCTTGTCTGCCATGTCGATTAGGCGAACGCCTAGCCCTCGGACCTCGTCGTTTTCCGCCGCATCCTCATGGCAGACCAGACCACGGGCCCAGATGGTCTCGCCGGTGCCGGGCAGCGCTAGCTCTACCTGCAGCGGTGCGCCAAACCAAGTCAGGCGCTCGTCCTGCAGACGCGGTGCGGTGATGTACAGGCCGCGCTCCGACAGATCTCGCGTCAGGCCCAGATAGGCCTCGCCGGCCAAGAACTGCTGCACGCAAATCTCGACGGGCAGGCGGACTTCTTTGCGACGATCGTACGACATGCCGAGGCTCCTTCAGCGGATGACACCATGTGGCTTCAAGATCGCGACGATCGCAAATTTTCTACGCCGGTCGCGCCGCGTCCGGTCTGTCCGGGGGGGCGGACGCAGGTGGCCGGATCGCGGACAGGCAGCGTGGGCCCCGCCTCCGTGCTCGACGAGCGCAGGCCGGCACGGCTGCTGCATAGGGCATCGGCATGCCGTCTTCAGATCCGTGGGCTGCTAGCTGGGGACTGTTTGGTGTCTCGCTCGCTCTGGCGGTGAACTTGGGGCTGCGAGACCGCCGCAAAGCACCCTGCTGGCGGCCCAGCCAGGAACGCCTGAGCTCCTACCCGCAGACCGCTGCAGTGCCTGGCGACCGGCTGCCCGGGCTCGGCGCGCGCCTAGAGGCTCACGGAAGCCAGACCCAGGAACCGCCAGCCCAGCCGCGTCTTTCTGGGCTGCGGGCGGTCTTAGCGGGGGAGCCAATCGAGCTGCAGTCGGCGACGGAGGCCGAGCTTGCATCGCTGCCGGAGATCGGCGAGGCCACGGCGCGGCGTGTGGTGGCGGCTCGTCAGGCAGGCCGCCTGCGCTGTCAGCCCGACCTGCTCGCCGTGCCCGGGATTGGGCGACATCGACTACGTCGGCTGCTGACTTTTGTCCGGCCGTTGCCGCAGGTTTGCCCCAGCGCGCATCCAACGCAGTAGAGTTCAGCCATGCGGGTATTCGTAACTGGAGCCAGTGGTTTTGTCGGTCGGCGGCTCGTGCGTGAGCTGCTGCGGCGCGGTGACTCGGTCGTCGCCTTGACTCGGCGAGCGGCCAGGCTACATGACTTCGCGTCGCTGGCCCGAGGGACGGGAGATGTCACCGATCGCCTGCGGGTGGTCGAGGGCGATCCGGTCAAGCCGGGCGCCTGGCAGCAGGCCGTGGCCGACTGTGATGCGGTCGTGGCGCTGGCTGGCGAGCCGGTCATGGGTGATCGCTGGAGTGCCGACTTCAAGCGCCGCCTCTACGAGAGCCGCATCGAGGGAGTTCGGCGTGTGGTGGAAGCCATGGGCACTGCCCCGCTTTCGGCGGGCCAAGCCCCACCGACCCTCATCTCTGCGTCTGCCGTCGGATATTACGGCACCTGCGGGGATCGAGAGCTGGCCGAGACCGCGCCCCCCGGCGGCGATTTTCTCGCCAAGCTGTGCGTCGACTGGGAAGCGGCGGCCGAAGCCGGCAAGGCCAAAGGACTGCGTGTAGTCTGCTTGCGTATTGGCGTCGTCTTGGGCGAGGGAGGTGGGGCGCTCGAAAAAATGATGCCCGCCTTCCGTCTGTTTGTGGGCGGACCGCTGGGTTCGGGGGAGCAGTACTGGGCGTGGGTGCATCTAGAAGACCTGGTCGGTCTAATCGTGTTTGCGCTGGAGCGGGCCGATGTACGAGGCGCGATCAACGCGGTGGCGCCGACTCCTGCGACCGTGCGGGCCGTAGCGCGAGAGCTGGGCTCGGCGATGCATCGACCATCGCTCTTCTCGGTGCCAGAGGTGGCTCTGCGGCTGATGCTGGGGGAGCGGGCCGAGGTCTTGCTGGCCAGTCAGCGCGCCGTGCCCCAGCGGGCCCGTGAGCTCGGGTATCGCTTCCGCTACGCAGATCTTGGAGCTGCCCTACGAGCCACCTTGCGGCCAGCCCGCGGCGAGTGAGCGTCTGTTTGGCTGGCGGCCGCCTTATTCAGAGCGGCCGGTAGGCCAGAAGCTCTCGGGTGCGGCGCGGTCCGACGTGGAACAGCGCGTCGATGAGGCTCAAGGCGGGCACGAAGGCGTCGCCCGGCTGCGGATACGGCAGGGGAGTGTATTCGGCGTAGCGAACGGCTATCGAGGCCTGGGCAAACAGGATTGGGTCAAGATACTTGCGGCCCGAGGGGCCTGACAGATAGGCCGTGCCGCCGACCGCCTGCACGAGCGCCAAGAGGTGGCGGCTGCCACTCCCGGGCACCTGCAGCTGACTGGCGCGCAGGATCGGCGTGCGGATCTCCAGCGTGCGCAGCAGGTGCAGCAGCAGGTCGGCATTGAAGTCGGCGATCTGCTCGCAAGGGCGGTCATAGCGGTCCAGCAGTGGACGAAGCAGCGCATGCGCATACCCTGCATGGCCATACATCGCTTGTAACGTCCGAACGTGCCGGGCCGGCCAGTGAGAGTCAGCGGAGCGCACGTCAGCAATGCGCGATGTGCTTGAGCGCGAGATGGGGACCGTCAGCCACTGCCTTCCGCGCGGCCCAAGAATCGCTGTGCGGGACACGAAGCTCGGCCCGTTGGACAGAGGCACGTCATCGAGCAGGACGAAGACATCCGCGGCTGCGATCTTGGCGAAGTAGCCACACCAGGGAAGGTAGTTGGGCTGGTGAATGGCAACGATCATCGCCGGCCTAGGCTATGACAAGAGCCGGGCGATGGGAACCCATGTACCCACCGAGGCTGCGACCGCTTCATGTGCATACTCGTCCGTCCAGGCAGCAAGCCGCAGTACTCCTCGCGATAGAACGGCGGCATGGCTCATGTTCCACGTGGAACACGAGCCTCCGCGGACCGCTCGAAGAACCGCCAGCGTCGCCGCGAGAGAGCGGGTGTTCCACGTGGAACACCTTTGCGTCAGCACAGAGTGTGGAGCTGGGATGTGGTGGGGCAGTGAGCCGGTGGGTGAAGCGGAGAAGGCGGAGGGTGGGGAACGTTCCACGTGGAACATTCCTCAGGGGAGCGGGACCTATCGCGGATCGGGCTTAGGTGTCTTCGGGCCGCTGGGGGGCAGGGGGGGGGCCTGGACATATTCTTGCGGTATCGAGCCGGTCAGCGACTTGAGGAAGTTCACAATGGCGCCGACATCAGCTTCGGCAAGCTCCAGGCCTAGCTGATGCCGCCCCATCGTTCGCACCGCCTCGTCCAGGGTTGCGACGCTGCCATCGTGGAAGTAGGGCGCAGTCTTCTCGATATTCCGCAGGCTGGGGACCTTGAACAGCATCCGGTCGGCTTCCTGCTTGGTGACCGCAAATCGCCCGCCATCTGCGTCACTTGGCCAGGGCTTACGCAGCCCAGCCTTCTGATACATGCCGCCGCCGAGCAAGGTACCAAGGTGGCAGGCATTGCAGCCGACCGCCAGGAACTTGCCCAGGCCGACCTGCTCGTCTTCGGTCAGCGCGCCCGGATCCCCAGCCAGGAACTTGTCCCAGCGGCTCGGTGTGACGAGCTTTCGCTCGAAGGCACCGATGGCAGCGGCCGCGTTGGCCAGGGTGACAGGCTGCGCCGCCTCAGGAAACGCTTTCTTGAATAGCTCGACGTAGCCTGGGATAGAGCGCAGCGTCGCTTCGACCTTGGCTGCCGTCGGCATGGCCATCTCGACAGGATTCAGAACGGGGCCCTGAGCCTGTTCCTCTACATCCTTGGCCCGCCCATCCCAGAACTGCACGAAGTGCCCGGCTGCGTTATAGACCGTCGGTGCATTGCGCGAGCCCTGCTGCTTTTTGTGGCCGACCGAGACCTTGCTGCCATCCACACCAAAGCCAGTCAGCGAGTGGCAGGTGTTGCAGCTAACGTCATGGTTCTTGGACAGCCGTGTCTCGTAATACAGCATGCGTCCAAGCGTGATCTTGTCGGGAGCTGCTGGCGGACCAGCGGCGGCGAACTCGGCGGGCAGTGCTGGCTTAAACAGGGCCAGCCTTGCGTCATCGACCGAGACAGCGCCGGGCGCGGTCTTCTTCACAACGACGACTGCCTTGGGCTCGTGCGGTTGCTCCAGGACGGGTGTGGAGTCCAAGCAGGCGGTGCCCAACCAAAGCGAGGCCAGCGACAGGCTGGCGGGCGAAAACGAGGCGAACATGAGTCGACGCATCGGCAGCTCTCCTGAATTTTGCGCAGGGCATTCTAACTGCATCCGTCCCCTGCAGCGAATAACAGATGCCGCCGCGGCGACAGTTTCACGGGCATTTGAGCCGAACCGCGTGCGTTGGCGACGGGAGCCAACATCAGCGCGCCAGGAATCTGCTAGGGGAGGGGAGGGCGGCGGCAGAGGCTAAAGGATGGATCGTACTTTGGGGGGGCGCTCGCTGGGGGCTTCAGGGCTCGTCTCGCGGCGTACCGGCGGTTCGAGGCGCGGGCCAGTGCTGCCGGCCGCTGTCACACTGGTGCGCTGGTGTAGGAGCAGCCGCATGCTGTCGCGGAACTGCACCGAGATCTTGCCTGGCGACGGCGTGGCGGTCACTGCGCCCAAACCAAAGTTGGGATGGGCGAGTAGCTCGCCAACGACATAGCTGTCACCCGGCGAGTAGCTGCGGGCGCCGGTAGTGCTGCGCCCAGCCAGCAAGGCATCAAGCGGATTTACGGCGCTTGCCCCCGCTCCCGAGGCTCCGTCTGCTCCGGCGCTGCGTCGCGGCTTGCCGGGGGCCGCGTCTGGCTTACTGCTGCGTGCTTTGGCTGCGCCGGCCACCTTGGTCCCAGGCGCCGCGGCGCGGAACTTGTGCTGCCGATGACAGCTCAGACACTCGACCTTCGCGGGCAGCATGCCATCCATTGCCACCACGACGTGTTGCCGCATCTCCTTGCAAGCTGTGCAATATGCAGTGGTTTCTTCGCCTGCTCTGGTTGAATCCACGCTGATCTCCAAAAAGAGTTGGTCGTTCAAGGCCGGCTCCCATGGCGCGGAGCGGT
>CAZVMD010000277.1:0-10047 GCA_964628555.1 uncultured Myxococcales bacterium | reverse complement strand
AGCGACGAGGATAGGCTTCATGAAGGGGGGGACAGGGGGCGCGGCGGCGGGGTGCGGCGCACAGAGGGGCGCGATGCGGGGGCTGCGGGCGGGGGCAAGTGGCGGGCGTCCGGGGCGGCAAGTCTTCCGCCAAGTCGTCCGCGCCTCTGGCTGGCCGGAGCCGCGGCTTAGCGCTCCACGTCGAAGGTCAGCGTCATGGGCTCGCCGTGCCGGCGGAGCTCGACCTGGATCGGCGAGCGGGCGCGGACGGCGCTGTAGGCCTGCAGCGCTAGCTCGGGATTGTCGATGGGCAGCCCGGCGATCTTTTCGATGACGTCGCCGTTTTTGAGGCCGACGACGGCGTACAGCGAGTCCGGCCGAATCGCGAACAGCTTGAAGCCTCTTTGCTGGCCGTCGACCCGGTTGGGGACGAAGCGGGCGCCGCGCAGCAGTAGCTCTGAGTCGGCCAGGATGCGATCGAGCACGCCGCGCTTGCAGACACAGCGGGTGGCGTGGCACTGCAGGTCGCGCGTCAGGCTGGCCCGCTCCAGCGGGCGAGCGGCGTCGCTTCCGGCCGCCGGGCGGGCGCTGGGTGGGGGCTTGGGCAGCGGGCACACCTCGGGCCCGACCGGGCGGGAGTCGAGCTGCAGGCGACGCTCGATGGGCTGCCCCTTCCGCTCGATGGCAATGCGGACCACGGGCTCGTCCTTTGCGGCAGTGAGGGCCTGCAGCGCGGCCTCGGGATTGGCTAGGCTGCGACCATTTAGCGAGAGGAGGACGTCGCCATTTTGCAGCCCCAGGCGCGCCGCCAAGCTGCCTGGGCGCAGCCCGAGGAGCTCAAAGCCAAAGGCGGTGCCCGCACGGATCACGGGGATGACGCGCAGCGGAGCCAGGGCCGCGGCCGGATCGCGCAGCAGGGCCTGGGTCTGGCACACCCCGAGCGCGCAGCCCTCGCCATCGCAGCGCGCCTCGTCCTTGGCCAGCGACGGACGCGGGCTCTCCGCGGCCCCAGCCGCAGCGGCCAGCCCAAGCCCCCCCCAGAGCACCCACGCAGCCCCTTGAGCCCTTCCCCAGCGACGCAGCAGACGTGATGACAGCATGATGCCACCACGCTAGCACAGGCCGACCTGCGGCTGCGGCAGCCGGGGCGAGCGCCCAGCGAAGGAGGTCGGGCTGGGTCCGGCTGGCGGAGGAGGAGCGGCCGAGTGCTGCGGGCGCGTAAACGACATTTCAATATGCACTAATTTCACACTTTATCGGTAAAATATATACAAAACTCACTTCCACTCAAATACAGATACCCGAACTTTATTCGTAGTATTACATATTCAATTTTGTTTGCTGACGGGCTTTTGCCAAATACACTTATTTAGACGGTCGGCTTATCGACCGCATCAGAGGTGTAGGAAATATGGGGAAACAACATCTACTGTCACTGTGTTTGGTATTTGCCACCTCATGCACCGACAAGACCGAACCAATTAATAAAGACAATATCTCTGCCTCATTGGCACAAATCAACAGCCGCGGGCCCAAATACACCCTCTTTGAAAGTGGCCAGGTAAGGCCGATCGCCCTTTCGCCAAATCAGCGAACCCTCTTTGTCGCGAACACGCCAGACAATAAGCTGGAAATTTATGATGTAAATGACTCACAGCGCGCCCTGGTCCATCGGACCTCGATCTCGGTGGGCTTGGAGCCGGTCGCGGTGGCCGCCCGCTCGGACAATGAGGTGTGGGTCGTCAACCATCTGTCGGACAGCGTCAGCATCGTCCGCATCGACGGCAACCGAGCCCGTGTCGTCCGCACCCTGCTGGTTGGCGACGAGCCGCGCGACATCGTGTTCGGCGGCAGCGGCCGCAGCCGGGCCTTTATCACGGCAGCGCACCGCGGCCAGAACCGGCCGGGGGATCCGCAGCTCACCACGCCTGGCGTCGGCCGCGCCGATGTCTGGGTGTTCGATGCCAACAACCTGGGCGACAGCCTGGGAGGCACGCCACTTTCGACCATCACCCTGTTCACCGACACGCCGCGCGCCCTGGCTGTAAGCCCCGACGGCAGCCGCGTCTATGCCGCCGGCTTCCACACCGGCAACCGCACCACTACCCTCAACGAGACGGCAGTTCCCGACGGCGGCGAGCTGGCCGGCGGCGTCCCTGGCCCGAACGTCAACTACGCCGGCGAGCCGCAGCCCGAGACCGGCATCATCGTCAAATGGAACGGCAGCCACTGGGTCGATCAGACGGGGCGCACCTGGGACAACTCCGTCAAATACTCGCTGCCCGATAAAGACGTCTTTGTGCTGGATGCCAACGCCAATCCCCCCGTGCAGCTAGCCGGGACCGCGGGTTCTTATAGCGGTGTCGGCTCGGTGCTGTTCAACATGGTCGTCAATCCGGCTAACGGCAAAGTGTACGTCAGCAACACAGAGGCCAATAACTTTGACCGCTTTGAAGGCCCAGGGACGCTCACTGGCCACAGCCTGCGCGGCCACCTGCATGAGAGCCGCATCTCGGTACTTAGTGGCACAAGTGTGGCCCCCCGCCACCTCAATAAACATATCAACTACAATGCCTGCTGCGCCGCCAATCCCAACGCCGAAAATGCCCGCAGCCTAGCGCAGCCGGTGGACATGGCGATTGCGCAGGATGGCTCGACGCTTTACGTGGCAGCATTCGGCTCTAGCAAGATCGGTGTGTTCCAGACCGCGCAGCTGGAAAACAACACCTTCGTCCCCAGCACGGCCAGTCAGTTCCAGGTCAGCGGCGGCGGTCCCAGCGGCCTGGCTCTTGATGAGGGGCGGCATCGGCTGTACGTCCTGACCCGCTTTGACAACTCGATCTCGGTCATCGACACGCGCACCGGTGCCGAGACGCGGCACCTGGCCATGTACAACCCCGAGCCGGCGAGCGTCACGCAGGGGCGGCGCTTCCTGTATGACGCCTCGTACACCTCGGGCAATGGCGAGTCGGCCTGCGGTAGCTGTCACGTCTTCGGCGACTTCGACAGCCTGGCTTGGAACCTTGGCAATCCCGACGGCGATAACCTGGCCAACCCGTCGCGGCTGCAGCTCTTCCCCGGCATTCCCAACGGCGACCCGGCGTTCCGCCCGCTCAAGGGCCCGATGATGACCCAGAGCTTGCGCGGCATGGACAACCACGGCCCAATGCACTGGCGCGGCGACCGCACCGGCGTCAGCGATGAGCCAACCCAGCAGCCCAACGGCGGCCAGTTCAACGAGCAGCGGGCCTTCGCCAAGTTCAATCCGGCCTTCCAGAGCCTGCTCGGCCGACGCGACCAGCTATCGGCAGCAGAGCTCCAGGCCTTCGCTGACTTCATGCTGCAGGTGACCTATCCGCCAAACCCGATTCGCAACCTCGACAACTCGCTGACCCCAGATCAGGCGGCGGGGCGGGCTCACTTCTTCGAGTCGGGCAGCTTCTTTGGCAGCTCCTGCAACACCTGTCACGTGCTGGACCTCGACGGCAACCGCCAGTTCAACGTCGCCCGGCCGGGCTTCTTTGGCACCCAGGGCGAGCTGGTCGTCGAGACGGTGGACTTCGTGCGGCCGCAGGCGATCAAGATCCCGCACCTGCGCAACATCTATCAGAAGGTGGGGCGCTTCGGGCAGGGTCGGGCGCTGCCGCCGTTTACCGACTTCGTCGCTGGCTCGGATGATCATCTGGGCGATCAGGTGCGTGGCTATGGCCTGATGCACGATGGCACCTTCGACACCATCTTCCGCTTCATGCAGGGCCTGGCCTTCTCCGAGGTGCTCAGCCCGCACGGCTTCCTGTTTGGCCCGCCGGGCGACCCGCTGCGCAAGCAGGTGGAAGCCTTCGTCCTGGCCTTCGACTCGAACATGGCGCCGATCGTCGGTCAGCAGATCACGCTGACCAGCAGCAACTGGAACCTGGCCAGCCCGCGCATCCAGCTGTTGATGAGCCGCGCCGCGGTCGGCGAGTGTGATCTGGTCGCCAAGGCCAGCACCGGCGCCGACGAGACCGGCTACCTCTACAACAACGCGGATCGCTTCATCGCCGACTTCGGCAGCCGGCCACCGGTGACGCTGGCCTTCCTGCGCAGCCGCGCCGAGAGCGGAGCCGCGACGATCACCTTCACCTGCACCCCGCCCGGCTCTGGCGTGCGCATCGCCTTCGACTGCAACGGCAACAACCGCTTCGATGGCGACGAGCGCTCGGACGGCCGCTCGCCCTGTCGCTGCGAGGACTAGCTAGCCAGTCGCCTTTCGCCTCGCCGGACCCGCCTCTCCACCTTGCCCGGCACTCGGCGGTCGCGGCCTGCCCCAACCGGCGGGTGCGAGGTGTGGTCCGGCGTCGGCTGCGGTAGGGGCGCCGGTGCCCCCATCAGGCTCGTCGGCAGGCGATCCGCATGTACCCCGATAAACTTGTTCACCGCCGACGAAGAGTGGTTCAAAATACGGCGTGCGGTGAGCTCTCCAAGAGAGGTGCCTGCTGCACGGGGGGCGCTGAGTCAAGCTGGGCTCAGCTCCGCTGAGTTGAGTGGAGTCGAGCGAGGAATCGCGAGGGGATCGGGGGATCGAGCGATGAATGGGCTACCGAATTACACCCATCTAGAGAAGTTTCACGACGGCAGCAACAACCAAGTCTATCGAGCGCTGCGCGCCGCAGATCGCACTCCGGTGGTGATTAAGATTCCGCGCAGTGAGTACCCAAGCACTCGCGAGCTGGCGCGCCTCCAAAATGAGTACCACCTCCTCAAGCAGCTCCAAGACGGAGCGACGCAGGAGGAGGCTGACGCGGCTACTCCGGCGGGACAGGCGGGGGCCAAGATCGTCAAAGCGTACGGTCTGGAGCCGTTCGGCCGCTCGGTGGCGCTGATCCTTGAGAGCCTGCCCGGCAAGTCGCTGCATGCGCTGCTGGCCGCGCGCCAGCTTACGCTCGCCGAGTGCCTGAGCCTGGCGATCAAGATCACCCGCAGCCTAGAGCTGATTCACGCGCGACGCGTCATTCACTGCGATATCAAGCCGAGCAATATCTTCGTCGATGAGAAGCTGGAGCAGGTGCATCTGATCGACTTTGGCATCGCCGCTGCGCTGCCAAAGGATGGGCAGGTCCCGGTTACCGCCAGCGTGCTTGAGGGGACGCTGGCCTATCTGGCGCCCGAGCAGACTGGCCGCCTGAACCGCGGGCTCGACGAGCGCACTGATCTGTACGCGCTCGGCGTCACGCTCTACGAGATGTTGACCGGCACGCTGCCGTTTTCCGGCTCTGATCCGGCCGAGCTCTTGCACAGTCACATCGCCCGCCCGCCGCGGCCACCGCATCTGGTGCGCCCGACGGTGCCTGAGGTGCTGTCGCAGATCATCCTCAAGCTTATGAACAAGATGGCGGAGGACCGCTATCAGAGCGCGCGTGGGCTGCGCGCCGATCTAGAGACCTGCCTGCGCAGCTGGAACAGCGAGCAGCGGCTGCCGCTGTTTCCGCTGGCAACGCAGGATCGGTCGCTTGAGCTACGGCTGCCGCGCAAGCTCTACGGCCGGCAGGCCGAGCAGACCCAGCTGCAGGCGGCCCTGGATCGGGTGCGCGGTGGCGGGCTGGAGCTGGCGCTGATCAGCGGCGCCGCCGGGGTCGGCAAGACCGAGTTCGTCAGTGAGCTACAGCGCTCGCTGGCCGAGCACGGCGGCTTTCTGGCCCGCGCTCGCTGCGAGCAGCAACAGCAGGCGATCCCCTATGGACCGCTGCTGCGAGCCTGTCGCGATCTGCTGCGACAGCTACTGTCTGAGCCGGCCAACATCGTGCAGTCGTGGCGTCAGCGCTTCCTGATGGCCCTGGGCAACAGTGGCCAGCTGCTCAGCGAGCTTCTGCCCGAGCTAGAGCTGATCGTCGGCGCGCAGCCCAAGGTCGCAGCGCTGCCAGCCGTCGAAGCGAAGAACCGCTTTGAGCTGCTGTTCCAGGGCTTCCTGCGCCAGTTCGCCAGCGCACAGCACCCGCTGGTGTTGTTCTTGGACGACCTGCAGTGGGCCGACGAAGCTACCGTTCAGCTGCTTAGGCTGCTGCTGACCGATCCCTACGGCCACTATCTGCTGGTGGTGGGCTCGTACCGCGCGGATGCGCTAAACGATGCGCACCCGCTGCGCCAGGCACTGGACGCGCTGCGCAAGGAGCGCGTGGCAACCACCGAGGTGGCACTACAGCCGCTGCGGCTGCCCGACGTCACAGCGCTGCTGTCCGACACGCTGTCCCTGCCGGCCGACGAGGTCGCGGATCTGGCGGCGGCGGTGCTGAGCAAGACTGACGGCAACCCGTTCTTTATCGGGCAGTTCCTGTCAGCGCTGGCTCGCGACGGGCTGCTGCGCTATCGGCCGGATACACAGCGCTGGGACTTTGCCCTGTCGCGCATTCAAGCACTGCCCGCCACTGACAATGTGGCCGACCTGATGCTGGCCAAGCTGCGCCAGCTCAGCCCGCAGGCGATGTCGATCCTGCAGACCGCGGCCTGCCTGGGCACGCAGTTCGAGCTAGAAACGGTGAGTCAGCTCTGTGCCCTGCCGCCGACTGAGCAGAGCGAGGCACTGACCGAAGCAGTGCGAGCTGGGCTGCTGCTGCCCACCGAAGGTCACGCCTACCTTGCGGAGCGAGTGACACCGTCGGCCAGCGAGGGCGCGGGAGCTTCGAACAGCGAGCAGTCGGGGCTTATCTACCGCTTCTTGCACGAGCGGGTGCAGCAGTCGATCTACGCGACCCTCGATCCGACTGCGCGCGAGGACTGCCACCTCCGCCTCGGCAAGCTGCTGCTGGCCAAGTGGGGAGCGGATGCTCCGAGCGGCCGACTGTTCGACTTGGTCAACCACCTCAACCAGGGCAGCCCGCGCATGCGCGAGAGTGGAGATCTGCCAGGGCTTCTTGAGCTGGCCAAGCTGAACCTCGCGGCCGGTAAGCGCGCCAAAGCCACTGCCGCCTTTCATGCCGCAGTCAGCTTCTTTTCCGCCGCTACCTCGCTGCTGCCGGAGTCGGCCTGGAACGACTACCCCGATCTGCAGTTCGAGCTGCACCTGGAGCGCGCCCATGGCGAGTCGCTAAGCGGCGCGTTTGCCGAGGCTGAATCGCTGCTCTTGGCCCTCAGAGAGCGAGCCCGCAACAAGATCGAGCGCGGCCTGCTGTGCCTGCGCCTGTGCGAGCTTTACACTGCGCGAGCCGACTTTGCTGGTGCGATCCAGGTCGGGATCGAAGGCCTGGCCCAAGTCGGCATGAGCATCCCGACGCCAGAGGAGGCGATGCCGGCGCTGTTTGCCGAGCGCGCCGCGATCGAGCAGGCCCTGAGCGGACGCGCCATCGCTGATCTGGCAGGCCTGCCGCGCAATCAGGACAGTGAAATCGACCTGACGGTGCGACTGATCTTCGCGCTGGCCACCCCGCTTTACATCGCGGAGTCACCGCTATATCCGCTGCTGATGGCGCGACAGATCTCGCTGGCGCTGCGCCATGGTCTCAGCGAACAGACCAGCTATGCCTGCGCCGCCTACGCCTTCCTGCTTGGCTGCGTCCTGGGCGAGCCGAGCACCGCCCGCGAGTACGGGCGCATGGCGCTTTCGATGAATGAGCGGCTGACCGGCGGCAGCATGTCCTGTCGCATTCGGCTGCCCATGGGTTCGTTCCTACACTTCTGCAGTCCGATCAGAGAGTCGCTCGCGCAGTATGCCGCCGGCCGGCAGGATGCGCTGACCTGCGGCGACTTCGGCAGCCTGTCGCTGATCTGCAGCATGCAGGCGCAGATCTCGCTTTACACCAGCGAGGATCTAAATGAAGCCCTGCGCCAGGTCGACGAGTCACTGGTGTTGATGCAGCGCACCAAGGACGCCCTCAACACCATGCAGCTGCGACAGGTCCGTCAGCTGCTCCGCGCCCTGACTGGCCGCACCGAGCAGCCGACCGCGCTGAGCGACACCGACTTCGATGAGAAGAGCGAGTGGGAGGGGCTGCGTCAGACCGGCATCGGCTATCCGCTGCTGCTGTTCTCCTGGCTCAAGCACCTGCTGCTGTACCTGCATGGCGAGCATGAGGCGGCGTGTCGGCTTGGCCTAGAGGCCATGGCCTGGCTGCCCTCGGCCCCTGGCCTGCCGCTGCAGACGCACTTTACGTTCACGCTCTGCCTGTCGTTGCTGGCTCGCTACCCGCAGGCATCGCCCGACGAGCAAAAGGAGCTCGAAGCGCATATCGATCGCCTGCACAAGCAGCTTGCCACCTACAGCGATCGCTGTGCCGAAAACTACCGCGATCGCGAGCGACTGGTCGCTGCTGAGCGAGCCCGCGTGGCGGCGCGGCCGATGGAAGCGCTCCTGCTCTACGAAGAGGCGATCAGCGAGGCGCGACGCAACGGCTTCCCGCTGCACGAAGCGATAGGGCTGGAGCTGGTCGGGCGCTTCCACGCCGCCGCCAACCGCAGCCGCTTGGCCACGTTCTATCTGACTGAGGCGCTGTACGGTTATCTGCACATTGGGGCCACAGCGAAGGTGCGCGCCATGCTCAGCGAGCACCCCGAGCTCCTGCGCGCCGAGTCGCGGGTACTCGATGGACTCGGGCGCAGCGAGACGACCAGCCGGGGAACGACCTCTAGCGCCAGCTCGCACACCACCGACGATCACATCGACGTAAACTCGGTGCTGCGTGCCTCTGAGATCATCTCGCGCGAGCGGGCTCTCGACAAAGCCATCGATCAGATCCTGCACACCGTGCTGACCAGCGCTGGCGTGCAGCGCGGCTATCTGCTGTTGAGTCGGGGGGGCACGCTGCAGATTGAGGCCTCGCGCACGATCTCGCCGGACAGCTCGCGCACCAACCTCGGCCTGCCGCTCGATAGCCTGGGGCAGCCGGGCGGCCCCAGCGAGGATCTAGCGCTGAGCGTCGTCCATTACGTGGTCCGCACGCGCGAAGTGGTCGCGCTGAGCATCGGTGTGCCCGACCCGCGCTTCGTCAACGATGCGTATCTGCGCGCCGCTAAGCCCTACGCTGTGCTGTGCTTGCCGCTGGTCAGTCAGGGGCAGCTGACGGGCCTTTTGTACCTGGAAAACAACCTGGCGCAGGTGACCTTCTCAGCCGCCCGCATCGACCTGCTGCGCATCCTCGCGGCACAGGCCGCCACGGCGCTCGAAAACGCGCTCCTGCTGCAGCGGATTCAGGAAGCGACCGAGAAAGTCCATCGCACCAACGAAGTGCTGGAAGCCCAGGTGGCCGAGCGCACGGCGCAGATTCAGCGCTCTAACAGCGAGCTGCAGGCTGCCAACGAGCGACTGCAGATCGAGCTTGCCGAGCGCTCGCGTGCCGAGCAAGAGCGGGCCACCCTGCAGGAGCAGATGCTCGAAGCGCAGCGCGAGCGCCTAGCCGAGATGTCCACGCCGCTCATCCCAATCACGCAGCGGATCATGGTCATGCCCCTTATCGGCACCGTCGATTCCGAGCGAGCCTCGCAGATCCTCGAGGTCGCGCTCAGCGGCACGCAGCAGAGCGGCGCCAAGGTGGTCATCCTCGACATCACCGGCCTGCGCCACATCGACACCAGCATCGCCGCCTCGCTGATCAAGACGGCCCGCGCCCTGCGCCTGCTCGGCTCGCATGCCATCCTGACCGGTATCCGCGCCAGCGTTGCGCAGACCTTAGTCGGGCTGGGTGTCGAGCTCTCGATCCTTGAGACGCGCAGCACGCTACAGAGCGCCATCGCCTACGCCCTGCGCCACACCGGCGAGTCCCTGGTCATTCGCTAACCGCGACGAGACAGCCCGACACTCGCAGCACAGCCCCGCGGACGGCCTTGCCGCTGCTCGCCACACCGTGGATCTGTCGCGCGCGGCAGCTGACCCTACTTCGCTTTGCCGGCTGGCTTCTTCTTGAACTTGTTGGCGATCTTGCCGGCCAGCTTCTTAAACGGGGCCGCCATGCGCTTCAGCACTGGCTTCTTCTTCGGCGGCGCGGCCGACTTGCTGGTCGCCGGGCTGGGACGCGACGCGGTGGCAGCCGGCTTGGGCGTCAAGGCCACGTAGGCGCGATCGTCGGCGCTCTGGTTTACGGTCACCGCTTGATCCTGGTGGCC
>CAZVMD010000276.1:0-10057 GCA_964628555.1 uncultured Myxococcales bacterium | reverse complement strand
GGGGAGAGGTCGCGCTTGGCCCAGAGGGCGGCTTGTTCGTACTCGCGGAGGGCGGCGGTGAAGTCGTAGCGGAGCTCGTGGGCTTCGGCGGCTTTGATGAAGCGGCGGACGGCGCGCTCGGTGTGTTCTAGGAGCTGGGTGTGGAGGCGCTGCAGGGCTTGCACGTCGGCGCGGGCGAGGGACTCGAAGCAGGCGGCGGCTTGCTCTAGCTGCTTCTGGCTGTAGTGGGCGAGGCAGAGCTGTTCGTCGTCGTGCTGGCGGCGCTGCAGGACTTCTTTGGCCCAGGTGTCTACGGCGGTCTGCACCTGCTCTAGGCTTAGGCCGTACTCGCTGGCCCACTTCTGCATCGGGCCCTTGAGGTCGGGCGGCGGCGGCGGGCTGCCGGGGGGCAGGACGGGGGCGGTGCGCAGGCTCTCTTTGGCTTCGGACATCATGCGCGACAGCAGGCTGGCCAGGCCGCGCGACTCTAAGAAGCGCAGCGAGCCCTTGGGCAGCAGCCGCAGCGTCACGGTCTGGCTCGGCTCGGGCACGACGACGCGGCTGTCGGCCGGCTGATACAGCAGCCAGCCGGGCACGCCGGCTAGCTCGACCTCGATGCTCTGCCCGATGCGAGTGCTGCGCACAAGCTGCAGGCGGAACAGGCCCTGGGCGTCGGTCTCGACCCAGCTGCCGGTCCCCTTCATGGTGATGCGCGCCCCCTCGACCGCAAGCTCGCGATCGCCGCCCGTGCGATCGGGCTGCAGCTTCTTGATGTAGCCGACCAAGACCGGCCCGGACTCCTCGGCACCGGCCGTCGCCAGGCCCGCAAGCAGCAGCCCCAGCGCCAGAAGCCGCGCGATCCAGCCGGCCCGTGATCGTGTGCGCATAGGCCCTCGTAACACACTCGCCGCGCGATCTTGGCTTCGCAGTCCTGCCTGCATCTTCGTTCCTGGGGCCTCGCTCTGGCCCGCCGCCATAGATACGCCGCAGCCTCGGCAGATCTGACGCCCAAAGTCCGCGCTGGGCTGGGCGCCCAGGTGCTACGGCCGGGCCTCGCTGACTGGCCCACCGCGGATGCGTTGGCGTGACCGGGCGCAGCGTCGCTGGTGCGCGGCCAGGGCGCCTGGTGCGGGGCTTGCAAACCTGGCCGGCCAGCCTGCTGGGTCCCCGGCGGGCCAGTCACGAGGTCAGGTCGATGGATTTCGCTCACGCTCCCAGAGAAGAGTCTGCTGCCGCACCCAGTCCGTTTGCCCCGCTGCCCACGCCGCCAAGTCGCGCGGCCGCAGCCCAGGCCGCACCCCGAGCCACCGCGGGCTGGCCGCTCGCACCGTCGCCGACCGGGGGGGCAACGGCGGGCGGTGTACCTGGGGCGGCGATGGCGGCCCTGTTTCCGCACTACTCCGAGCCGGCGCCGGGAATCGCGGACAGCCCGCGCCCGGGGGTTGCAAGCCGCGCCGCGACCCGGATCCCCCTGCCCGAGGGGCTGCGCACGCGCATGGAGAGCAGCTTCGGCCAGTCCTTTGCCGATGTGTCGATCCTGCCCCACAGCCCGCTTGCCCAGCAGCACGGCGCGCAGGCCCTGGCGATGGGCAGCGAGCTTCACTTTGCCGACGGACAATACGATCCCGAGAGCGCAGCCGGCTGGCATCTTCTGGGCCATGAGCTGGCGCACGTCGCGCAGCAGCGGGGGCAGGGCTATCGCCTGCTTTCCGACGAGGCAAGCAGCGACCCGATCGACTGGGAGGCCGAGGCCGAAGCGCAGGCTCAGCTGGCTGCCCGCGGCGAGAGCGTGGCGGCGCGCGGACGACGCCAGTCGCCGAGCAGCAGCGCCCCGGCCCTGCAGTGCAGAAAGCCCGGCCCGACGCCCGCGCACCAGCCCAGCCACGCTGATAGGTCCGATCCCAGCGACGCGGCCGGGGATCCTGCATGCCATGCCAGAGACGAGGGCGTGGATCCCGAGCGCTGCACCTGGCGAGCGCAGCTGGGCAAGTTTGTCGGCGGAGCGCTCTACGACCTGATCGCCGAAAACGTCGAGGCCGAGGACCTGCAGGGATATCTAAAGTCAGGGATCGACTCGGCGCTCGGCGCGCTTTTGAAGCAGATCAAAAAGGCGGGGCCGCCGACCGCCCCGCTGCCCGGTGCCTCGACCCCGGGCCTGTCACAGACGCTCAGCGAGGCCCAGGTCGAGCAGCTCTTGGCCCGCCTGCAGCAGACACTGGGAGAGGCGGCGGACCACTACGCCAAGTCGCCCGCCGCCCAGCGGCTGTTTCGCTCCGTCGAGGGCGTGGTCAAAGACAACCCCAAGGGGGTGGTCGCGGCGCTGCCCTTTTTGCTGATGGGCACCGCGGGCATCCTGTATCTGGCGAACTGGAACCCCCCGGCCATCGCACCGGAGATTCAGCTCGGCACGCCCAAGCTCACAGCCAAGCCCAGCCTCGATCTGGGGCCGCTTAAGGACGTGCTGCGGCTGCGGCAGCGGGCCATCGAGGCGGTGGGGCTGGAGCTGTCGCTCAAGACCCAGGGCCTTCAGGCCAGCCTCGGCGTGAAGTACGAAAATGAGCAAGACGGGCTGCTCGCCAAGGACTTCTTCCAGCTCGGCAAGACCGAGCTCAGCGGCCAGGTGGCGCTGGACCTAGGCCAGAAGGACCGCCTACAGCTGCAGGGGCTGCTGACGCTGGATCCCGGCGGCAAGGCCGCCAGGCTGAAGCTCGGCTCAGAGTGGCAGCACAAGCTGCCGAGCGACTTCTTGGGCGGGCGCAACAGCACGCTGAAGCTGCAGCTTGGCTTCGAAAAAGGCTTCAAGGACGGCGACGGCCTGGGCGGCGAAGTGAAGCTGTCCCTGTCCAACGAGGTGGTGCAGTTCAGCACCCAATACAAGATCCAGCAGCTACCGACCCTGCGCGGCGGCGGCGTTGACCACCAGGTCACGCTCAGCCTGAGCATCCACTTCTAGCCGCGCCCCCAGGCTGATGCGCCGCTGCAGCCAGGAAGCCCGCCCCAGCCAGCGCCCCACCACGCGCCGCCCATCTGCTCTATACCGGTAATGCTTTGAGCGGTCGTTCTGATATCTAAACCAGGGGCGGGACTCGCGATATTTCGCTTAGCACTGTCGAATTAATCAATACACTTGCGGTCCTTCGATTAGCCTGAAGTGCTTGAAATCCTTCTCGAAATCGTAGGGCAGCCGGTGGTCAGCCACCAGTTGGCGCATGGCAGCCTTCAATGCCTCTTGGTGATTTACGACTCTGTCATTCACTCCGAGATCGATTTTCTCGCCTTCTTTAAGCTCTACTCTTTCGTCTGCGATCGCGATCAGAATGACCGCTCGTTGACAGCGGGTCTGTTGGCCCGGACGGCGGTCCGCGCCGCTCTCCGGCTCACCACAGAAATCCGGGTTGCTGTCTCCGACGAACTTCCCGAGATTGAGCGTAAAGACGCGACGCAAGAGACTGGTCTTGCCAAACTTGAACTGTGATTGCAAAATAGCCTGACGCAGTCGATCGGCCCGTAAGCCTGCCCGGTAGGTCTCGTTCGTATCTTGGCCTTCTTTCGACGCAGTCCCAATCGCAATTATTCCATAATTCGCATTTTGGAAGAATATCGACAAATCAGTATTTGGTTGAAGTACTTTTCTAAAGTGCGCAATCTCCTTTTCTCTGCAGACTGTGGTTTCATCGCCATAACACCAGCTCTGACCGAACGCATTTGTGACCAAGTGAAAAACATACGTCGCCTCGCCATTCTGGCTATCCCTGGCGGTTACGCAGGGCATGTCAGCGGGCAGCTTCTTACAGTCGATCGCGGGTGGAGCGCTGGGCGGGACCGGCTGCGACAGATCGGGCGCTTGCGGAACCGCAAGGTCGCGCGGCACAGGGGCTGGATTCGGTAGACGCTTGAGGCGGAACCAGCCAGCAAAAAGGAGCGCTCCCAGAATCAGCAAGAAGGCAATCGTGGCGAACTTGAATGATCGATGCGGGGGCGAACCGGCTATCTCGCTGGGCTTGTCCGCTTCAGGACTCGCTAGCGCATCAGGCGGGGGCAGGGATACGGGAGTCGGTACTTTTCTTAAGTCCAAGAGCTGGGCAATCTCTCGGACGATTTCGCTCCACGCGCTGTCTTGATCGGGCCATTGGCTTACCGGAATTGCATTTCGCGGAAGATACTGCAGATTCGTGAAAGCGGTAAATTCCCAATTTACCGGACGGACCCTGATAGGAATCACAGCGGTATTATTTTTGTGAAACTCGGCAATCTTGATTTGATTCTTCTTTGGCACCGAAGAAACAAATGAAGGACTAAGCATTAATAAGATAATGCTAGCCGATCCAATATTCTTATCTGTCTCTTCTTTCCAATTGCTCCCAGGGGCAATCTTCCAATGATGCCAAACGCTGATGCGCCCATCCTCTTTCAGCGAAACCAGGTGCTTCTCGGCTTCTTTAACATAATTGATGTCTTCATTATCAAATAGGATGATCACAGAGTGACCGTTCATGGGGATTCCTTGGACCCCAAAAACCAGGGGCCTGCCGGTCCCAAGTACGTGCTGTGCTCGGTATTCCTGACAGGCGACTGGCTGGCTGCCCAGCTGTGCGCGCAGCCCGGTCGGCGGGCGGGGGCTTAGCTCGCCGCGCTGGTGCGGGCGAAGGCGGTGCGGCCGGCGTAGCGGGCGGTGCTGCCGAGCTGTTCTTCGATGCGCAGGAGCTGGTTGTACTTGGCCAGGCGCTCGCCGCGGGCGGGGGCGCCGGTCTTGATCAGGCCGGTGTTCTCGGCGACGACGAGGTCGGCGATGAAGTCATCCGAGGTCTCGCCAGAGCGGTGGCTGATGATGTTGGCGTAGCCGGCGGCGCGGGCGGTGGCGATGGCGTCCTTGGTCTCGGTCAGCGTGCCGATCTGGTTGAGCTTGATGAGCGCGGCGTTGGCCAGCTTGTCGCTGATCGCTCGCTCGATGATCGCCGGGTTGGTGACGAACACGTCATCGCCGACCAAGAGCACGCGGCTACCCAGGCGCTCGGTCAGGCGCTGCCAGCCGCTCCAGTCACCCTCCGACAGGCCGTCCTCGATCGACCAGATCGGGTACTTGTTCACCCAGTCTTCCCAGAAGGCGATCATCTCGTCGCTGCTGCGGCGGCTGCCATCCGACTTCTTAAAGACGTAGCTGCCGTCCTCGTAGAACTCGCTGGCCGCGGCGTCGAGCGCCAGCACCATGTCGCTGCCGGCCTTCAGGCCCGCGTGCTCGATGGCTTGCAAGAGGAGCTCTAGCGCCTCCAGGTTGCCGACGTTGGGAGCAAAGCCGCCCTCGTCCCCGACGGCGGTGGTCAGGCCGCGCTTCTTGAGGATCGACTTGAGCGACTGGTAGGTCTCGGCCCCCATGCGCAGCGCCTCGGCAAAGCTGGGGGCGCCGATCGGGGCGATCATAAACTCTTGCAGATCGACGCTGTTGTCGGCGTGCGCACCGCCGTTGAGGACGTTGAGGAGCGGCACCGGCAGCGTCGTGCCCGCGCCAAGATAGCGATAAAGCGGGGTGTGCGAGGCCGCTGCGGCGGCTCGGGCCACGGCCATCGAGATGCCGAGGATGGCATTGGCGCCCAGCCGTCCCTTGTTGTCGGTGCCGTCGATCTGGCGCAGCCGGTCGTCGAGCGCCCGCTGATCGCTGGCCCGCAGGCCGCGCAGGGCCGGGGCGAGGACGGTGTTGACGTGGCCGACGGCGCGCTGCACGCCCTTGCCCTTGTAGCGGCTGCCGCCGTCGCGCAGCTCGATGGCTTCGCGGCTGCCGGTCGAGGCTCCCGAGGGCACCGCGGCGCGGCCAAACGCTCCCCCCTGTAACCGGACGTCGACCTCGACGGTCGGGGTGCCGCGCGAGTCGAGGATCTCGCGGGCCCAGACGGACTCAATGGCGGTATCGGTGGACGACTCGGCAATCGGCGATGCGGGGCTTTGGCTCATGACGACGGCTCTCCTTGAACGCTCTGGCCGGCATGATATCGCAGGCCCGGTCCGGCGTAGGAAGCGTCCTGTGCCGCCGACGCCGCAGCGGCGAAAGTCGGCCTCAGCGCGTGAGGATCAGCCGCGACAGCCCCAGCCCTAGCGCTCCCATGGCCAGGCAGCCGATCAGCGTGACGGCGATGTAGCCCAGGGCCCGCGGCCCGGCGCCGTCGTCCAGCAGGGTCAGGACTTCGTGGTTAAAGGCCGAGTAGGTAGTTAACCCGCCCATGACGCCGGTGGTCAGGAAGAGCCGCAGGTGCGGCGAGATCAGGGCCGCCGTGCCGCCGCGGGGCAGCGACAGGCCGATGACCAGGCTGATGAGCAGTGAGCCGATGAGGTTGACGGCCAGCGTGCCCCAGGGAAAGCCCAGCCCAAACAGCCGCGCCGCGAGCAGACCGAGGAGGTAGCGCAGGCCACTGCCCAGCGCGCCGCCGATACAGACCCAGAGCAGGCGCATCGCTTAGCGCTTGGCGAGCTTGGCTTGGCGGGTCCACTCGGCGGGCAGGCCGATGTTGAGGAAGATGCCGAAGCGATAGCCGAGGAAGCGATCTTCGATCTTGCCGCGCACCCGCTCGATGGCCTCCTTGGCGGCGTCATCGAGATCGCCGCTGGCCGACAGGCGCGGCTTCTCGGCGGCGATGGCATCGCGCACGAAGCGCAGATAGGCCTGCTGCTGATCGAGCAGCCGGGCGTCGCCGCTGGGCCCGCGACCGGGGTGAATGGTCTTGGGGCCCAGGCCCTTGAGCTCTTCGAGGCGCTTGAGCCACTCCTCGGTGCGAGCCAGCTCTAGCCAGCCGTGGCTGCCCGAGGCCACCAGATCGCCGGTGAACAGATGGTCTTCGTACTGCACGACGACGTGGGCATCGCTGCAGCCCTGGCCGACGACATGGGCTTTGATGTTCAGGCCAGCCAGATCCATGTTCACCGACTCGCCCCCGAAGCTCTCGGGCAGCACCAGATCGGGTGGGTAGTCGTCCTTGAAGCGCTCGTAGAAGGCCCGCCGGCGATCCAGATCGACGGCCGGGATCAGCGCCAGCACCTGATCCGAGGTCATGACCTTGATGCCGCGCTTCTTGAACACCGCGGTGCCGTTGAACTTGTCGGGATTGGGGTGCAGGACGAAGGCGGCGCGCGCCTTCTTGCCCGTCGCCTGCTCGGCCCAGGTGATGAACTCCTCGGCCGCCGACGGCAGAAACTGGGTGTCGATCAAGACCAGGCCGGTGGGCCCTTCGATCCAGTACGACACCGTCGAGAACCCGCGCGTCGAGGACACGTAGGAGCCGACCCGCCAGTCGCCGAAGTACTCGTCTTCGTGATGCAGCGCGGCCACCGCTTCGCGCGGCATGCGGCGGTTGGCCGCCGGCCGGTTTTGCGGCGCTGGAGCCGAGGAAGAAAGCGACCCCAGCGAGCCGAGGAGAGCCAGCGAGAGCAGGCCCAAAGACCACCCATACTTGCGCATGTCTGCGACGATATCCCGACGCCGGGCGCGCATGCAATGCGACTTTGTTGCGCGGCCGCGCCGCACGCCGCGGTAGCCTTAGGCCATGGCCGAGGTCGTCATCTACACCAAGCACTTCTGTGGCTACTGCACTCGCGCCAAGCGCTTGCTTTCGCAAAAGGGCGTCGCCTTCCGCGAGATCGACGTGTCCAGCGATCCCGCCTCGCGGCGCTGGCTGGCCCAGGTCAGCGGCCAATCGACCGTGCCGCAGATCTTCATCAACGGCCAATCGGTCGGCGGCTACGACGACATCGCCGAGCTCGATGCCGACGGGGAGCTCGATCCCCTGCTCGCCGCCCCGGCCCCGCCCCCGGCTCCGGCCAAGACCTAGAGGCGCTCGCGGCTCACTCGGCGTACATCGCCTCGATCGCGGCCTGGTACTTCTGATTCACCACCTTGCGCTTGACCTTCATCGTCGGGGTCAGCTCGCCGCCTTCGACCGATAGATCGGACGGCAGGATGGTCACTTTCTTGATCGTCTGCACCCGCGCCAAGCGCTCGTTTATGGCTTCGACCTGGCGCATGAGCCAGCTGTTAAACGCCGGATCTCGGGCGGCCTCGACGACAGTCTTGGCTGGGCTGGCAGCCGCTGCTAGATCGGTGGGCAGACGGTCGGGATCTAGCGTGACCAGCGCCACCAGATACTTCCTGCGATCGCCGATCACCACCGCCTGCGAGACCACCGGGATGCTCTTGAGCATGCCCTCGAGCAGCTGCGGCGCGATGTTTTCGCCACCGGCCGTGATGAGCAGATCTTTTTTGCGATCGGTGATGCGCAGGAAGCCATCGGGGTCGAGCACGCCGATGTCACCCGAGTGCAGCCAGCCCTCGCTGTCGAGGGTCTCGCGCGTCGCTTCCGCGTTCTTTAGATAGCCCTTAAAGACGTGGCGACCGCGCATGCACACCTCGCCGTCGGCGGCGATCTTAAGCTCGGTCCCGGGGAACACGAAGCCGGCCTTGCCGGTCTTGTAGCGCCCGGGCAGCGAGATGGTCGCCGGGCCGGTGCACTCGCTCATGCCGTAGACCTCGTAAAGCGGGATGCCCAGCGACAGAAAGAACTCCAGCGTGCTTTTGGCAATCGGCGCCGCTGAGGTCATCTGAAAGCGGCAGCGGTCCAGCCCCAGCTTCGCCCGCACCTTGGAAAAGACGAGCTTGTCGGCCAGGCCATAGCCCAGCGGCTTGGCGCGCCCCTCTTGCTCGGCATAGCCGCCCTGCAGACCAACCCCGCGGGCCCAGGCTGCGATCTTCTTTTTGAGGCCGGTGTTGGCTGCGCCGGCCTTCATCATCTTGCCCTGGATCTTCTCCCAGACGCGCGGCACCCCCAGGAAGGCGTGCGGCCGCACCTCGATCAGGGTCTCGGGCAGCCTGTCGACGCTGTCACAACAGTGGACGGTGACCCCGACCTGCATCGGCGCGTGGATCGACAGCAGCTGCTCGGCAATATGCGAAAGCGGCAGGTAGCTCACCATCGACTCTCCGGGCTGGATGTCGACAAGCGGCAGAGCGACGCCCGCCGTCCACGTCAGGTTGTCGTGCGTCATGATCACCGCCTTGGGCTGGCCGGTGGTGCCCGAGGTGTAGATCAGCGTCGCCATGTCCTCCGGCTTCTGCGCCGCGATGCGCGCAGCAAGCTCCGCTTCGGGAATCTCGGCGCCCAGCGCGTACAGCGACTCGAAGCTGTAGACGCCGGTGGCCGGCGCATGGCCGGAGCCATCGAGCACGATAAACGCCTTCACCTGGGGAAGCTGGTCTCTGACCGCCAGCAGCTTGGCCAGCTGGCTCTGGTCGCCCGCGACGGCGATGGCGGCATCGCAGTGCGCGGTGATGTACTGGCACTGCTCGGCCGACGAGGTGGTGTAGATACCGGCGGGCACGCCGCCGGCGAAGATGCCGGCCAGATCGGCGATGAACCACTCTGGCGAGTTGTTGCCGATGATCGAGACCCCCTGCCCCGGCGCCAGGCCCAGCTTGATGAAGGCGCGCGCCACCAGGCGAACCTTGTCGTAGTAGTCCTGCCAGAGCAGCGTGTGCCAGGCGCCGCCTTTTTTGCCCTTGAGCGCCGGCAGACCCGGCCACTTGCCGACGGCTCGCTCGAAGGCCTGCATGACGGTCAGCTGGTCACGGGAGCGGCCAGCCAGCGCTGCCGAACTGGAGGCTGGCGGCTCAGACGACGTGGAGGGAGTGGCCTGCGGGGTCGGGGGCATGGGGTCCTCATCAGGTTCTGGGTCGACCTTCCAAGAGCGCGAAGCTGGCACCAGCCGTCGGCCGAAAACCGTCGCCAGCGGCTGCGCGCATACGACCCGCCCAGGGTCCCATGCTCTTTATCGCCGGCACAAGCGCAGACCGCGCCGCGGCATGCGAAGCGGCCCGCTCACCGCCGGCACCAGACTGCGGACTAGACCGTCAGATGCTTCTCGATCTCTTCCACCGAGGCCCGCACTTTCGCGTCGCTCTGCAGCAGCGACTCGATGCGCCGATTCGCCGACAGCACCGTCGTGTGATCCTTGCCCCCGAAGCGCTCGCCTAGCTCGGGGTAGCTCGCCTTGCACAGCTTGCGGGCCAGGTACATCGCGATCTGCCGCGGCCGCGCCAGCT
>CAZVMD010000275.1:0-10073 GCA_964628555.1 uncultured Myxococcales bacterium | reverse complement strand
TCGTGGCGCAGCGCGGCGATCACCCAGGGATCGAGCGTCATCTTCAGCCACTCGACGGCGTTCTGCGGCGTCTGGCCGTTGTGAACATTGAGCGGCGCCGCGAAGTGCTCTGGGCTCCAGGCCGTCGATTCATCGAGCAGCTTCAGGCTGCCGATCGAGATCGGGCCGAACTTGAACAGCGTGCGCAAGAGCTCACGCGCCTGGTCTTTGTGCGGCGAGTTGCGCGAGCGCAGCGTCTTGAAGATGTTCATCACCGTGCCCTTGGGGGCCAAAAGCGACAGCGTCAGCGCCACGCGCTGCTGCGCCGCATCGACCTGCGCTTGCAGCTCGCGCCACAGCAGGCCGCCCGGCCGCAGCCGATCGCGCAGCAGATCGCGGGCCCGCAGCATGTTGAGGCCCCAGCGCAGCTCCACCATCAGGAACTCGTTGAGCGGCGCTTCGTCCATCACCGTCTGCTCATCGACGCGACGCAGCTTGTTCAGCGACTTGAGCGCTTCGAGCTGGGCCGCCCGATCCGACGACTTGAGGTGCTCGATCAGCGTCGGCTGGCCGGTCAAAGACGCGATCAGGCCGAGGATGCGCAGCAGGTGCAGCCGCACCGCCGGCGTCGTCTCGGAGCTATTCAGAAGCGCGATGACCTGCGGGATGATCGGCTCGCCGTACACCGAAAGAGCGCGCACCGCCACCAGCGCCAGCGTCGGCTCGGACAGCGCCGCCCACAGCGGCTTTTTGGCGCGGTCATCAGCGAAGGCCGACAGGCAGTTCAGCACCTCGCGGCGGATGACCATGTCATCGTCGGCCAGGCGCGACAGCACCGCCGGCAGAAACTCGTCGATCTTGTGCTCGTGGATCAGGCGCAGCGCGGCGAACACCTCATCGGGCTCGCGCGACTCTAGCATCGCGCCCAGCGCCCGCTGCGCCGTCTGCTGTACGCTGTCCTCGCTGGCCCGCAGCAGCGCATGGATCACGGCCGAGCGCAGCGCCGGGTCAGAGGTGGCCAGCCAGCGCTCGCGATCCTCGCTCAGCAGCATCGCCCCACGCGCCCCAGCGGCATCGAGCAGCGCCACGCGCTCGGCATCCGAGATCGAGCGCTCTTCCCAGCGCTGCTTGAGGTGCGTGTCCAGCGCGTCGTTGGGCTCCTGCGCCAGCCAGCGCAGCGCCGCGATGCGCACCGGCTCGTAGTGATGGCGTACCCGCGCCTGCATCGCTTTCTGCACCAGGTTCGAGCGATGCGGCCGCAGGAGCTCCATGGCCAGCTCGCGCGAGCGCGGACTGCCGGTGTCAATGGCTTCCAGCAGCACCTTGAGCCGCGGGCCATCGATCATCGGCATCAGATCTTCGTTGCCCTCATGAGCGATCGTCGCATCGACGCTGCCTTCCTCCAGCGTCTCGCGCAGGGTGCGGGCGTACAGCGCGCCCCAGCGGGTCGACAGCACCGTCACGGCGAACGACAAAAACAGCGCCAAGCCGGTAATCCAGGCGTGCTCCAGCGTCGCTGCGAACGCCCACAAGAGCAGCGCCCCGATCGCCTTGGTCAGCGGCTGCAGGATGCCGCCTAAGACCAAGAGCAGGCTCGGCCGCACGCTCGGCGACAGCGCCGCCACCAGGCAGGACTCGGCCGGGCGATGCAGGTTGGGGCGCAGCATCTTGTCGAGCAGCAGCGCGCCCATGATGATCCAGACCGAGAGCTGCGGCGCCAGGTGGGCATACGCCGTCGAGTAGAAGTAGCTGGTCAGACACAGGAACAGCGCCGCCGGCAGGATGGCCAGGCCCAGGCCGACGCCAAAGTGCTCCAGCACTGGCGTCGTCACCAGCACCTGCGTCGCGATGCCGCCGACGTTCGAGACCGCCAACAGCACGCACATGACCAGGGTGATGGTCTGCGGCTCCCACGCCGTCTGCTGCAGCGACACGCGCGACTCGTACTGCAGCAGCAGGCCGGTCCAGATGATGCCCGCCGAGCCCAGCGTCATCCAGCGCACTAGCGGGATGGCGAACAGCGCCTTGAGGTTGTTCTGCTGCGTACTGCTCGCCTGCCGCCGCTTGGCCGGAGTGCGAGCGGCATAGTCGGTGCGCACCAGGAAGCCGGCCAAGAGCCAGAACAGCCCCGAGGCCCACATGAGGAACTGCGGCTTGACGTGCAGGTTGCGCAAGAGCAGCGGGATGAGCGTCCCGGCCAGCAGTCCACCGACGCCCGCCCAGGTCCCCAGGCGCGGCAACAGCCAGCGGATCTGCGCGGCTTCAAGCGGCGCTTGGAAGTAGGTCCACGTCGCGGCCACCCCCAGCGTGGTGGCGACCTCGGTAAACAGGAACAGGGCCAGCGTCGAGGACGAGCTAGGCACCAGGTTCCAGCCGGCGGCCACCAGGGTCAGCCCGCCCAAGCAGAACAGGATGATGCGCAGCGCCCCCGCCGCTGGCAGCTTGCGCAGCAGGCGGTTGAGGCCCAGCGTGGTCAGCGCGGTCAGCAGGCTGCCGACCAGCATGGCCGGCGGGATGGCCTGCTTGCGGTGATAGGTCAGGAACAGCGCATCCTGATACGAGCTCGACAGCACCACGTTCAGAATGACGACCGCCGCCAGCCAGCGCAGGCGGCTCTCGGCATCCTTCAGCCCGATAGCGGGGGACTGATCGGCGCTCATGCCCACCGCGCGGAGCGAAGGATGTTTAGGATTCTGTCAAAGGCGGCGGGATCACCGAGGCTGCCAACCGAGACTCCGGCATCGACCGGCCGAGTCCGGGACCATGGCGATCCATAGCTAACCGCCCGAGGCAACGTGATCATTCGATACCGGGAAGATTGTATCGTCCCAGCAAGCCAAAAGAAAGCGTGCTGTGCCTCGCAAAAACCGCTTGCGCAGCGAGTCACTTTGGGGCCGCCACACCCCCACCTGCGCGCCCCCACCCGGCTCGATGCCTCGCCTCTGCCCGGCCTGGACCCACTAGGTTCGCGTCCCGCCGCCGCTGCCGCTGCCAAGCAGGGCCGCCGAACCCCGCCGCTAGATGGTTGAGTCCGCTATGTTTATACGATAAGATCGCGACGTGAGTCCAACAAGCATCACCCCCTAATGCACGGTACTTGACGGGCTTACTTTGCTAAACAACATCAGCATAATGTCCGGCTTCGTGCCGATGCCGTAGGGAATCCGTCCCAGCTCCTGCCAGCCCAGCCGCTGCAGGCACTTGGCGAGCTCGTCGGGGTCGTGGCGACGGTGACGGCTGATCGAAAAGTGGCGCTCGGTGCCGCCCTTGGTCTTGACGTGGGCCATGATCTCGATGGCGTAGCTGCCTCGGACGGCGCAGGCCGTGTCGAGCTGATGCGTGCAGTGGACATCGACAAGGTCCGGGACATAGCGCCGAATCGGCCCGGCCAGCCACTCGGCCACCGCCGGTGGCACCCCGCCGGCAAACGCCGGATCCTGTTTCATCAGCTGCTCCGGGTGATCGGGAGAGCCGTATGCCAGCCGCAGGTCGACGACCAGGCAGTCGCCCGGCGCATAGCCCGCCAGGTTGTGCCGGACGAAGCGCGCCTCGTTGTCGAGGTTGGCGATGGTATGGCCCAGCATCACCAGCACCCGCCGACGGTGCGCGACCTCGGTCTTGTAGTGCAGCTGGCTGTAGCGCGGCAGGTGGTGGAAGTTGCCGTGGATGGCGAAGCACGACACGTTGCCCAGCTTCTCTAGCACCTCGGTGGCGTGGCGATAGCCCGTGGTCAGCAGCGCGTGGCTGATATCGACGAGAAACAGGCGGTGCAGGGCCTGCGGCCGGTGGCTGGCCAGCGCCTGCATCAGCCGCGTCTCTTGCCGCGCATCACCCGAGCCGAGGCAGATCAGGTCGACGCCCTGGCGGCCCAGGTGCTGCCCCAGCGTCTCGGCCGCCTGCTCCAGCGGCACCGGCCGGCGGTAGTCGCGCTCGTAGTTCTCGTCGGTGGACAGGGCATACCACTTGGCCGCGCTCATCGAGTCGATGTAGGCGTAGGTCTGCTCGATATAGCCGCCCTCGCTGTTGAGCTGGGCCACCAGATCCAAGAACATGCGCATCGGCTCGTACGTCGGCGAAAAGTACGAGGTGGGAGCGGCCTGGCCATCCTGCCAGGCATCGGCCTTCAGCGGCAGCTCGGCCGGCTGTAACCCCAGCTCCTTGACCGCCAGCAACCGCATCAGCGTCGAGCGGGTCGGTGTGGCACTGCCGGCCTCGACGCCCTTGATGGTGCCCGTCGACAGGCCTGCCAGCTCGGCCAGCCGCTCCTGCGTCAGGTTGGCGGCGGCCCGGCGCTGCCGCAGCAGCTTGGCCAGCTCGCGCCGCCCTTCCTGAGAGACGCTGGCCGACGGCATCACCGGCGACTGCCCAGCCAGCTGAAATAGGAAGTCCAGCACCTCCTGCTGCCGACGCAGCGCTCGCTTCCAGCTCGCCTGCTGGTCGGCCGGCTGCTGCGAAAGCAGGGCTTGCAGGGCCTGCAGCGCCGAGACCGCGCAGGACTGCGCCGACTCGATCAGGCTCTGGCTGAAGCTGCTGGCTGGCGCCGCAGGGCTGTCGCCCCTGCTCTCGGGTGACCCAGCCGGGGCTGAGGAGCCCCTGTCGGCTACCTTGCGCGACGGCGTCTCCGTCGAGGCTGCGGCGTCAGGAGCGCGTCCTCCGCGACTGCTGGGGCGGCTGGTAGACTTCCCTGTCATTGATGGATTCATAGCCGCATAAGTTAGCCAGAACATTTCGCAAAAGCGAGCCCAGATTGTCATCCTGCTGCTTAGTGGCCAATCGTGATGCGCCCGATTGGCTAGGGACAAAAAACCATCATGTCATTGTCCGTTGAAGTGTCTTGGGATTGACCGTTGATTGGCTGGTAAAGACCGATTCATGTTTACCTTCCTGCCCCCCCCGCAGCGCCAAACCGCGCCGCGGACCTGGCCGCCCAAGCTCCGGTCTACCGACGGAAAGCACGCTGCGCACAGGTTTACCAGCGGCTGGCTGAGCGGTCTTTTTTGTAGCAGCAGGCGAAGCCCGGCCGAGGGGGCGACGCTAGC
Organism: uncultured Myxococcales bacterium; assembly: GCA_964628555.1. GTDB lineage: Bacteria > Myxococcota_A > Polyangia > Palsa-1104 > JAEUJZ01 > JAEUJZ01. The sequence continues at coordinate 5,055 of CAZVMD010000275.1, read as the reverse complement.
CAGCGCGCGACGGCGGCTGATCCTCGCGGTAGCCAGCGAGCGCCTGGCTTTTGGCCTGCTCGCCTCGCTGCTGGTCTTTCAGCTCAGCGAGCGCTTTGGCCTGGCCGAGAGCCGAGCCGCGGCCTGGGTGGGATACTTTCTCGCGGCGTCGTACATGACCCCGCTGCTGGGGGGACTGCTCTGTGATCGTGGGCTGCCGGCGCACACCGCCTGCGTGCTCGGCTGCCTCAGCATGGCGACTGGCTACGCCGCGCTCTGTACCCAGCACCGCCTCTCGCTTCTGCTGGGCAGCGTGCTCGTGCTGCTTGGCACCGGGCTGTTCCGCCCGGGCGTGCAGCTCCTGCTCGACCGCCTGCTGCCGCCGCTCACCGAGGGACCGCGGGCTGACCGCCAGCGCAACGAAGCCTATGCGCTGATGCACGCGGTGGTAAACGTCGGCGGCATGCTGGCCCCGCTATGCAGCGACGGGCTGCAGCGCAGCCAGGGCTGGGCCCGCGTCTCGGGACTGTCGGTGGCCTGCATGCTGGTCGCGCTGCTGTTGATCGCAAAGGGCGTCGGCCGCGCCAGACCGCGGGTAGCTGCGGCCAGCCCGCTGCGACACACCCGACGAGACCGGACCGCGGGCCCGCCGGCCGACCCGACGTCAGACCGGCAGCCCTGCCCTCCCCACCAGCCGCGCCAGTCGCTGTGGCCGCTTTTGGCGCTGTGCCTGGCGCTCATCGGCTTCTGGATGGTCTACGCGCAGAGCAGCAGCACCCTGCTGCTGTGGGCTCGCGATGGCGTCGATCGCCGCCTGGGCACGCAGCCCTTGCCGGTCAGTGTGTTCGCCGCTCTGCCCTGGGCGCTGGTGGTGCTGCTGACCCCGCCTTTGCTCTCGCTGTTTCGCGCGCTGCACCGCCGAGGACGCGAGCCCGACCTGCTGGGCAAGCTGCGCATCGGCTTCGTCCTTTTGGCCGGGGGCTTTCTGGCCTTGTCGCTGTCTTCACCGTCGCTGCTGTGGCGGCTCCTGCCCCAGGCGCTGACCGGCGCCGGGACCCCAGCCAGCGCCCCCCCCACCCATCTGGCCTGGCTGGTCCTCGCGATCTTCTTGATTACCCTCGGTGAGCTCTGCGTTGCGCCGCTCGGCCCGGCCCTATTTCTGCAGCTTGCCCCGCCGCGCCTGCGCGGTCTGTCGGTCGCGCTGTGGTTCGGGACGCTGGGCCTAGGCATGCTGGCCAGCGGAGCCCTAAGCGAGCTCTGGGGCTGCCTCTCGCCCGCCGCATTCTTCGCTCTCGCCGGCGGCCTGAGCCTTACGCTGCCCAAGCTGGCCCGCGGCCACGCAGCGGAAAGGCTTCTCTCCCTCGGGAAATCTTGATACGCTTCGGGCAAGGTTTGCCATGGACGACTGGAAATCGCGGAAGCATACGGTGCGGGCAGGACAGCCAGTGCGCGGTCAGCCCTGCTTGCTCTTGGTCTACGCCGGCTCGCTGGACTCCACCGATGTCGGCGCCCGCTATGATCTGGTCGGCGATGAGCTGATCATCGGCCGCAGCAGTGATGCCGATATCCAGGTCGATCGCGACTCGGTGTCGCGCCGCCATGCCCGGCTGGCCCGCACCGAAGACGGCTGGAGCGTCGCCGATCTGCAGTCCACCAATGGCACCTACGTCAACAACGAGTCGGTGCGCGAGCATCAGCTCGGCGATGGCGACTTCATCAAGATCGGCAACGCCATCTTCCGCTTCTTCGGCGGCCCCAACATCGTCGCAGCGGTGCACGAGGAGCTGTTTCGGCTGGCCGTCACCTGCGCCCTGACCCACTGCTTCAATCGCCGCTACTTTGTCGATCTCTTAGAGCGCGAGCTGATTCGCGCTCGCCACTTTGGCCGCGCCCTGTCGCTCCTCGCTTTAGACATCGATCAGCTCAAGGTCGTCAACGAGACCTTCGGTCACTTGACCGGCGATCACGTCATCCACGAGCTGGCCCGACGAACCCTGACCCGCCTCGATCGCTTCGAGGTGCTGTGCCGCTACGAGGGCTCGCAGTTCCTGCTGCTGCTGCCGGAAACGGACGCCGAAGCCGCCGCCGCGCACGGCGATGAGCTGCGCCGCGCCATCGCCGTCGAGGCCGTGCAGTCAGACGGCGATCTGGTGGTCGTGACGCTGTCCGGGGGCGTGGCGACCCTGGCTAACGAGCCCGATGCCGCGAGCTTTATTCGCAGCGTGCAAGAAGCCGTGCAGCGCGCCAAGAAAGCCGGCCGCAACCAGCTCGCGCGCTAGGACCGGCTCGTTCCGGCTGGCCGGCTGACGCTAGCTCTCGGCCCGACTGCGTCGTCGCCGCTGCCCAGGCCGAACCAGCACCCACAGGCCCGCCAGCACGGTGATGCTCGACAGGCCCAGCAGCACCAGCGCACCGGCTGGCCGACCAAACGAGGTCTCCGCCGCGCCGCCCGACAGCGACAACAGCGGCACGCGCTGCAGGCGAGCCGGCAGCAGCCAGCGTGGACGCGGACGCGGCGATGGCAGGTCCGGACTTAGCTGGTGCAAAAGCGGCGCATCCCCCGGCGGCTCGTGCAGCGCTACCCGCTCCATGATGTTGCCGCGCCGATCGACCGCGGTCATGACAGCCAGATCGCCATCCACCTGCACGCGCAGAAAGTGGTGCTCGGCGCGGAACATCCACAGCGCGGTATCGTCTTCGAAGTTGCACGACTTGCGGCGCGGATACAGCGGTGCCCCACCGCCGCCCGTGACAAAGTAGCGCACGCCGCCGCGCTCCAGATGCTGATAGGCGTGCTCGTGCCCGGCGAACACGGCGCGCACGCCATAGCGCTGCAGGATCGGCACGATGCGCTGCTGCAGCCGCTGACTGCCGCAGTAGGCGCCCACGGCATAGGGCGGCTGATGGATGAAGGCAAAGACATGGCGCAGCGAGCTATCGGCCTGCGCCGCCTTGAGCTGTTGCTCTAGCCAGGCCGCCTGCGGCAGGTCGTAGGGCGAGTTGCCGTCGAGCGCCAGGAACAGCGAGTTGCTGTAGCGGAAGGCGTAATACACCGGCCGCATGCGTCGCGAGCGATCGGGCGGCAGCAGAAACAGGCGCTGAAAGTGACCGGCCCCCGGCTCGCCCCGCAGCTCATGGTTGCCCAGCGCGGGATATAGGGGCGTGTTGCGCAGCAGCGGCGCCGCCGTCGCAAAATAGCGCCGCCACTGCAGCTCATCGCTGGCTCGACTGACCAGGTCACCGGTCTGCAGGACGAAGTCGGGATGCTCATTGACCATGGCCTGCACGACCGAGGCGTGATCGGCATCGCGGTCCCGCGTGTCGCCATAGACAAGAAACAGGAACGAGCCACTGGTCGGCGCCGTCGTCAGCTCACCAGCCAGGCTGACGCCGTCGCCCAGACCCGCGGCACCCGGCGCACCGCCGGCTCGCCGAATGGTGACTTCGTAGCGATAGCGCGAGCCAGGCTGCAGGCCACTGACGCGCAGACGATGGCGGACCGCGACGGCCGACTGCAGCTGCAGCGTAAACGGCGCGGTATCGCTGAGCGCTCCTGCCTCGCTGTCGGCCAGCGGCACGGCGAGCGGTGAGGCCGGGCCGGCGGCATCCGCGCGATCGACCGAGGCACTGGCTTCACTCGGCTCGGCTGGCGTATCGCTGGGCGGCCGACCAGGCAGGACACGCAGGCTGGCCACCGTCGGGACATCGGTAGCAAACGAGACGACCGCACCCTCCGTCGTGACATCCTGCAGATACGGCGCGAAGGTAAAGCGCGGCAGCGGCAAGCGCGGCCGGGCCGGGCCCAGCGTCGGGGGCACGCTGACTGCCAGCCGCGCCTCAGCGGGTCGTGGCAGGGCCTGCGACGGCGAAGGTACCGTCGCTGTGGCGATCGACAGGACCGAAAGGCCCATCGAAAGCGCCAGCCTAACCGCCGCATGTCCCCCAGGCGCGCGATGCACAGTGAGGACGATTGTAACTTGTCCGCTGTCGGTAGTACCCTCCCGTCGACTTGCCGCAAAAAAGTCTAAGGAGTGCCGAATGATTCCGACCGCCGCCCCATCGGCGATCCACCGCATCTACAACTTCTCGGCCGGCCCGGGTGTGCTGCCGGAAGAGGTCCTGCTCGAAGCGCGCGACAGCCTGCTGTCAGTCCTCGGCACCGGCATTGGCATCCTTGAGATCAGCCATCGCTCCAAGGAGTTTGAGGGCATCCTCGCCGAGGCTGAGGCCAACCTGCGCAGCCTGCTCGGCGTGCCGAAAGAGCTGCGCGTGCTGTTCCTGCAGGGCGGCGCTTCGCTGCAGTTCAGCATGGTGCCGATGAACCTCCTGACCCCTGGTGCGACCGCCGACTACATCGTCACCGGCGAGTGGGGTCGCCGCGCAGTGGTAGAAGCCCGCCGCATCCCGCAGGCCCAGATCCACATCGCCGCCAGCACCGAGAGCGAAAACTTCTGCCGCGTGCCGGCCGATGCCGAGCTCAAGCTCTCGCCGGCCCCGGCCTATGTGCACTACACGACCAACAACACCATCTTCGGCACGCAGTATCACCACATCCCCGACGTCGGCCCGCGACCGCTGTGCGCCGATATGTCGAGCGACTTCCTGTCGCGACCGACCGATATCAGCCGCTACAGCCTGATCTACGCCGGCGCGCAGAAGAACGCCGGACCGGCTGGGGTGACGATCGTGCTTTTGCGCGAAGAAATCCTGCCGCGCGATGCCGGCCTGCAGGCGGCGCTGCCGATGCTGCTCAACTACCGCACGCACATCGAGCACAAGTCGCTTTACAACACGCCGGCCGTGTTCGCGATCTACATCACCCATCTTGTCCTGCGCTGGCTGATTGCGGGTGGCGGGCTTTCTGCGATGGGCAAGCGCAACCAGGACAAGGCAGACATCATCTACGGCGCGATCGACGCGGCGCCGGGCTTTTATCGCGGCCATGCCCAGCGCGACTCGCGCTCGCTGATGAACATCACCTTCCGCTTGCCGACCCCGGCGCTGGAAGACGAGTTTGCCAAGCAGGCCAAGGCGCAGGGCATGGATGGCCTCAAGGGACATCGCTCGGTCGGCGGC
>CAZVMD010000274.1:0-10125 GCA_964628555.1 uncultured Myxococcales bacterium | reverse complement strand
CTGTATCGCGCGACGCACGTGAGTCCTCCGTTTAGCCCCGGCGCCGCCGCGCCAATAGAGAGAGAAGCAAGAGAGCCGCCGTGGCAAACAGTCCGGCCGCCGAGCTACCGTGCGCCACCTGACAGCCAATGCCGCCGCCGGCGACGCGGTAGCGACCTAGCTGCACGGTCTTTTTGGCCTCGTTGTCGGCCGGATTGGGATCAACCGAGACCTCCGATGTGACGCTGGCCTGCAGCACAAGCTGCGACGGTCCTTTGCTGTTCGGATCGCTCGGCATAAGCGGCGTGACTGCAACCTGGATATCCGGTGTAGTCGCTCCGACGGCGATTGGCCGGTTGTAGACGCAGCGAATGATGTCCGTCGAGGGGGTGCAGCGCCAGCCACCGCTCGCCGTGACCGGGCCGACCGCGCCGCCCATCGGAACCTGGAAGGTGATGCGGATGCCGCTTGGGGCTGCCGCCGTGCCCTTGTTGGTGACGGCGATCTTGGCGGTCAGCGGCTGGCTGATGTCCGCCGGATCGGGATCGGCGCTGACCAAGACCGCCAGATCGGCGCTGGGGCTGGGGCAGGTATTGGTGGCCAGGTTGCAGGCGCGACCACCGCAGTCGGCATCGCTCATGCAGCCGCACAGCCCGCTGGCCAAGCAGGCCGAGCCCTGACCGTTGGCCTGGCAGGCGCCCTTTTTGGTCGCGCTGCACTGAGCGCAGCGGCTGCCCTCGCCGCAGATGTCCTTGCCGCCGGCGGCATTCTGGCAGTCGTTGTCGGTCGTGCAGGCATCGGTGCAGCGATGCGGCGAGGTGCTGCTGTCGCAGACCGGCGCGTTGTTGGTGCAGTCGAAGTTGGTCATGCACTCGCGCACCACGATCACCGTCGCCTGGTTGGGCGGGGCGCCGGCCGCGTTGGTGGACAGGTAGGTAGAGGGGCCAGCCTCGCTATGCGACTGCGGCAGGGCGGTAACCGCGACCTGGTTCTTGACCGGGCCCGAGGCGGTATCGCCGACGCGCAGCACGAACTTGGCGGCCACCGCGGCATCCTGCACCGACAGCGTTCCGCCCTGCGTCGCGCTCGCCCCGGCCCCGATGCGGATGCGCAGGGTGTTGGTCGCCGCGTCGAAGTCCACTTCGTCATCGCCGGGCCCATCGGTCTTTCCGACGAAGCTGCTGCCGCTGCTCAGGCGCACCGAGTCGCTGACGTAGCTCAGTCCCGGGGGCAGCTTCTGCTCGATGACTACGTTGCTCGCCGCGTCATCGCCGACGTTGCGCACGCTGACGGTGTACTCGACGCTGTCGCCGGGCAGCGGCGAGGTGCCCTGCGGCACGGTCAGTGTGACATCGAGGATCGGCTTCTTGCTGGTGATCGAAGTGACCAGCGCCCCCAGGTAGAACGTGTCGTACGAGGGCCCGTTGCCCGCCGAGAGATCGACCGCCGCCGAGGTATCGCCGGCCGACAGCGCCGAGGTGATATCGACGACGTCAAGATCGATGCCCTGCAGGCTGGCTAGCTGGCCGCTCATCCGCGGCAGGTCGCCGGCCGCGCTCTGCGGCTGGCCGAGGCGGCTGCGGGTGCCGTTGAAAAAGTTCAGGTCTGAGCCCGATTCTCCGTCGGAGAGCCGGGTTCCTTTGAACGACAGGGTGTCGCCGGTCTTGTCGTGATCGGTCTCGTAGGCGATGACGCCAAGCTTCGAGTCGGCCGGCCCCTCGGTCGGCACGGCGAAGCCACGCACCGTGAAGCTGCTCGGCAGGCCGACAGTGACAAAGGTCAGGCCGTCCCACACCGAGACGCTGCGCAGACGCTCGCTGTCGCGCTTGTAGACAATGACCATGCCCCAGCCGACGTAGTTGTTGTCGCTGTCGCGATCGACGGCATTGGTCTTGGCCGCCCCAGTCAGGCGATAGGCCCCGGCGCCCAGCTTCTGCACGATGGCGGTCACATCCGCCGTGCCCTGGTACGACTCGAAGGCGCGCTGAAAGTCCGGGCCGGCCGCCAGCAGGGTATTCGCCGAGCCGCTCATCCCCGGCCGGTCCAGCACCACCTGCGAGTCGACCTGGGTCATCATCGTCTCGGTCCCCGACCAGTACAGGCGGGCGTAGGCCACGCTGGCACCGTCGGGAAGCTGCAGCATAGCGACGCTTGCGGCCTGCTCGCGCGTGACGCTGGCGCCGCTCTGCAGCTGACCGGCATCATCGACGCGGAAAAAGACGTCTATCGACGGATCGCTGACGAAGGACGGCAGGGTACTGACCTGATCGAAGCAGCGCGTGCGATCGACGCTGCCGGTCACCGGATCGGGACTCTCGGTGCGACAGTCGAAGCCGACGGTGTTGCCGATGATCATCACGTCACCGCGCAGGTCGGTCTGAAAGCGCAGACCGGGCGCGGCCTGGGCCCACGACGACAGCCCAAGCAGCAGGCCCAGCGTGGCAAACAGCGAGCAGCAGAGCGGGCGAGCGAACGACATCAGAGGCCTCCTTCCGGCGGGGCGGCAAGGAAAGCGGCGCGAGCTATAGGGGGGAGCAAGGCGAGGGGATAGATACGGGGGCACGCTCCCACTTTACCGCGCCGCAGAGCGCCTGAGCAATCAAAATTTGCCCCGTTTCCGCAGCCTTGCGCCCCGCCTGCCGCAGTGGCGGCAGCGTCCGCTTGGGCGGTGGTTTTTTGGCCAGCTGGGGCGGGCTTTTGGGAGGCTGGCTGCGCGTCAAGCGGCGGCGGATCCCGCGCTCGATCAGCGCTTTTGCCGGGTGCGGCGGCCTGGCCGCAAGCGCGTGCCGGGGGAAGCCAGAACGGGGAAAGCCAGTGGGGGGAAAGCCAGTGGGGGGGCTAGTCGGGGAGCTTATCGAGGATCTCTTTGGGCTCTGGGAAGCGCCCGGTCTGCTGCTTTGAGAACAGCAGCTTGCCATCTACGACCACGTCAAACTGGCCTCGGCCACCCACTTCCAAGACCGGCACCACACCGGTTTCCTGCTCGATATCGGCCGCGAGACTCGCAGCCCGGGGGCGGTAGTTTCACATCAGGCAGTACTTGATGACGACCTTCATCGCTCGCTCTCCTTGCAAGGGCGGACCTGCGCGGGTTTGTGGGCTTTCTGCTCTCGGGCTCGGGCGGGTTGCGGCTGGGCCCGACCCGCGGTCAGAAGACGTCGCTACTTTACTGCGACCCGCGTCGTCCTGGTTAGCGGCGATCGAATGGATAGGGCCATGCCGAGAAGAACCCGTGTACTTCCCCCGCTTTGCAGCCTTGGGCTGTGCACCTCACCTTCTGCCGCGCTCCCGGCCCAGAGCCAGCCGCCAGCCTAGCGCGACCTGGGCCCCGCGCCGTGAGCCGGGACGCGGGTGCTGGGCCCCCTGCCCTGCCGGAGCTGCGACGGGCGAGTCAGGCCTGCGACGGTGGCGGGGTCGGCGGCGACGGGCTTGCGGCTTGACGCTCGGGCGGCGGCTTCGAGCGAAAGAAGTACTGGATGAGCACCAGGCTCACCAGAAGGCCGGTCAAAAATCCCCACTGCCCCGACTCGCGCCGCGCCGACCCCGGCCGCTTCGACCGCGCCTCCTCCGTCGCTAAGGAGGCCTCTTTGCCCGACGCTGGCGCCGCACGGAGGGGCGCTTCCGGCTGTGCCCAGGCGGCGCCAAGCTGCACCCCCAGGATCGTCAAAGCCAGCCGGCCGCCCAGCCAGGTGGCCCAAGCTCGCCGTCGCCGCTGCGCAAGCCGCTGCATCCCGGCCATCATACCGAACAAGCACCACACAGACGCCGCCCGCCGCAGCCTGACGTCACCTCGACCGTCCGCCCGACCGGGCACTCCCCCCGCAGGCTCACCGAACTCACCGACGACAGCCTTACCCGCTGCCGCGCCAAAGCCCCCTAGCCGCCCGGCCAGAGGTGTGCGACGGCCGAAACAGCACCTTCAGCTCTCTGCTTTGGGTGGGGGCTGTCAACGACCCGTCACAACTTCGTTGCGGATCGTCATCACCGCCCCGGGACTACCGCTAATCACATGGACCGAAGTGCTGCCGCGGCTAGGAGCGCTGACCGGCGGGGAGGGCGGCGCGGCGGCCGGGGCGACACCCGCCGGCCCTTGCCTAGCCGCAGCCTCTGCCTGGCTGTGCGTGGCGGGCTCCGTCGCCTGGGAGCGCGGTGCGACCGCCGGCTTGTGACCCTTGGCTCGACCTTCCGAGGCCCCGGCCGGCCCTGGCAGCCCCGCTCGCGGCGGAGCCAGGGCGTCACTTGTGGAGTCTGCCGCCAGCGCCGGAGCCGGCGGCAGGCGCACGGTGGACGGTACCTGTGGCAGGAACAACCCGCCGACCCAGACGCCAATCGCCGTGGAACACACCAGGCCCGCACACGCCAGCCCCCAAGACAGCCCACGAGGCCCTCTGGCATGCGGAGCCAGCGGTGTGGCACTGGCGCTGTCCTGACTTGGGAAGCGAGCCTCGCTCAGCTCCTGCAGCCGGGCGCTAAGCACCGCCGGGGCAGCCAGCTCCAGGAGCAGCGAGACACGGGCGACCCGATCCCAGCCCCGGCCAAAGCGCCTGTAGACATCGGGAAAATAATCAACACAAAAGGCGTCGAGATCCGACTCTGTGAGCAGAGCCGAATCGATACGCCGACGTAGCGCGGCACGATCCAGGGTTGGCGCTGATGGCTCCATGACATGCTGAGAAACACTCGACATGCACTGTCTATACGTCACCAGATCGTCATTGTGGATCGCTAAATTGCTCTTGTATGCAAGCTGAACGCCAGATAGCTTCTCCTGGTTTCATGCTATGCCAGATAGCGAACACAGCAGTACGCCCGCAAGGCCGGACGGGCCAGCCGTCTAAACGGCTGTGCTCGCTTCGTCCGCTGCCCTCCGCACAAGCCGCTTAAGTGCTTCGCCCACTTGAAAGTGAAGACGCATGCATCCTCCCCGCTGGTTAGCGCTGTTTGCTCTAATAACCTCGATGACCTATTACGCGCCCAACGCATATCCAGCCGCAGCCCCTGCGGTACCTAAAGAATGCCACATAGATACCGGAGAAAGCCCATTCTCACCCTCAAGAGATAAGGATCGTCTGCGGATTCTGGTTGCCAACTATTCAAGCAGCGTAGCGAGCCGTCAGTTCGGTGGCTCTGCCTTTGCCGATCGCCTATCGGGGGCCTTGGCTGAATACATTTCTAATGAATTACGCATGGGAACATCGGGCATAACCATGGACCATTTCGACATAAAAAGAATTGACTGTTCCATCGGCGATCATGGGTCGGCATTGGATATTGGAAGAAAGGTCGATGCCCACATCGTTTTTTGGGGATACGAGAGCCAAGTCTCTGGAGGCCACAAATATAGACAAAGCTCTGCACCAAATACATGCAAACAGGAATATAATATTATCGGCAGCGAGAGAGCTGTTATGAATATTTCATCATGTCCCTTAGAGCAGCTGCTGCCTACCGCTAAGAATTATTACTCACACATAACGATTACCAGTCACGCTGGGCTGTACAAGGAATCTTCACACTGGGTCACCGCTGAGGAACCGCAAGAGCTTCTGGGCCGGGATCTTCCGCGCTTGCTTTCGCGCGACATCAGGCTTCTGTTCGACTTTGCATTGGGGATCTTTGCCTTCCGTACCGAGCGGTATGGGCTGGCAACGCAGCTAATGGCCCGTAGCACGTCCAAGATACCCAAGGGCACCGATAGGCGGCACGAGCTGTTTCAGCTACTCGGGCGCAGCCATGTCTTGGCTGGTAACTTGGATCAGGCCGCGGCCGCATTCAAGGCGGCCTACGATCAGTGTCCTCCTGGAGATCGGGGATGCCAAGGTGTTCAACATACCTACTTAGGTTGGACGATGATTTTCCAACAAAAACAAGCTGAGGCGACGGCGCAGCTGCAAGAAGCAGTTCAATTACTGCAAGACGCCCGAGATTATTATAGCCTCGGTGCAGCCATACACAAACAAGGCTTATTAGCGCTAATAAATCACCAATACCAGGCCGCGAAGGACTTCTTTCATCGGTCATTAAATATTCGAGCCATAGTCAATGATGAGTTCGGGATGATGCTAACAAGAAATAATCTTGCCCTTACATACCAAAGCAGCGGTGACTTCGCAGCAGCGCGAAGCGAGCTGACACAGGTGTATGAGTATTTCATGAAGACCGGTTCTTTGTATGGACTTGGGCGGTCAGCCAATAATCTGGGATTACTGTATATGCAATTGCAAGAAATACCACTCGCTCAGAGATACTTCGGTACCGCAATCGACGCCGGCAAAAAAACCGGTGACCGGCGCTTGCTTGCCAGGGCCTACTACAACCAGGGCAAGCTGTCGCTCGCTACCAATGAGGCCCGGAGAGCTGCGGAGAATTTCAATGCAGCGAAACAGCTACAACATGACTTACAGGACCATTTCGGACTGGCACATACATATTCAAATTTAGCTCAAATAGAGCATTCCAATAAGAACCGAATGGCCGCCACAAAACTGTACGTGCAAGCACTAGATGAGATTTCAAAATTAGCAAACACGGACAAGAAACAAGCCAGCACGTTACAAACCACTATCCAGTACAACCTAGCGATCATTTTCTTCGAAGACTCGCAATTAGATAGAGCAGAATCCACCTTGCGAGCGACGAAGAATCGCGGGGAATTCTTGGACCTGTCGCAACAGGTTGATGTGTATACACTGTACGCAGAAGTCTTGGAGGCGCGGGGTGAGTCCGAGCCGGCGATGCGCATTCTCGAGGAATCGGCAGAAATACTAAAAACTAATTCTAGATATCGCGAGGCATGGTCTGCCCTAGAAAAGGCTATTATGATTTACGCGCGTACTCACGCAAGTATAGATGCCGAGCGAGCACGCCTAAGAGATGAGCAACGGAAGCTCTGGGAGCTGTTCCCGCAGACCTCGCCAAGCGACCGCATCGCTCGGCTCCCCGAGGAAATAAGCGCCGAACAACAGCGGCGTAAGGAGGCGGAGGAAAATCAGAAGAAGGGGAACTTGCTCCACACCGCTCAGCCGGTCGACGCGTGCAATGGGGCCTGCGAGCCAAATGGCCAGCCGCAGCCCAGCCCAGAGACCCTAGAGAAGCGCCACCGATCTGAGCGTCCGCGGCCAGGGCCCCCCGACCCCGCACGCCGTGTCCCGCCCCCCATGCCGCTGCCTCCCATCGACACCTCCTCGCCGTTGCTGCGCTATTCCCCACCCGCCGCGGCTTCGCAGCCCCCAGCCAACCGACGGTAACTGCGCGGGTTGAGAACCAAGCCGAGCCGCCCAAGCTGCAGAGAGTCGCCGGGAGCGTCCTTGGGGGGAAAGAGGACGGCGAGCCGGGCCGCTGGGGAAGGCAGGCCGCTTGGCAACGCGCAGCGCAGCCCACACTCCCTGCTTCCTCGGGCTTCCGCTCGCCGCGCGTGGCGAATATGATGCGCGGCATGTCTACCTCCTCTGCTCACCCGCCTCTCGACTGCTCTGCGCATATGCCCATCGGGGCTGACGGCGAGGCGGCGGCGCAGGCTGGCCTGTCGCGCGTGGCGCTGGGCCTCGTCGGCTCCGAGATCCTCAAGATCGCCGCCAGCGTTCGCGCCCTGCAGGCCAAGGGGCACCAGATCTGCAACCTCACGGTCGGCGACTTTCTGCCGCGCGAGTTCCCCATCCCGCCGCTTCTGCAGGCGGCCATCAGCCGGGCCTACCAGGCGCGCGAGACCAACTATCCCCCCTCGGACGGCATGCTGGCGACGCGCGAGGCGGTGCTGGAGTTTTATCGGCGGGCGCTGGGCCTGTCCTATCCCATCGACAGCGTCGTGGTCTGCGGCGGGGCTCGCCCGGCGATCTATGGCTGCTACCGCGCCGTCGTCGAGCGCGGCGACCGCGTCATCTATCCCACGCCCTCGTGGAACAACAACCACTACATCCACCTGTGCGAGGGCGTTCCCGTCGAGTGTCCGACGCGGCCGGAAGACGGCTTTATGCCCACCGCCGCGACCCTGGCCCGCCTGCTGGCCCCCGGCGGGGCCGGCGAGGGCGCGCGCCTGCTGTGTCTGAACAGCCCGCTCAACCCCACCGGCACGGTGATCAGCGAAGCCGAGCTCGGCCGCATCTGTGACCTGGTGCTGGCTGAAAATGCGCGGCGCCAGGCCAGCCCGGATCGGCGAAGTCGCGCCCCGCTGTACGTCATGTACGACCAGGTCTACTTCATGCTGACCTTCGGTGAGGCTCGCCACTACACGCCGCCTGGGCTGCGCCCGGCCATGGCCGCTTACACCCTGTTTGTCGACGGCATCAGCAAGTCGCTCTGCGCCACCGGGCTGCGCGTCGGCTGGGCGGTCGCGCCGCCGTACATCACGGCTCGCATGCGCGATGTGATTGGCCACGTCGGGGCCTGGGCGCCCCGGCCCGAGCAGGTCGCGGCGGCCGAGGTGCTGCGCGATCTCGACGGCATGAACGCCTTCCACGCCGAGATGACGACGGCGGTGCGGGCCCGGCTGGATCTGCTGTACCGCGGCATCGTCGACCTCGCGGCCCGCATGCCCGAGCTAGCCATCGTCGCCATTCCGCCGCAGGGCGCGATCTATCTGTCGGTGCAGATGGCGCTGCACGGTCGCCGGCTCCCCGACGGCACCGTCATCACCAGCAACGAGCACATCCGCAGCTACCTCTTGCAGGCCGCCGGCATGGCTGTCGTTCCCTTCCAGGCCTTTGGCCTGGGCCAGGAGAGCGGCTGGATGCGCCTGTCGGTCGGGGCGGTCAGCCTCGACGAGGTTCGCGCGCTGCTGCCGCGCCTGGAAGCCGCCCTGCAAGCGCTGCGCTAGCCTGCAACACCGCGCCGCGTGACCGTCGCGGGCCGCGCGCTCGCGCCATCCCTGTCGCCACCCCCCTCCCGCAAAGGAGCCCCCGTGAAGCCTGCTCCCTCGCCGACGCGAGGCATGACCCTTACGCAAAAGATCCTCGCCGCCCACGCCATCGGCCTGCCGCTTGTGCCTGGCCCCGACGGTCAGCCCCGGCCGCAGGTCCAGACCGGCGACGTGCTGCGCATTGCCGTCGACTGGACGATCGCCAGCGAGCTGGCCTGGAACGGCATGGACAAGACCTATCAGGCGCTGGGTCGGCCCCCGCTGCCCCGCCCCGACCGCTTCTTCCTGGCCGTCGATCACACCGTCGATCCGACGACGCTGCTGCGCGATCCGCGGACCCAGAAGCTGGTGCAGCTATCGCAGCGCTTCGCCAAGGAAGGCCGCATCCGCCACTTCTATGACTCGAACCAGACCATCCTGCACACCAAGTTCTATCGCGACCTGGTGCTGCCGGGGCAGGTGGTGATCGGCGCCGACTCGCATACCTCGTCGCACGGCGGCCTGGGCGCCTTCGCCATTGGCCTGGGGGGAGCCGATGTCACCGCCGCGGCCGTGCTGGGCGAGTCATGGATCGAAGTCCCCGAGGCGATCTTTGTCGAGTACAGCGGCGCGCTGCCGTTTGGCATGTCGGGCAAAGAGGTGATCCTAAAGACCCTCGGCACCCTCGGCCGCAACACCGTGGCGCTGGAGCGCAGCGTCGAGTACGGCGGCGAGGCCGCCCGCCGCTTTTCGACCGATATGCGCTTTACCATCGCCAACATGACCGCCGAGTTTGGCGGCCTCAACGGCATCTTCGAGCCCGATGGCATCGTCGCGGCCTGGCTGCACGGTCGCAGCGAGCAGACCGCCGCTGAGCTTGCCGAGGCGCGCTACTTCCGCGCCGATGAGGACGCGCCGTACGTCGCCCGCTATCGCATCGACTTAAGCCAGCTGGAGCCGCTGCTCGCCAAGCCGGTCTCGCCCGACAACGTGGCGCCGGTGCGTGAGCACCTTGGCATGCCGGTGCACGGCGTGTTTATCGGTGCCTGCACCACGACGGAAGAAGAGCTGGTGCTGGGGGGCCTGCTGCTCGAAGCGGCGCTGGCAGCCGGCGAGACGCTCCGCCGTCCCGAGGCCCGCCGCCTGGTCGTGCCCGGCGATCTGTCGATCCAGGGCCGCCTGTACGCCGCCGGCCTGTGGCGAGCCTACGAGCAGTGCGGCTTCCGCATCGATCCGCCGGGCTGCTCGATGTGCCTGGGCGTGGCCAGCCAGCGGGCGGAAAAGGGCGAGACCTGGCTGTCCTCGCAGAACCG
>CAZVMD010000273.1:3887-10133 GCA_964628555.1 uncultured Myxococcales bacterium | reverse complement strand
TGCCGGGTCGCACGGTGGGAAAGTAGGCTCCGCCTGGCCCGAGTCTGCCGCGGTCGGTCCTGCCGCGGTCAGCTGTGGAGTTCAGACGAGCGCCTAGCTGGCTCGCGCGTCCGCTACACCGGGGCTCCAGACTGGGGGGACGTGGACGCGAGCGCGTTATGCGGCCAGCTAGAGCGCGGGGTCATGGCACTCGCGGCAGCCCGGGCTGACTGCCCGGGGCCAACGCCAGACCGCCAGCCGCCGCGCCCCGAGCCGCCGTCTAGGCCAGAAGGGGATTGGCGCGGCCACCGCCGAGCAGCGTGCCGCGGGGCAGCGGGAAGCCAGCGGCGAGCGCGAGGGCAGGCATGCGCTTGCGGCCAGGGAGCTGGAGCTCGGCGATGACCACCGCGCCTGCTCCACAGGCGACGTGCAGGCCATCGCGATCGACGCCCAGGACCTCGCCCGGGGTGCCGCGTCCCGACGAGATGCGGGAGCCAAAGAGCTTCATCGGTGTCTCGTTGGAATCGCCCTCTTTGCTACCGCGGGCTTCCAGGGTGGTAAAGCCGCCGGGCCAGGGATCGACGCCACGCAGCTGCGCCACGACGGCGGCTGGGCCGCGGGTAAAATCGACCCGCCCATGCTCTTTGTCGAGCTTGGGGGCCATGGTGGCCTGGCTGTGTTCCTGCGGCACCGGCACTGGCGGCTTGCCCGCGAACAGGCGGCGCAGGCCGTCGCGCAGCACGTCGGCGCCCAGCTCTGAGAGCTTGTCGTGCAGGGTGCCGGCGGTGTCATCGCTGCCAATCGGCAGCTCGCACTTGAGCAGCATGGCGCCGGTGTCCATGCCTTCGTCCATCTGCATCAGCGTCACCCCAGTCACCGTCTCGCCGCGGATCAGCGCCCACTGGATCGGGGCAGCGCCGCGATAGCGCGGCAGCAGCGAGGCATGCACGTTCCAGCAGCCCAGGCGCGGAATGGCCAGCACCTCGGGCGGCAGGATCTTGCCGTAGGCCGCGACGACGACAAGCTCGGGCGCCAGCGCCGCGAGCGTCTGGCAGAAGTCGGACTTGCTGGGCCGCACATACTGCGGCTGGAGCACCGTCAGGCCGAGCGTCTGCGCCTGAACCTTGACCGCCGGGGGCGTCATGTCCAGGCCACGTCCGGCCGGCTTATCCGGCTGGCAGACCACGGCGACCACCTCGGTCTGCGCGTGCAGCGCCAGCAGGCTGGGCACGGCGAACTCGGGTGATCCCATAAATACGGTGCGCATGTGAACACAACTCCTGGGTTGGCCGCCTCTAGCGGCTGACGATGCGAGCCCGGATTGACGCGGTGACCGCGGCGATGGACTCGGCAGTGGCGGCGATGGCGGCAGCGTCGGGACGGAGCACCGCGATGGTGAGAGAGCTCAAGGCCGCGAGCAGCTCAGCCGATAGGGTGAGCACGTCTTTGACCTCGCGCAGGCGTCGCGCCGCCCGCTCCAGCTCGCGGGTCGCCTGCTCGATCTTCTCGATGTGCTCGCCGAGGGGCGGCAGCGCCTTGACCACCTCGTATAGAGCGGTATTGGCCTGGTTGATCATCGCCTGGTAGCGGTCGCTGACCGCCAGAAACCCGTCGAGATCGAGCTCTCCAGCTTGCCGGGCATCAAAGGCGCACTCCATGAGCGCGTGCGCTACCTCGCGCAGGCTGCGGGTAATGGCAATCGTCCGCTCGACGATCGACTGGCTGCCCTCAGCTCGTCCGCTGGGGGCGCTGCTCGGCTGGCTAGGAGGTTCTGGAGGGCCACTCCGCTCTGGCATGTCGGGTCCCGATGCCCCTCTACTTGAGAAGGGGTGGAATGTCTTTCTTCAGCTCTTCGTAGACGCGACTATCGTCTTCCAAGAGCGACCGGTTCTGCGAGACGCGCTCATAGAGCACCTGATGGGCGCGGCGAAAGGCCAAGACGGCCTTCTTGTACTCGACGAGCCCCTCGTGGCTGCGCTTGGCGAACTGCTGAAAGTGCAGCAGGCCCAGCAGCATCGCCTGTCGCTGCGTCCGCGCCAGAGCCTGCCCGGCTGCCGTCTCCGGGGCGCTGGTCTTATCAAGCTGCTCCAGCAGGCGGCGACGCAGCGTCAGATCTTTTTCGGCCTGCGATTTCGTCGACTCGCCCAGCGCTGCTACCCGCTCGACCAGGCCTGCCAGCACCGCATCGACATGCGGGTGCGTGTTGCGGACCAGCTCCTCGATGCGATTGCGTCGCCATTCCTGCGTCAGCAGCTGCGCGATGCGGGCCGCCGAAGCCGACAGCTGGCGTCCGCTGCTCGCGTCTTCACCGGCCACGGTATCGACGAAGAACTCGGTGCCGCGGATGGCGCGCGACAAGGGGTCGGCGAGTCGGTCATCGTCGAATTCAGCCAGATCGTGCAGCAGGCTGGCGTAGGCAGCGACGTTCTGCGAATAGCGAATGATCTCGCGGCTGTAGGCTTCGACTTCGCGCTGCGGGCACGAGGGCTGCGTCTCGGGACTGGTCGCGCTGAGGATGTTCTCGGCCTCGCAGAAGACGGGCAGGATGCCAACGATGTTGGCCCGCGGACCAATCATCTGACCGACGCTGGCTGTGGCCAGGATGCTGCGAAACGACAGACAGCCCGAGCCGCACAGGAGGATCAGCAGGCACAAGAGGCCAGGGACCCTACAGAGGGGGCAACTTCGCGGCCAGCGCAGGACAGTCATCGAGCGCGCACCATACCACGTCGCAGCGCAGCGCGAATGTCTGAGACAGGTGTTCGTCAACTGCTGTAGCGCCACACGCTGTCGCGCTCCGCGTCAGTGCTGAAGTTCGTGCCCACACCCACGCCTCGCAGGCCCGGGGCAGCCAGTCCGCATCGTCTGCTTTGGCGGCACCTGGCGACTGTTGACACACCCCGACCTGACCAGGAGAATGCCCGCATGCTGTCGCTTCCTCGCCTCGGTCACCGTCAGAAATTTGGCGCGTCGGCGCCTGCCTCGCTCCTGCGCTCGGCGCTGCTCGGCATGCTGCTGTCGGCGTGCCCCGGCCTGCTCGGGCTGCCCTCGGCTGCCGCCGCGCCCACGGACTTTGCGATCTACACGCTGCGGCTGGGCGGCGAAGCCGAGGCGGCGCAGCCGTACATCGACCGCATGGCGGCCGAGATCGAAGCGCTGGCCGGCTGGCCCAAGGGCTCAGCGCATGGTCGCTTCCTGACCTCGCGCAAGGAAGTCCTGGCCTACCTCGATGCTCAGAAGCCAGGCTTTGGCATCCTTGAGCCCTGGCTTTATTTCGAGCTGCGCCAGAGCCACAAGCTGGAGCTGCTGGTGCAGATCGAGAGCGCTGATCTCAACTCGGCCCGGCTGCATGTGGTAGTCAAGGATGCGGCGCTAAAGAGCCTCGCCGACCTGGCCGGTAAGAAGCTGTGGACCCACCTGGCGGACGTGCCGACCTACTTGGGCAGAGTAGTTCTCGATGGGAAACAGGCGATTCAAAGCCATGCCCAGCTGAAGCAGGTAGGTAGCGCGATCAAGGCCGCGCGGGCTGTCCTGCGCGGCGAGGCGGATGCCGCGGTGCTGGATGACGAGCAGCTGGCCATGGCGCAGAAGCTGGACGGTGGGGCGGCGCTGCGGACGATCTACTCGTCGCCGGCCCAGCCGGCCGTGGTCGTCGTTGCCTTCGCTGGAGTGCTCTTGTCCGACAAACAAAAAGAGCTGCGCAAGGCGCTCCTTGGCCTGTGTGAGGGGCCGCGCAGCGCGACGTGCAAAGAGATGCACATCACCAAGTTCGTAGCCCCCAACAACAAGCTCTATCAGGACGCGCAGCAGCGGTTCGAGGGCGGCGCGGCGAACGGAAAGAAATAAGCCACCATGCCGATGTCTGCCTCGTCTCTGTCCCCGGCCCGCCGCCTGGGGCGTGTGCTGCTGCTCCCATCGCTGTTTCTGGGAGCGACACTGCTTTTAGGCTGCCCGCCGGCCGCCGATGTCAAGACCGGTGGCGCGGCCTTCAGTGCCGAGAGTCTACCTGCCGAGCCGGCCGGACTTCTGCGCGTCGCCGACGAGCAGGATGGCCTGGGGGCGGCGCGCAACTCGCTGACTGCCCTGGAGCGCGCGCAGGGGGCGCATGCGGACTGGGCCGGTGGCGCTGGCGCCTATGATCTGCAGTGGCGACTGGCGCGTGCCTACGCCGCGCTGTCCGAGCCCGATGGCGATGCCCGCGCCAGCTTGGTGCCCTCGGGCCTGCAGGCTGCCAAGCGCGCGATCGAGCTCGCTGCCGATCGCGTCGAGGGTCACTACTACCTGGCCCAGCTGCACGGCTTCTCGGCGCTGCTGCAAAAAGGCGAGACCCGGCCGCTGCTGCAGAGCTTTGTCAGCGAGTCGGAAGCGGCGATCAAGATCGACGAGAAGTTCGACAACGGCGGACCGCTGCGGATCATCGGCGTGCTGTACGCACGGGCCCCCAAAGAGCCCGTCTCCGTCGGTGATCCCGAGAAGGCGGTGCAGTACATGAAGCGAGCGGTGGCGGCAGCTGCCGACTATCCGCCCAACCAGTTCTTCCTTGCCGAGGCCTATATCGCCGACGAGCGCTACAGCGACGCCGAGGCCTCGTTGGCAACCGCCCGCAAGCTCCTGGCCGACAAGAAGTGGGACGCTCGGCGCGCCGGCTGGCGCGAGCTGATGGGCCGCGTCGAGCGCAAGCTCAAGGCCAAGCAGAACTAGCGAGCTTTTTCTGCGTGGGGGGATCCGGGCCTGGGCCAGCCGACGGGCCCGAAGAGACGGCGAGCCCGGGCTAGTTCGCGAGCGACTTTGCCGACGGTGATGAACGAAGGACGGCGCGGTAAGGGGGGCACGAGCGGCGCGTAGCGAAGAGGGAGGCCGAGCCTCCCTTGATTGGCGTTAGCGGCCGTAGGTCAGGATGCCGCGGCCGCCAAACCAGATGAGGCCGCCGTTGGATGCCCAGATCGAAAGCGGCTGACCGTAGCGTCCGAGGCTGGTGTTGACCTGGCGGAACATGGCGCCGTTCCAGCGATAAAGAGCTCCCTGGCTGTCCGAGGCCCAGGCGTCGTTGCCGGAGGTCGAGGTGATGCGCTTGATCCCTCCGGCTAGGCCCGGCAGGCTGATGACAGTCCCCCAAGACGAGCCGTTCCAGCGGTAGGCACCGAGGGCGCCGCCGGCCCAGACGTCGGTCGGGCTGGAGCCACCGAGCGCTGAGATCACCGCCGTCAGCATGCCGGTGCGCGACCAAGCAGAGCCGTTGTAGTGCAGCATGTCGCCGCCGCCCGCCACAAAGACGTCGTTCGGACCGGAGCCCCACAGCGTGTCCACCAGCTGATTGGTGGTCGCGGTCGCGTCGAGCTGCCAGCTGTTGCCGTCCCACTTGATGCCCGTGGTGACCGAGCCACCCCAGGCCCAGGCGTTGCTGGGGCTAGAGGCCCAGACCACGTTCATCGACCTCTCGATCATGGTGAGCAGCGTTGGCAGCGTCGATTTCTTCCACGACGTGCCGTCGTAGTGCAGCATGACCGCGGTGTTGTTTTCGCCACCGCACAGCCAGATATCCTTGGGGCCCGAGCCGCCGATGCCGTACAGGCCGGCTCCCGTGCCGCTGACTAGCGGGGCGGACTCGCGATAGGCGACGCCATCGTAGTGAACGACGGTGCTCTTGTCGGTGACCAGCCAGACATCGGAGGTGCTGCTGCCCCAGACGCTGACGATGTTGCCCGAGATAACGTTGGCTCGATCGCTGGTGACCTTGGTGCCGTCCCAGTGGGCGACGATGCCAGCCGGGCCGACCAGCCACATATCGTTGGGGGCGATGCCTGCCCCCTTGGCGAACACGCCGACTTCCTTCACCGGCGTCTGAATCGTCGACCAAGTCGTGCCGTTGAACTTGTAGAGCACGCCCTGGGGCCCGCTAGTAAACACGTTGCTGCCGTCGATTCCCCACAGACCGGTGATGTTCGAGGTCCCGGACAGGTCGCTGGTGGGCGCGGTCGGCATCGTGTAGCCGCCGGCCGCAGTGACGCGATACATCTGCGATGTGTAGTGCTGCATGTAGCCGCCCCCACCTGGCGTGGCGTAGACGCCGGTCGGGGTGTAGGTACGAGCGAGGAAGGTCCAGGCCGAGCCATTCCACGTCGAGACCGACTGGTCGTCGCCGTACACCCAGACGTTGTTGGCGGCGCTGCCCGAGATGCCGCGCAGGACGCCCGGGCCATTGCGGAAGGTAGCCACTCGCGGTGTCCAGTTGGTGCCGTTGTAGTGCAGCGCGTTCGAGCCTAGCTC
>CAZVMD010000273.1:0-3787 GCA_964628555.1 uncultured Myxococcales bacterium | reverse complement strand
GCCAGGCCAGCGCTGCGTCCCCACCCACGTCGCGCTCTGGTAACTATACCGCGCTCGTGCCAAGCTGCGCGGGCCTTTTGCGGGCGGCGCGCCACCGTCGGCGAACCGGTGATTTGGACGGCTCCCAGGGGGGCGAGGCTCTGCTGTCTAGAGACTGCGACCGGGCTACCAGGACTCGGGGCGGGCCTCGGCAGGCAAGGGGCTCTTATACGGGGCTTGGCCGGTCGCGCGCAGGAACTCGCTCCGCGCCTTCTCCACCAGCTCTGGCGAGCCGAGCAGGGTGGTCAGCGCCCCGCTCAGCGTCTGCGCCGCAGTCAGCATGCCGTGCTTGCCCAGCCCGTGCCCCGCCGCTGCGGTCTGGGCCCAGTGGTGGGCCGGCGTACCCAGTGGGCGCGTCGCCACAGCCAGCTCGGCCAGCGGCACCACGGCGCTCGTCTCGCCGACGTCCGACGAGGCAGTCGCACCGTGCCCCGGCCCATAGGGCACGATGGTGGAGGCCAGGCCCAGGCTTGGCAGTCCTAGCTCGCGCTGGATGTCGCGGGCCAGGGCCTGATCTTGGCTGTCCCAGCTTGGAGCTCCCACCCCCTCCAGCTCACTCTGCAGCAGCCGCGACAGCGTCTCGTTATACAGGGGCTCGCGGGTGGCGGCGCGCACGCTGAGCTTGCTCTTGGTCTCGGTGGCCAGCGCTGCCCCTTCTGCGGCGTGACGCACGCGCTCGAGCATGCTTGCGACCCGCTCTCCCGTCTCGTCGCGCACGAAGTACTGCACCTTGGTGTAGTCGGGGATGACGTTGGCGGCGACGCCCCCAGCCTTGATGACGCGGTGCAGGCGGGCAGTGGGCAGGATGTGCTCGCGCATCAGCGCAATCGCGTGATCGAATAGCTCTAGCGCCGACAGTGCGCTGCGCCCCAGCCAGGGCGAGGCCGCTGCATGCGCCGTGGTCCCGAAGAACTCGATGTCCACCACCGTCACCGACAGTCGTGGCCGCGTATAGACATAGCTCGTCTCTTCTGGATGCCAGGCAAGGACGACATCGGTGCCGCGGAACAGGCCCTCGCGGACCATGAAGGTCTTGCCGATGATCTGCTCTTCAGCCGGGGTGCCAAAGACGCGGATCGTGCCGGGCAGCCGCTTCTCTCGTCGCGTCTGGTTGGCGGCAACCGCGGCGGCGACGGCGGCCGTGCCGAGCAGGTTGTGGCCACAGCCGTGACCCGGGGCGCCGCTGAGCAGCGCTTCTTTGCGCGCCAGCCCGGGGCGCTGCGACAGTCCGGGCAGCGCATCGTACTCCGCCAGGATGCCGATCACGGGTGCGCCGCTGCCGGCACTTGCCACCCAGGCCGTCGCCATCCCCGCGACGCCCCGCTCGACGGAAAAGCCTTCCTTTTCGAGCTCCTTGGCCAGGAGCTCGGCGCTCTTTTTTTCCGCGAGCGCGAGCTCAGCGTGCGCGAAGATGGCATCAGCAATCGGTCCCCAGCGCCGCAGCCAGCGGTCGCTTCTGGCTGGGTCGGCGGTGCTTGCGGCGGCTGTTCCCGGCGGCGCGGCGGGGGCAGGGCCGCCCGGTGGGCTGGCGGCGGCCAACGGTAGCGTGCCGCGACCCACAAGCAGCACGAGCAGGAGAGACCAGCAGCGGAGCCGGCGAGAGAGCAGGGGGGACATCCTCATTTCGACCACCTCGATTCGGCGATTCGGCGCCCTGGGGCGAGCCTTGGTTTACGTCGAGCCCGTCGAGGCCACCGGACGGACGCCCAGCGAGGGACGCCCGACCGCCGCAGACTGGCGCGGCTCCCGGCGGCTGTCAAATGCCCCGGCTTGGCATGTCGATCCATACTTATGAATATGGAAGGACGATGTCCGCACAGCCATGCCCAAGCTGACCTAAGGGAAGGCATAGCGCAAAGTTACCGACGGAAAAATTTCAGTCATCGACTTTTTGCGGCAAAAAATGGGAATCTTGGGAACGTGACCATTGTCATGATTATGGAGAAATTAGCCGGTCCAAGGGAGCAGCCTGAAGCTGCCCCAGGGCCCGCTCTCTGCACCCCCCTTAGCGAAAGGAGAGGCACGATGCGCATTATTCACCTGGGCTTTGTGGCACTCGTCTCGATGGGCTCTTTCTGGCTGGGCTGCTCGGGCTCGGAAGGCTCGACTAACCCGCTGGGGGCCGACCTGGGCACGCCCGGCGACCCCGGGCAGGGCGAGTCCGTCACCAAGCGCGCCGCCCCCTGCGAGAAGGCCCCCGGTGCGGCCAGCCGCTGTGAGACCTACGACGTCGTCTGCGCTGGCCTGCCCGCCGCCGTGGTCGAGGTCGCCTACTACGACCGCAGCGCCGGCACCAGCGATAAGGGCGGCATCGTCTTCGGCAGCGGTGGCGATGGCACCGGCTTTTACAACTTCACCCAGACCAAGCGCCTGCAGGATGCCGGCTATATGGTCATCGATCGGCGCTGGCCGGCCGGCTGGTTCACCGGTGGCACGGCTGGACCGCAGCAGACGGCCTGTCGGCTGGCGACACTGCTGCGCTATCTGCGTGCCAGCGTGGTCAAGACCGGCTCGCTCTGCGCCACTGGCAACTCGGGCGGCAGCGCCGAGCTTGGCTATGCCCTCACCTGGCAGGGAGCGGGCAAGGTCCTCGACTTTGCCATGCCCAGCTCGGGACCGTTCCATCGCCTGGACCTAGCCTGTCAGGGCGAGACCGATGCGACGTGGAAGGCGCAGTGCCAGTCGCTGATCACCAGCCGCTGTCCCGACTGCGCCAGCCGGATCTGCCAGCTAGGCAACGGACCGCGCTCGCTCATCGATCTCAGCTTTGCCGCCATGCCCAAGTGCTCGGCCAGCAGCGCCGCGGATCTGACGCAGCTTGCCATGCTCGGACCGATCCAGGGCCCCAATGCCAGCAAGCTCGATGGCGTGCCGGTGCGCTTCCTGACCGGCAAGGATGATCCCGGCGGCTACATGCCGCTGCAGACGGCGCTGCACGATGCCCTCAAGGCCAGCGGCGCCAGCGTCGAGATCCTCTACGTCACCGGCGCCCCGCACGAGATGGACAGCACCCCCGCCGGGGCCACCGCGATCGGCGACGCGCTGCTCAGCCGCTGCATCCCCCGCACCTAAGCCCCCGACTCTTGGCCCGGCTGTCCGGGCGTAGCCGCCGCAGCGACGCCGGGCTCCGGCTTCAAGCTGTTTAATTGAATAAAAATATGTAACTTATATCACCTGAAAAGGTGATGACTATGAGCCATATGCGTGCCACTGGGGTCGGGCTGGGCCTGACGTTTGCGCTGCTCTTGCTGCCGCTTTTGGCCGCGGCTGAGCCCGCCTGGGAGAGCGTGCCGGTCAAAGGCGAGAACCGCGAGGGGATCGTCGTCGAGAAGCGGGCCGTGCCCGGCTCGAAGTTCATGGAATACCGGGCCCGGGCGACGACGCCGATCCGCCCCGAGGTCGTGCTGCGCGGCCTGTGGACCGGCCTGACCGAGCCGCCGCAGGGCACGGTGAAGAAGCGCGAGGTGATCCGCAAGAGCGACACCGAGCTGGTCTTTTACGATCAGGTCAAGACGCCGGTGGTCAGCGACCGCGACTACACCATGCGCATCTCGCAGTCGCGCGACGAAAAGAGCGGCGTGCTGCAGGTGCGCTTCGAGACCGCCAACGAGCTAGGCCCGCCGGCCGCCTCGGGCTTTGTGCGCATCCCGGTGGTCCGCGGGAGCTGGCTAATCGAGCCGAGCGAGGCGGGTGGCGCCAAGCTGACCTATCAGTGCTACAGCGAGCCGGGCGGCAGCATCCCGGCCTT
>CAZVMD010000272.1:0-10192 GCA_964628555.1 uncultured Myxococcales bacterium | reverse complement strand
AGCGCACCTTCAGCGTCGCCAGCGCGATCAGGGCCAGCATGACGGCGATGATCCAGAAGCGGACGATGACCTTCGGCTCGGCCCAGCCCTTAAGCTCGAAGTGATGGTGCAGCGGCGCCATCTTGAAGATGCGCTTGCCGGTCAGCTTGAACGACATCACCTGCAGCATCACCGACACCGTCTCGGCGACAAAGACGCCGCCGAGGATGAACAGCGTCAGCTCGTTTTTGGTCAGCACCGCCAGGGTGCCGAGCGCGCCGCCCAAGGACAGCGAGCCAACGTCGCCCATAAAGATCTGCGCCGGGTAGGTGTTGTACCAAAGGAAGCCGACGCTGGCCCCGGCCATGGCGCCGCAGAAGATGGCCAGCTCGCCGGCGCCATAGATGTACGGGATCTTGAGGTACTCGGCGATGTTGAAGCCCTTGATGACCGTGCCCGCGCCGTACGACAGGATCAGGAAGGTGCCAGCCGCGATGATCACCGGGCCGATCGCTAGGCCGTCAAGGCCATCGGTCATGTTGACGCCGTGGCTGCTGCCGACGATGACCAGCACCGCGAACAGGACGTACAGCGGCCCGATCATGACAAACGGGTGCTTGTAGAAATCGACCAGCGGCAGCGCCACGCGGAAGCGCAGATCGACGTCGAACAGGTTCGAGTAAAAGACGTAGCCGACCACCGCCGCCGTCACCAGCGTCTGCAGGATCAGCTTGGTGCGGCCGGGCAGGCCTTTCTTCGAGACGCGCAGCTTGCGATAGTCGTCGAGGAAACCGATGACGCCAAAGCTGGTGGTGATGGCCAGCACCACCCAGACGAAGCGATTGGACAGGTCGCACCACAGCAGCGTCGGAATCACCAGCGAGAACAAGATCAGCGTGCCGCCCATGGTCGGCGTGCCGGCCTTCTTCTTGTGCGTCTCGGGTCCGTCGGTGCGAATCGTCTCGCCGATCTGCAGGCGGCGCAGCCGATCGATGAACCAGGGGCCCAAGACCAGGCTGATGAGGAGCGCGGTGAGGATGGCCAGGATGGTCCGCGTCGAGACGTAGCGCACCAGGTTCAGCCAGCGCAGGGCGTGATGGACATGCAGGGGATAAAGGAGGTGGTAAAGCATGGCTCTAGCTCGCCCCGCCGTGCTGCCGGTCAGCCGGGCGTGTCGGTGCGGCAGGGTCGCCGCCAGGTGGGTGGCTCGTCCCATCGCTGGGCGGCGAGCGCAGGGAGTCGATGACATGCTCGAGCGCCATCCCGCGCGAGCCTTTGACCAGGATCCAGTCGCCCGGCTGGGTGGCCGCCGCGGCCAGGCGAGCCGCCTGCTGTGGCGACTCAGCGTGGGTCGAAGGAAGCCCAGCGGCGCGCGCCGCCAAGCAGGCCTGCTCCGCCCGGGGACCGACGGTGATGAGCTGGTGGAGGCGGCACTCGGCCGCGACTTCACCGACCCGGCGATGCAGGGCCGCTTCGTCCGCACCAAGCTCTAGCATGTCGCCCAGCACCGCCACCGCCCGCGCCTGCCCACGCAGCGCCGCCAGGGTGCGCAGCGCGGCGGCCGTCGAGTCGGGGTTGGCGTTATAGCAGTCGTCGATGACCTGGCGACCTTGGATGGTGAGGATCTGGCCACGGTGCTTGGCCTGGACGACGCGCGACAGGCCGTGCGCCGAGAGCAAGAGCGGCACATCGAGGGCCAGCGCCGCAGCGGCTGCCAGGGCGGCGTTGTCGGCTTGGTGGGCGCCGACCAGCGGCACCTGGGCCACCACTCGGCTGGGACCGATGGCGGCCGGGCCATCGCCGCCGACATAGCGGAGCTCGACCTCGATGCCCTCGGGTCGCTGGGCCAGGAGGCGGTAGGACAAAACTGGGCTGGGCTCGCTGCTGCTGCCGCCCGCGTCCTCGGCGCGTCGAGCGACAAAGGCCCGCAGGCGCCCGCTGCGGCTGCTTGGGGTCGCGGTCGCACCGGCCAAGAGCGCCTGCTTGTGAACGCGGTCGTGCTCGGGGTTGCCCAAGAACACCGCCGTCGCACCATCGCCCAGACCCACGAACAGCTCGCCCTTGGCGGCGGCGATGTTGTCGAGCGAGCCGAGCATCTCCAGGTGAGCGGGGCCGACATTGGTGACAATGCCAACGTCGGGCCGGGCGAGCGAGGTGAGATAGGCAATCTCGCCGCGTGCCGACATCCCCATCTCGATCACCGCGAAGCGCTGACCCGGGCGCAGGCGCAAGAGGGTCAGCGGCACACCAAAGTGGTTGTTGAGGTTGCCCTCGGTCTTGAGGACCTCGGCGGCATCGCCGGTCTGCGTCGCCAGGATGGCGGCGACGAGCTCCTTGGTTGAGGTCTTGCCGCTCGAACCGGTGACCGCGACGACGCGCAGCTTGCCGCTGATCTCGGGGGCCTCGCGGTGAGCGCGCGCTAGCTGGCCAAGCGCCACGTGGGTATCGGCCACCTCGATCACCGCCACCGACTGCGACTCAGGCAGCCGCGGCGCCTTGCCGCGATCGACCAGCAGCCCGGCGGCTCCGGCCGAGACCGCCTGCGCACAGAACTGATGCCCATCCTGCTTGTGGCCGCGCACGGCAACGAACAGGGCGCCGGGAATCACCGCCCGGCTATCGATGGTAACGGCCGAGAAGCGATAGGCTCCGCCGCGCAGCAGACGGCCACCGGTCGCTGCCAGCACTCGCTCCAGCGGAAGCTCAATCGTCGAGGCGACGCTTGGCCCGCCCGCTGCGCCCAGCTGCGGACTGCTCGGCGGCGGCGCCGAGCGCGGGGGCGACTCGGTGCGGGACAGCAGCGCCCGCAGGGCCTCTTCGCGATCGTCGAGGTGCTGCTTCTGGCTGCCAACGATCTGATAGTCCTCGTGTCCCTTGCCAGCAATTAGAACGACGTCTTCGGGACGGGCAGCGGCAATGGCCCAGGCAATCGCTTGGCGCCGGTCCGGCTCGATGAAGTAGCCGCTGCGGGCGCTGGCCAGACCCCCACGCTCCAGCCGCTCGGGCGGGCGGCCGCCGACGCCGGTGATGCCGCTTTCGATCATGCCGATGATCGAAAGCGGGTCCTCGCTGCGCGGGTTGTCCGAGGTCACGACGATCACGTCCGCACCGGCCGCCGCGATCTGGCCCATCGGGGCCCGCTTGCTGGGATCGCGATCGCCGCCACAGCCGAACACCACCCACAGGCGGCCGCGCCGCTTCTCGCCACCGCCGAGCGTGCGCAGGCTGGACAGCACCCGCGCCAGCGCATCTGGGGTATGGGCGTAATCGACGAACACCGAGGGTCCGCTTGGCCCAGCCGCTGGTGCCGGGGGACTGCCGAGCGGGGCAGTCAGTCGCGGTGGGCCCAGGCGCTCCAGCCGGCCGGGGACGCCCTCGACCTGGGCCAGACCAGCGGCGATGCGGGCCGGGCTTAGCCCCAGCGCCACGCCGACGCCGACCGCCACAGCCAGGTTGGCTAGGTTAAAGCGCCCGGTCAGCCGCGACTGCAGGGTCAGCTCGCCGCTCGGGGTCTGGAAGGTGGCGACGGTCCCCTCTAGCGTCTGCCGCTCGCTGCGCAGGCTGATCTCGGCCGGGCCGCTGAGCGAGACGCGCAGGCAGGCGTCGGCCTCTAGGCTAGCGGCGATGCGGGCGCCGGCCTCGTCATCGATCAGCACGACGGCCCGGCCTCCCTCGCTCGGCGGCAGCAGGTGCTCGTGAAACAGCCGTAGCTTGGCCTGAAAGTAGGCCTCCATATCGCCGTGAAAGTCGAGGTGGTCCTGCGTCAGGTTGGTAAAGGCCGCGACGCGGAAGCGGACGCCGTGCAGGCGGTGCAGCGCCAGCGCGTGCGACGAGGCCTCCATCACCACATGCGTCGCACCGAGCGCGCGCATCTCGCCGAGCGTCTGCTGCAGCAGCAGCGCGGTCGGCGTGGTCAGCGGGGCTGGCCAGCGATGGCCGCCAAAGCGATAGGCGATCGTGCCGATGACCCCGGCTCGCCCCTCGCTCCGCGGCTCGGCGTCCGCGCGCTCAGCGGCGTTGAGCATGGCTTCGATCAGGTGCGTGGTCGTCGTCTTGCCGTTGGTGCCCGTCACCGCCACCAGGGTCATCGCCTCAGCCGGTCGGCCGTAGCGATTGGCCGCGATCAGCGACAGCGCCTGGGCGGTGTTGCCGACCACGATCTGCGGGATGGCCACATCTTGCCGGCGCTCGACCACCGCGGCCACGGCCCCCCGCTCGGCGGCGATCTGCACGAAGCGGTGACCGTCCACGGTCTGGCCCGAGAGGGCGACGAACAGATCCCCGCTTGCCACCTGACGCGAGTCATCGCGTAGCTCGCCAACCACTAGCTCAGGAAGCGCCCCCGCAGGCTGCGCCGGACCGCTGCTCAGGTGTTCGATGGGGACGCCGCGCAACAGATCGCCCAGGCGCCTGGATCGTGGCGGCGCGGTCGTCATCGTCGGGGGTGTCGTCGGGGGCGTCGTCATGCAGGGGCTCGCATCGACCTAGGGGGAGGGCGCCAGGCGCAGCTGACAGACCGGGCTCTTCCGCGTGCTGTACGGGGCGGGCTCTTGCCGGACGACCAGCCCGCTACCGCTGATCTCGACGCGCAAGCCGGCCTTGCGGGCGGTGTCCAGGGCCTGTCCCAGACCCATGCCGGTAAAGTCGGGAATCGTCGCGACGCTGGTCGCGCTGGCGCTGTCGCGTTCCGTCCGCGCTGCAGGCGGGCGCGCAGCGGCGGCGGGTGCGGCCAGGCCCTCGGGGAGAGCGGCACCCCCACCCGGCTGGCTCTGGCGTGGCGGCACGCCCAGGTAGGGCAGGGCCGCGGCCATGACCTTGACGAAGATCGGCCCCGCCACCTCGGCGCCATAGTGGCCTTCCTGCGGCTCATCAATGACGACAAACAACAGGAGTCGCGGGCTGTCGGCTGGGGCGTAGCCCATAAACGAAGAGGCCCAGTACTCCGGCGAGTAGCGTCGGGTCGCCGGGTCGACCTTCTGCGCCGTCCCGGTCTTGCCCGCCACCGGATAGCCGGGGATGTCCAGCTTTTCGCCGGTGCCTTTCTTCAGCATGGCGGCTCGCAGCATGCGGTGGACCTGCTCGGCGGTGCCGCTGCTCATCACCCGTCGGCCGCTGGCCGGGGCATCAAGCAGCGTCTGGCCGGTCGGCGACACGATGCGGCGCACGATGTGTGGCCGGTACAGCGTGCCGCCGTTGGCGATGGCAGACAGCGCGCTCGCTAGCTGCAGCGGCGTCGCCGTCATGCCCTGACCAAAGCTGATGTTGGCGAACGAGATATCGCCCCACTCGGCGACCGGGCGCACCTGGCCCGCCCGCTCGCCCGGCAGATCGACGCCCGAGGGGGCAAAGAAGCCCATCTGGCGCAGGAACAGGTACAGCTTGTCCTTGCCCAGGCGGCGGGCGATCTTGGCCGTGCAGATGTTCGAGGAGCGCGCCAGCACCTGCGTCGTCGTCAGCACCCCCTCGGCCTCGGCGTCGTGCAGCGTCACCTGGCCGATGCGCCAGGCGCCGTTTTCGCAGTCCCACTCGTCGCTGGGCGAGATCGCGCCGGCTTCCAGGGCGGCGGCGATGGTAAACGGCTTCACCGTCGAGCCTGGCTCGAAGGGATCGGTCACCGCACGGTTGCGGGCCCCGCGCTCGCGCGCCCCCATTGGGTCGTTGGGGTTTACCGAGGGGACCGAGGCCATGGCGACGATCTCGCCATTGCGCGGATCGAGGGCTACCGCCACCCCGGCCTTGGCGCGGACGCTGCTGACCCCTTCTTCGAGGGCGTTTTCCAGCCGGTACTGGATGAACTTGTCGATGCTGAGGTAGACGTCGTTGCCGTGATCGCGGCTGACCTCGCCGACGCCAGCCACTAGCACATTGCGCCCGCGCGCATCCTTGAGGCCCACGATGCTGGCCCGCGAGCCGCGCAGGAAGCGGTCATAGGCCAGCTCCACACCTTCCAGGCCCGAGGCGTCGAGGCCGGCCCAGCCGAGCACCGTGCCCGCCAGGCCGCGGTTGGGGTAGTAGCGCTTGGGCTCTTGCGCCAGGGCCAGGCCTGCCTGACCTAGCTCGCGCACCTGCCGCGCTTCGTCGGGTAGCACGCGGCGCTTGAGCCAGGCAAAGTGTCGCTCCGAGAACAGCTTGCGCTCTAGCTCATCGGGATCGAGCTTGAGGATCGCCGCCAGCTTCTCGGCGAAGTCCTGCCGGGCCGCCTCGGGAATCGCGGCGCGGAGCTGCTGCGGGTGGGCGTACACCGAATCGACATCCGCCGACGCTGCCAGCTCGGTGCCGATGCGGTCAAAGATGCGCCCGCGGTGCGGCGTCAGCTCAATTTCCTTGAGGTACTGCTCCTCGGCCAGCGCGCGGTACAGGTCGCGCTGCATCACCTGCATGATGTAGGCCCGCAGCCCGAGGCCAGACAGGCCCAGCGCCAGCAGCAGCGAGACCACGATCAGGCGCAGCCGGCTGGTCTCCGGTCGGCCGCTCGCCTCGGCAGTCGCCGCCTTGGCCGAGGCTGGCGGGGCTTTGGGGGCCAGCTGGGTCATGGCACGGCTCCAGCTGGCGACGCAGGGGTTGGGGCGAGGCGCGGCGAGCTCGGGCTGCCTTCGGCGCTCCCCCGCGCCCGTGCCGCCGGACGGCCACCGCGTGACGGGCTGCTGTGGCGGACGCCGCTGATGACGCGGATCGACGACGGATCGGGGGGCGCCATGTGCAGCTGCTCGCGGGCCACCCGCTCGATCGCCGCCGGGTCCTTCTGCGTCGCTAGCTCCAGGCGCAGGCGCTGCTCGTGCTCGCGCAGGGCGCGGTGGATCTTCGTCTGCTCAGACAGCGCATAGCCGATGCGAATCACTTCCAGCCGCGTCCACACATGCAGCAGCGCCGCGCCGACCAGGACCACGATGGCCACGGCGATCACCACGCCATAGATCGGCGAGTACAGGCCCTCCAGCAGGGCGGCAAGGCGCGGGAAGCGGGGGCCAGCCTGACCTCCCCCCCGACGGGCCGACTTCGTCCCCGCCTTCATGGCGCGACCTCTTGGGTGGCCGCGGCAGCCTGATCGCTGCGCCGCGCCGCGCGGATGTGCGCCGAGCGCGCCCGGCGGTTCTCGGCTACCTCGGTCTCCGACGAAGCGAGCGCCCCTTTGTGCAGCGCGGTCCAGGCCGCGCCCTTGAGCGCGCCCTTGACCAGGCGGTCCTCCAGCGAGTGAAAGGTGATGATCACCAGCCGCCCAGCCGGTTCGAGGAGCTCTGGCGCCTCGCTGAGCAGCTGATGGAGCTGCCGCAGCTCATCGTTGACGGCGATACGTAGCGCCTGAAACGTGCGCGTCGCCGGGTGCTTGCCGCGGTCACGAGCCGAGCTTAAGCGGCGGACCGTCTCGGCCAGGGCTAGCGTATCGGTCAGCGCCCCCGCTTCGTAGGCCTGCTTCAGTCCGGCCGCGATGCGCCGCGAGGCCCGCTCGTCGCCGTAGTAGTAGAGCAGGTCGGCGAGCTTCTCGACGGGCAGGCGGGCGATGAGAGCCAGCGCGGTCTCGCCGCTGCTCGCGTCCATGCGCATATCGATCGGGCCGCGAGCCTGAAAGGAAAACCCCCGCTCGGCCTGATCGAGCTGCATCGACGATACGCCTAGGTCGGCGACCAGGCCCGACAGCGGCGGCAGGCCCTGGTCGGCGAGCAGCCGTCGCAGGTCCCCGAAGCGGCCATGGATCGGCAGGAAGCGGTCGCCAAAGCGGGCCAGGCGCTCCTGCGCCAGGGTCAGAGCGCTGGCGTCGCGGTCGATGCCGATGACGCGACCGTCGGGCGCGCTCGCCTCCAAGATCGCCTCGCTATGGCCGCCAGCTCCCAGCGTGGCATCGCAATACACCCCGCCTGCCCGGGGGGCGAGCAGGGTCAGCACCTCAGCCACCATGACGGACTGGTGAGGGGATGCAGCGGGAGTCTTTCGTGCCATGATGCGGCTCGCGATCTACGCACCGCCGACGGAGGGTGTCAAGTTTTCACCGGCCCGACCAGTCCTCATACAGCCTGGCTGCGGGCCGCTTAGGACCCCCGCCGACCTGACTGCTGCGGCCGGCCGGCCGGCTCGATGGCGCCAGCTGGCTGAGCGATAGCGACCCCCGCCGTGCGACGAGGGCAGGCAGCGCGGCGGCCGGGCGGTCGGTTGGGGAGCGGAGCGCTTACACTGAGCGACGGGGAGGCTAGGCGGCAGGAGCTACGAGACGGCGGGCGTCGGGGCAGGAGCGGGCAGGGGCGGGGTCAGCACCGGAGGGGCCGGTGGAGCCGGCTCCTCATCGCGGCGCGGACTGCTCAGCTTTTCGCGGTACTGATCGACGGTGGCAAAGCAGCGCTCGATCTCGGCTCGGGTGCGGGCGTGGGTGCTGTCATTGAGGTAGGTGGCCACAAGCTGGATCAGATGCGAGGTCGCGGCCTCCATCAGCCGCAGGCGCAGCGCCCGCAGGTCGGTGCGGGCCCGCAGCGGGCGGCGCCGCGTCGCGCCCACCATCTCGCCATAGGCGGCGTGGGTGCGGTACAGCTCCTCGACGAAGTCTTCGCCGATCAGCTCGACAAGCTCGGCCCGCAGGCGACCGCGATCGGCACTGAGGATCTGGATGCGCGACTCGGCCTCGACCCACTGGGCGCCATACTCCAGCTGAGTGAAGCGCAGCCCGTCGGGGAACAGCCGCTCTAGGAGCAGCCGAGCCCGGCCGGCCCGCGGATAGCTGTCCTCCGGCAGGTGGGTATAGGTCTCCAGCCGGTGGTAGGTGCAGCCCCAGGCGTTGTCGGCAGCCAGGTCGATCGGCCGGGTGGGCCGACTGTTCTCGGCGTCGAGCTGGGCGCGGTGCTCACCCGCCGCTTCCTCGGTCAGCAGGCCAAGCTGGGCCTGGCTGCTGCGGACCGCAGGCGGCGGACTGCTGGGGCTCTCGATCAGGAGCTGCCGGCACAGCGCGATCATCGAGGTCAGATCGAGGGGGGGCACACGGGTGTAGGCAGTGGGATCGAACGACATGGGAGCGGCGAGGCGAGGCATGCTGAGGTCTCCTTGATGCGCATGGTGCGCATGCCGGAAAGTCTGACCAATAAACCTCAATCCGCAACCCTCCGGAGCAAATTTTGTCTGACATGTGGGTGAAAGACCTCCAGCCATAGAGCCCCGCCCATCGCAGCCAGGTCTCTGGCCAGGCCGAGAACGGGCGCCGGGCTGGCTGGCGATCGGCCCATCAGGCCAGGGGTTAGTGCAGGCTACCTGAGACCGGTGGTCGACCTGATAAAGGAGGCACTCAGGCTTCCCGAACCGGGTGGCCGACCAGACGGAGGGAAGGCGCAGGGTTCCCAGGGACGGTGGTCGACCTGGGCGGGGCAAGGCGCAGGGTTCCCTGGGGCGGTGGTCGACCTGGGCGGGGAAAGGCGCAGGGTACGGCGCGGCGGTGGTCGACCTGGGCGGGGAAGGGCGCAGGGTACGGCGCGGCGGTGGTCGACCTGGGCAAGGTCGAGGGCGGATGCATCAACTTTGGGCTACACCGCTGTGCCCGGCCGTTCACAGTAGCGGGAGGAGGAGGCGGCCGGCAGCCCAGCCGGGGGCGTGGACTCTGTCGCGGGCTAGCCTGGGCTGGCGCAGCAATTGTTCGCGCTCACGCTGGCACGCTGGCTGCTGAGTTGCCGTTCGTGGTAAATCTGTTTGTAGGAATCACCGCGAACGATGGAGGACTTCCCATGCGCTCACTGAGTACGAATTGGGGCTGGGGCCGGCTGAGTGCCCTCGCGATGCCGCTGCTTAGCGCCGTTGCTCTGCTCGTCCAGTCGGGCTGCGTCGATGAGCGCGATCGCTCTCGCTTCTTCACCTACTGCGATCCCTCGGGCTGCTACCAGTGCGACGAGAAGGGCTGTTCCCTGATGCCCGGACGAGCCCCAGGAGCCGCCTGCAAAGCCTCAAGTGAGTGCGCGCCTGGCTGCTACTGCGCCGCCAACAGCACCTGTGCCGAGGCCGGCTTCTGCGATCGCACCACCGACTGCGCTCGCGGCTATACCTGCAATGTTGCTCGCCACTCCTGCGAGCCGGGCACGACACCCCCGGTGCCGACGCCCAAGAGCTGCAAGATCGCCGCCGACTGCGGCCCCGGCAGCGAGTGCGCCAACGCCACCTGCCGCCCGATTCCGCTGCCCAAGAACGCCTGCGTCTTCAACCGCGAGTGCGGCGATGGCGCGGTCTGCCAGGACGGTCTGTGCCAGCG
>CAZVMD010000271.1:0-10223 GCA_964628555.1 uncultured Myxococcales bacterium | reverse complement strand
GCGAAGCGCAGTTTTCGATCGAGCGTCCCGGCAAGCCGCCGGTGTTCATCGTGCTGATCGATGGCTCACGCGAGGAAGATCGCTCGCTGCGCCTGCGTATCGGTCGCTTGGCGACGGAAAACGTCAACAACCAGCACATCGTGCTGTGCGCCAATCACACCTGGATGCCGGAGGCGCTCAAGAAGATCGGCGAGGAATTCTGGCCCAAGATGCAGCTTTATCAGTTCAACTCGGAAGCCGAGCTAGAGCTGAAAGCCAGGCAGCCCTTCGACGATCTGCTGGCCGTGCTCAAGGCGCAGAAGGCGATCTCGGTGCCGGCCGATGGCGGCCCGCTGGGCCAGCTCTCGGAGGCTGCGTTTGCGGCCCGCTGTAGCGAAGGCGAAGCGGAAAAAGCCCGCCTGCGCGAGAAGCTGTCCGACGCGATGAAGGCTCGGCTGGTGCCGGTGTCGCTGATCGCCGCCGCCCTGCCGGTGATCTACTTCGGCCTCAAGTACCTGTGGCAGCGGCAGCCGGGCAGCGACGGTGCCACGGTGCTGGTGCAGCTAGGGGCGAGCCTGGCGCCGTTCGTGCGCGAGGGCGAGGTCTGGCGCCTGTTGTCCGCTTCGGTGCTGCACGTGCATCCGGTGACCGTGCTGCTCAGTACCCTGTTCGTGCTGTCGCTCGGCACGACGCTGGAAAA
This sequence comes from uncultured Myxococcales bacterium, assembly GCA_964628555.1. GTDB lineage: Bacteria > Myxococcota_A > Polyangia > Palsa-1104 > JAEUJZ01 > JAEUJZ01. The sequence continues at coordinate 9,544 of CAZVMD010000271.1, read as the reverse complement.
GATGATCGGCTCGGCCCGGCTGCTGGTCTTGTGCGTGCTCGGGGCGCTCGGCGGGACGCTGCTCAGCACGTTCTTGCCGCGCAGTGGCCTGGCGCTGATCGGGGTCAGCGGCACCGCCCCGGGCTTTGCCCTGCTGGGCGCCAGCGTGATCATCGCCTTTACCCCGAGCGATCTGCCCACCGAGGAAGTGCAGCGCCTGCGCAAGCTTGGCTTTGGCGGCGTGTTCTTCGCGCTGATCACGACGTTTCTGCCCGGCGTCGAGCGGGCAGCCAACCTCGGCGCGCTTATCGTCGGCCTGTCGCTTGCAGCCAGCGGCGCCATCCGCGCCATCAACCTGCACGATGTGCAAAAGGGAGCCGGCGCTCAGATCAGCGATGTCATCTTCCGCGCGCTCGCTGGCCTGTGCGGCCTGCTGCTGCTGGTCGCGCTGGTCTTGGCCCTGCTGCGCGGTGCGCCCTGGCAGCCCGATGCCTCGTGGAAGGCCCGCCTCGCCGCCGCGGTCGGCCAGGCCCCGCCCGACAGCACGACCGGCGATAGGCCCCCTGCCGAGACCGACAAGGCGACCACCAAGGTCGGCGAAAAGCGCGTCGCCGCCGGCGGCACCGTCACGCTGATTCGCCGCCCGCTCGGCGAGACCGGCTACTCGATCGAGGTCCCCGAGTCCTTGGGCGAAGCCAGCGAGAAGAGCGAGTCCGGCCGCGCCACCTACTACGAGTTTGGCAGCCTCGGCGACAAGCAGCAGCTTCTGGCCGTGGTCCTTTATCCGCAGCAGAAGCCGCTGAAGAAAAAGCTGCTGCGCATCGCCTTCGATCAGACCGTGGCCCAGGTCAAAAACGATCGCCTCAAGGGTCCGGGGGTCAGCGAGCTCACGCCGCCGAAGAAGTCCGAGCCCGACGGCTGGCCCACCATCGAGCTACACGCCCGCGTGCAAGACAGCGTGCAGGGTCGCGGCGTCGTCCAGGCCCGCACCCACTACATCGCCGTGCTCTGGTACCTGTACACCGATCTCCTGCCCGAGAGCATGCAGGCCAACCTGCTCACCGCCGTCTCGTCCCTGCAGCTTGGCGAAGGCGGCGAAGCCGACAGCAAGAAAAAGTCGAAGAAGAAAAAGAAGCGCTAGGGCGGGGCGACTGCGCCCTCGGGCCCCGACCTACCGCTTCCGGCTGGCAGCCGCTCCGGCTGTGACCGCGCCGGCGAGGCCGCTGCCTTTTCTTGCGACTCTGGCTGCGCCGACGGCATCACCGCGACGGGAGTGGCGCTGCACCTCAACAGCTGGGCCGATACCCTCCGGTACAGCGCCGGCGGCTCGTTTATCGCCATCGGCTAAGCGGCTGGCTCGCGCCCCCGGCGCCTTGTCACGCGTCTCGCGGACCCAGCGCTCCGCAGCTGCAGCGACGGGATGTCAGTCGGCGAGGACTTCCGCGAGCGAGCCGACCCAAAGCGCGCGCTCGATCCAGCGCTCAAGCTGCTGGGTGGCCGAGCCGCGCCGGATCTGGCCATCGATCAACTGTAACGAATATAAGCGATGCTGACGCTTAAGCCTTGTTCTGCCAAATACTTGATATAGGCGCGCGGCATTGGTGAATCAAGGAGAGGACGGCCAAATTTTTCTTCTGTGATAAAGACCAGACTCGTCAGCTTCTTTTTCCTGTATTGGTTCCAAATAATAATCTTCACAATATCCTTATAAAATTCGGCCCACGCATTTTTCCCCGACACCTTAAATTCATACGCACAATTTGCTTCGGAATCTACGATGTCAATCTTTTGATCCAGCTCTGGCGTTACCATGGCCTCGACCTGGAACCGCTCCGGGTTGCGCCTATGCACGGCGCCGCGCCACGCTTTTGCGATCGCTTGCGCGTTCTTCGTGTTCTCGGAAACACCGGATGAATCCTTTATCCTAATGCGGAACGCCTCTTGCGCAGCTGCAACTACGGGGTCTTCGATAGCCATTTTGTTGTGCTCTCTATTTTGTCTCTATATTGCAAACTTTATTGCAGGCCGGACACCCAGCGAATGGACTCATGCCCAGATCTGCAAGCACCGCACGAATTATGGCACCAGCAGCCGTGTCTGAAATAGCACCCACCGCGGTGGCTCCACTCGCCCGGCCGGCCGGCGGCGACCGGCGGGGGCGGCGGCCGGACAGCCTAGGGGCGCAGGGCGATGGCGTCGATCTCGACGCGGGCGCCGCGGGGGAGGCCGGCGACTTGCACGGTGGCGCGGGCCGGGCGGTGGCCTTCGGGCAGGGCGCGGCCGTAGACCTCGTTGACGGCGGCGAAGTCGGCCATGTCGGCGAGGAAGATGGTGGTCTTGACGACGTGCGCGAAGCTGCAGCCGGCGGCGGCGAGCACGCCGCTTAGGTTCTTCATCACCTGCTCGGCCTCGGTGCGGACATCGCCGGCCCCCACCATCGTCCCGGTCTCGGGCGACAGCGCGATCTGGCCCGACAGAAAGACCAGCCGGCCCGAGGCGGCGTCAGCCACGATGGCCTGCGAGTAAGGACCGATGGCGCGCGGCGCCTGTTCGCTAGAGACCGGGTGCAGCGGGGAGCGTGGGTTTTCCATGCCGCTCTTCGCTGTGGCGCGTGTCAGCGCGGTGTTAGGCCGACGCTGCGCACCCGAAGTGCAAGGGCTGGCGGATGTGTGTCCTAAGCGCGCGGACGCGGAGCTCAGGCGTGCGAGCGCGAGCCCGCTTAGCGCAGCTCGGGGTGGTGCTGGAAGATGGAGTGATCCCCCTCCCATAGCAGGAGCGCCGGGTGCGTTCCCGGGGGACGCGAGCCCCAGGTCGGCCCCACGCGGCGGCCCGGATCGCGCGGATCCGGCGTGCGCAGCAAGGCGAGCGCGCTGTAGCGGAGCTGGTACATCTGGGCGACGGCCTCGCGGAGGCGGTGCTGCTCCCCGTTATAGCCCGCGTTGATGTGGTCGAGCATGCCGAGGTAAAGATCGTCGAAGGCGCCCATGGCCGCGAAGACCTCTGGCGACTGACGGTAGTCCTGCCGGCGCGGGTTGGGGCGCATCGGATAGACCGCCTCCCAGTCGACCCTCACCGCGGCGCCGGTCGGCTCGCCGGGCGCGTCGCCGCGCTGGTAGGCGCGGCCCTGGATCAGCTCGTCGTAGGCGTAGAAGTGCGCGGGCTGGCGCGGCGTCGCCGGCTCGCGATCACCGTCCCACACCGAGGTCGACGTGCCCTCGCCCTGGCGGACGATGGTCCAGATCGCGCGCAGCGCCTGCTTAAGCCCCCTCACCTCGATGACCTGCCCGCCGGCACCATAGTAATGCTCGGGGCCGACCTGCCGGGCCGGGTCGCCGCCGAACACCGCGGCTTCACCCAGCTTGTTCACCAGCCAGAGGAGCCGCAGCGCCACTGCGCGGTAGAACTGGCCGATGGTGTGGTATCCCCGCGCCGGCGGCGGGTCTTCGTCCCGTGTCTCCAAGAAGGCGTCGAGGATGGCGTCGGCATCGGCATCGGGTGCGAGGCGCCCGAGCGCAGGGCGGTCCGCCCACAGACTGTCCTCGGCGGGCTGCTCGATGGTACGGAACGTCATGATCTGATCGCGGCTGAAGCGCTCCAGCCCTACAGAAAACCCGGGCGCGTGCCACGGCAGGTTGGTCGGATAGCCGGGGATGAACTCGCAGCGGTTCACGATCGGCCTGCCGCCCACCGCGTTGAGCAGGTTGGCGGCCAGCGTCATGTGCAGCATCTCCTGCATCGCCACGCCGCGCACGATGGCCTGCGCGTCGCGGTTCGCGTCCGGGTGGATGCTGAACGCCGCCGTCAGGTACGGCGGCAGCGTGGTGTGCTCGATCTCGATGGCCGTCTGCAGCTGCAGCCGGAGAAGATCGAGCTGTACGTGGCTCTCGTGGCGCTTCATCGGACCGCCTCCTGTCCGGGGGAGAGCAAGGCGCTCGGGACCTCGGACGCGAACTCCCCGATCAGGTGGCGGAGGGTCCGGAACGTCAGCGCCGTCAGGGTCAGCGTCGGGTTCGAGGTGCCGATGGTGCACATGCTCCCGGCGCCCGCGAGGATGAGGTTCTGGTGCGTAAACGACTGCTGGAAGGTGTCGACCACGCCGTCATCGGGCCCTCGCGCCATGCGGTGCGTGCCCACTAGGTGGCCGGCGCCCATCCAGCGGTAGTTGCCGACCTGCTTGCCATCCACAAGGATGTTCTGCCCGGCGAACTGCAGGCTCCAGTCCGTGCGATCGCTGACCCCGGCACGGGCGAAGACGGCGTCGGACACGCCCTTGTACGCTGCGAAGGCGGCGATCTCGTAGTCGGAGAAGCGATAGTGAATCACCGGCCGGTACTCGCCTAGCGAGTCGCGCCACTGTGGGCTGACCTCGACGCGGTTCTCGCGATCGGGAAGCTGCTCGATGAGCGCGCCGAGCCGCACCTGTCGCTGCATCCGCGCGCGGATCTCGGCCCGGAGCTTCTGCCCGAAGAGCGGTGTGCCGGAGGCCCCGTTGATGAGGTTCGCCGTCGTGGTGTAGGGATCGCCGATGGGGAGCGACCACCCCTCGTTGCCGACCTCGATGCGGAAGGCGCTAAACTGCGCGCGGAAGGCGCCGTCGCGGAGCGTCTCGATCCCGGAGGTCGAGGACGGCGCGCGGTAGGTTCCCAGCTCCTCTTTGGCCTCGCCCCAGGTCAGCACGAAGGGGTGATCCATAAGGTTGCGGCCAAGCTGCGATCGCTCGTCGCGGAAGCGCGGGTCCTGGTGGTACGAGGCCAGCATCAGCTTCGCGTTCTCGATGGCGTTGAGCGCGAGGATGTAGCGGCCCGCCGAGACCGGCAGTCGCTCGGGCGCCTGCCCCGTGCCCGGATAGCGCTTGTACTCCAGCCCAGTCACCGCGCCGTCTGCCCCGAAGAGAACCCGCGTCACCACGTGCTGCGGCCACACCTCGACGTTGCCGGTGCGGACGGCCCAGGCCAGGGTCTTAAGCGGGTTGTACTTGGCCTGCACCGGGCAGATGGGAATGCAGCTTGAGTTGCCCTCGCAGCGCTCGCCGATCGGATCGAAATAGGCCCGCGCATTGCCACGCTCGCCGCCCTGGAGGGCAAAGGACGGGCGCCCCTCGCCCGAGTGATCGGCATAGCGCACGATGCGCACCCGCCCGCGCGGGCTGTAGCCCGGGTAAGGCGTGGAGTTGCGGCCCTGCGGCGTGCTGATGATCCGCACCTCGTACTCGCCCGCGTCCTGGCCTGTTCCAAGCGGCACCTTCATCCCGTTTACCGCGCGCGCCAGGCGGTCGGTCACCACCGTGGGCGGGATGTGGTGCATCGGATAGTGGTAGCCGGGCGGGAAGTGGATGCCGAGGTATCCCTGCTCGCCGACGTCGGCAGAGACGCCGATCTCCCACTCCGCGCGGGCATAGTCGCGCTCAAGATCGTCGTAGCCGATCGGCCAGTCCACGCCCCGGCCGTAGAGGCTCTTCATCGCAAAATCGTGCGGTAGCATGCGCAGGCAGGTCCCCAGCCAGTGCAGGGCGGTGCCGCCGGTCATGCGCAGGTAATCGCTGCCGAACCACTGCACGGGCCTGTCGCCCTGCGGCAGCGGAGCGGGCACGTACCAGCCGCTGTTCTGGATCTGCTGCAGGCTCTCGGTGATGTCGAGCACCGACGGCGATGGCGCGTCCGGGTTGGGCGGATAGGCCGAGTTTGGCACCTTGGCGAGCTGGGTATAGAAGCGGTCGACGAACCCCTCGTACGCAGCCGGATCGCCGGCGGCGCCCGTCCCCGCGTCGAGCACCAGGACCGACTTCCCGGCCTGACCCAGATACCGGGCCATCACTGCGCCGACGATGCCGGCCCCGACGATGACGTAGTCGAAGTGCGCGCTCATGACTCCTCACTCCTCCCTGGCAGCCGGGACCAGCTGGCGAACCCTGGCTGCTTGGCGCCCGGCGGGTGCGACAGGAACGCCGGCCACACCAGCGCTTCCTGGTACGCCGCGGGCGAGACGATCGCCGTGGGCACAAGCGCGCCGTTTTTCAGCTCCTGCCACTGGGCCGTGTACCACAGATAGTTGATCTGCTTCGCCAGCAGGTTGAGCGGCGCCGCCGCCAGCAGGTCCGCGAGCGCCGCCTCATCGAGCGGCCCGGCGGCGCGATCGAGGAACGCGCCCAGCGTCGCCGGATCGGAGTGCTCCTCGACCCAGCGCAGGTACGCCTCCACCTGCCCAGTGCCCCACAGCTCCACCGCAGTGAAGCCGGTGAGCGCGGCCGACAGGCGGACGAAGCCCTCTACCCGGGTCATCGCGCGGCCCCGTGCGCCTCGGGATCGACATAGAAGGCGCGCGACTCGGCAGCCACTGGCGGCGACTCGAAGACTTCCATCAGCACCGGCCGGCGCCCGTCGAGCAGGCGGCGCATGTCGATCTGCATCGGGCTGTCCACGGCGTCGCCCCAGGTGATCGAATACGGCGTGTCGTCGCGCAGCGTGTACAGCGCGTGCAGCCCAAAGAGCTGCCAGCGGCCGCCCACCAGCGCGCCCTGCGGCCGCGGGTGCTCCTCCGTCCAGGCGAAGCCCTCGCGGCTGAGATCGCCGTTGGCGGGGAGCAGATCGAGGTGGCCGTACTCGACCAGCTCGGAGGCGTTGGCCAGGATCGGATCGAGCCCCGCGAGATCGATGCTGAGCGTGTAGATGGCCTTGCCCTGCGCGTATGTCGGGTTCGCCCCGCCCGAGCTCGTCGAGGTAAAGGCCGTGTACTGCCAGGCCGTCGGCGACTGCGTGGTCACGCCGCGCAGCTCGTGGGCGATGGGCGAGCTCGGTGGCGGGTTGTTGAGCGAGGGGACGGCGGCGGCGAAGAAGGCCACGAACTTGGGCTCGCCGAACAGCTCGCGACCGGCCTTGACGGCGATGGGGTTGTCGGCCGGGACGTGCAGGCGGAAGGGGCCGATGACCTTCTGGTAGTCCTCGCCATAGGCATACTGCGCCAGCGTCATGGCCGTGGCCACGCGGCCGCGGGCGCTCCGCGGGAAGGCCAGGATGTTGAACTCGACCTCGCCGGTGATGCCCTCGTACGAGCTGCCGGTGTTGGTGTAGCGCTGGAAGTTGATCACCGCCACGGCGCCGTGATCCCGGAAGAGGTACGGCGCGCACCCCGTGTGCGCAAGCGCCCTCTCGGCCAGCCCCCGATCCACCGGGATGTACACCCAGTGGGTCTGGAGGCTGGCGTAATAAAACGGCATAGCGAGGCCTGCGGGGATCGGCGGCATGATGTGGCTCATGAGGTCTCCTCGTACTCGGCGTGAGGGGGGCGCAGCGGCGACGCGCGTGCTTAGGTGCTTAGCTATCGGTAGGCCCGGCCGCGGCGCCCTGGATCCCCTGCGGATCGCGCGAGCGCGGCGCACCGTGCGGGGCACGTACCGGACACGCGGCGGGCACGCGGCCAACGGATTGGCGCTGGATGAACGATCGTCTTGGTTGCTTCGCCCCGACGTAGTATCGCGGCCGCCTACGGAGGTCAAGGGGGAGATTGGCAGGGATATACTTATACTCTGCGCGCGTCGCTGAGCTGCCGGGGAAGTGTTGGCTTGCTGCCGGGCTTCTGACCTCCACCGCTGGGCCGGCGGGGCGCTCGGCCTCGACATCGGGGGTCGCAGCGCGCTGACCGCGGAAACGGCGAGGACGATCGCGGACTGGCTGAAGGAGGCCGCGGCGAGCGGCTTGCTTCTCTGCGGCCCGGCTTGCTTGCCGCGCGCACCGACTTGGGGCTCGCGCAGGAGGGCAGGCCATCGAGCAAACGCAGCCGCTTCTCGGCCTTGTTCTCTTTCTGAGCCCGACAGGCGGACAAGTGGCTGCCGGGTCATGGGCGGTCTGCCTCGCGGCTCATGGGTGAGATGGCCCCAGCCCTCTGAAAAGCAGCCTGACGAATCGGCGCTATCTGACCTGCGGCGACAGCCAACGCCTGACACGCCCAGTCACAAAGACCTCCGGTCCCACAGCGCGCTGCGGAGAGTCTCCCGATGGGCAGTGGCCCACCCCAATATCGCCTTAGATCTCGTGGACCTTGTGGTCCACAGCCAGCCGCTATTTGAATTGAATAGGCGCTCTATTTTTCGGACAGCGCCGGTGCCTGGGGGCCGCAAGAAAGTGTCGTCGGAAGGGGCCCGCAACTTTGGGCCTCAAGTTGGTGAGCAGCCCCACCCCGGGCAGCTTGTCACCTGGGACCGTGGGGAGAGGGCCGGCGGCGACCGGCGGGGGCGGCGGCCGGACAGCCTAGGGGCGCAGGGCGATGGCGTCGATCTCGACGCGGGCGCCGCGGGGGAGGCCGGCGACTTGCACGGTGGCGCGGGCCGGGCGGTGGCCTTCGGGCAGGGCGCGGCCGTAGACCTCGTTGACGGCGGCGAAGTCGGCCATGTCGGCGAGGAAGATGGTGGTCTTGACGACGTGCGCGAAGCTGCAGCCGGCGGCGGCGAGCACGCCGCTTAGGTTCTTCATCACCTGCTCGGCCTCGGTGCGGACATCGCCGGCCCCCACCATCGTCCCGGTCTCGGGCGACAGCGCGATCTGGCCCGACAGAAAGACCAGCCGGCCCGAGGCGGCGTCAGCCACGATGGCCTGCGAGTAAGGACCGATGGCGCGCGGCGCCTGTTCGCTAGAGACCGGGTGCAGCGGGGAGCGTGGGTTTTCCATGCCGCTCTTGTACCCAACTTCGCTGATTTTCGGTACACCTGCGCGACGCACTGCCCTGACCCGCCGATGTCTGCTGCCTGCCCCATCGATCCCGCTGCGCCCCCCCCGTCTGAGCTGCGCCATGCCGCGCTGCATGCCCTGCTGCTCTGCGATCCGCAGGCCAAGCAGCAGGCGGTGCAGGCGCTGTCGGCCGCCGGTCAGCGTGGGGAGCTCCTGCTCGCGCCGGAGCTTGATCTGCAGCCGGCCGCGCAGCCGCTTTCGGCGCAGCTTCCCGGTCGCCCGCCCCGCCCGCTGCTGGTGCCGCCGGAGGCGCTTCTGCGCCGCGCCATGAAGACCGCCGAGGGTCGCGCGGTGCAGCTCCACGCGCTGGCCCATATCGAGTTTAACGCCATCAACCTAGCGCTCGACGCCATCTGGCGCTTTCCCGGCCTGCCGCCCGACTACTACCGCGACTGGCTGCGCGTGGCGGCGGAGGAGGCGCTGCACTTCGACCTGCTCGCCCGTCACCTGCAGAGCCAGGGCTATGCCTATGGCGACTTCCCCGCCCACCACGGCCTGTGGCAGATGGCCGAGCGCACCGCCGACGATGTCCTGGCCCGCATGGCGCTGGTGCCGCGCACGCTGGAGGCGCGCGGCCTGGATGCCTCGCCGCAGGTGCGGGCCAAGCTGTGGCAGGCCGGCGAGCACCGCGCCGCCGAGATCCTCGACCTCATCCTGCGCGACGAGATCGGCCACGTCGCGATCGGCAATCGCTGGTTTGCCGCGCTGTGCCAGGAGCGCGGCCTGCCGCCCATCGCCACCTACGCCGAGCTCGCCGCGCGCTATCGCGCCCCCCGCCTGCACGGCCCCTTCAACCTCGAAGCCCGCCGCGCCGCCGGCTTCTCCGAGGCTGAGCTCGCCGCCCT
>CAZVMD010000270.1:0-10304 GCA_964628555.1 uncultured Myxococcales bacterium | reverse complement strand
CATATTCTCTTTTCACCATGCCACAGCGCCCCAAAGACACGATGCGAGCCGCGATCCTACATGCCGCCGCGGCCGAGTTTGCCGAGAGCGGCTTCTTGCAAGCGCCGCTTAACCGGATTGCCGAGCGGGCCGGGACCTCGATCGGCAACCTCTACAAATACTTCGCCAGCAAGGAGGCGCTGTTTCAGGCGGCGATTCCCGCTTCGCTAGCCCCGACGCTGCAGCGCCTGCTGCGGCAGCGGATGGGGGCGCTGGCCGATGCGACCGACGTTCGCCGGCTGCCGAAAGAGCATGCCTACCATCAGCACAGCGAGGCCCTGCTGCAGTTCACGCTGGCCCATCGCGCTCCGATCCGCTTCCTGCTCGAACGCAGCGAGGGTACCGCCTTCGCGGGCTTTGCCGACCGAGTGGTGCAGGGCCTCAGCCGACTGGCGACGCAGTATGCACGGCGCGCCTATCCACGTGCCCAGCTGACCGCGGCACGCAGGCGCACGCTGCAGCGCATCTATCGCGCCTTCCTCGGCTCGCTGGCCGCCATCCTGCGGCAAGAGCGATCGCCGACTGCGCTGCGCCAGGCCACCGCGCAGCTGACCGAGTATCACCTAGCTGGCCTGCGCGCCTTCTTCCTCTCCGCGCAGCGCCCCGACAAGGAGGCTTGATGACCGCCCCTGTCCTGTCAGCTCCGTCACCGTATCGCGGACTGATCCATCGCCTGCTCGATACGCCACAGCTGGTGCAAGAGCTGCGGGCTCTGCCGGGTCCAAAGTTTGCCGCTCTAGTGCAGCACCTCGGTGTCGAAGACGCCGGCGAGCTGATCGCCCTGGCGACGACCGAGCAGCTGGTCGCGGCCTTCGACGAAGATCTGTTCCAGGCTGGCCGGCCGGGCGAGCGCGAGACCTTCGCGGCCGAGCGCTTCGTCACCTGGCTGGAGGTCCTGCTGGAAGCGGGCGAGCAGGTGGCTGCCCGACGCATCGCGGAGCTGTCGCCCGACTTCGTGGTGCAGGCGCTGTCCAGCCTGGTGCTGGTCTTGGATCACGATGCGCTGCTCGCGCGGCTCAGTGAGGGCGGGCGGGCGGCCTACTACGCCGACAAAGCGCTGGAGAGCGCGCTCTGCGAAGAGCTGGAAGGCTACCTGATCATCGCACGTCAGGCGGATGGCTGGGACGCGGTCCTAGCCTTGCTCTTGGCGCTCGATCGCGATCATCGCCCGCTGTTGGAGCGGCTGCTCGATCGCTGCGCTTATCTGGCGCGCGGCTACCTCGACGATCTGGAGGGACTGCACGAGGTGCTATCGGCGGCGGACTCGCTGGCCGAGGATGTCGAGGCTGAGCGAGAGGAGCGACGGACCCAGCAGGGCTATGTCGAGCCGCGGGCAGCGCGGGCCTTTCTGGCGCTGTGCCAGAAGCCGCTGCCGACAGGAATCAGCGCGACCACGCGCGATCCACTGACCGCGGCCTATTTCCGCGATCGCCAGATGCCGGGTCGGCCGCCAGCGCAGCAGGGGGTGACTGGCCCGCGCAGCGCAGGAACCCCGCAGCAGGCAGAGTCCAACCTGGCCGCCCTGCTACCGGGGGACGAGCCCAGCCCGGCGCCGCCACGTGCTCAGCTTGGCGACGGGGCGACGACAGCAACAGCCCCCTTGGTCACGGCGCTGCAGCGGCTGCACGAAGAAGACCCGCTCTGCGCCGGCGAGCGGATGGACGAGCTTGGCTATCTGGCCAACGTGCTGGTGGCCGGAGCGGCGGGTGGTCACGAGACTGCTGGGCGCATGCGTCCTCTTTCCGCTGCGGAGGCGGTGCTAGCAACGGTTGCGCTGGGAGCCGAGCTGGCAGCCGAGGCTGAGCGGGCCGTCGGCGACCGCCGCAGAGCGAGCCCGCCCGAGCTCCTGGCCGTGCTGCGCCGAGTAAGCGCGGATGTGCTGTTTCGCGGCGCCTGCAGCGCGCTGGCCCAGGACCCCGGCCGCAGGCAGCCGCGCCTCTTGCACAGCGCCGACGAGCTTGCGGCCATCCTGTCGCGTCGCGCTGCGTCGCCCAAGCCAGCTAGGCCGCGCTGAAGCGACGATACTCGTTGGGGTCGTGGGCGCAGAACAGCTTGACCTGCCCGCTGTGCTGAATCGCCAGCTGACGCAGCCGCTCTTGGTTGCGCAGCCGCTCTTCACCGTCGTACTGCGCTAGCTTCTGGAAGTTGTCGAGGATGCCGGTGCAGCGCCGACCGCTCGCTTCCATCTCGCCATGATAGAAGTAGGCGTCGCCGCAGTGCAAAAGCCAGCCCCCGTCGCTGCGGACGGCGATAGCGCTGTGGCCGCGGCTGTGTCCCTGGACCGGCACGATGAGGATCTCATCGCTAAGACCTTCGACCTGCGGTAGTGCCCGCACGCGGGCAAAGCCGAACCATAGCTCGCCCCCTTCCAGCCGATGGCGCTGCCAGCTGGGACCATGCTCCCAGTTCGGCTCGATGTAGCGCGCCTTCTCCATCAGACCAGACGGCCGCATCGCGGCCTGGTACTCGTCCTCAAAGACGTGCACCTCGGCGGCCGGAAAGTCGGCGATGCCGCCAGCGTGATCGAAGTCGAGGTGGGTCAGCAGGATGTGCCGCACGTCGCTGGCCGAAAACCCCAGCCGCTCAATCTGCGAGAGCGCGGTCTCGGCCCGGTCGAAGCGCGGGCGCATCAGCAAGCCGGTGCCGGGTGGTAGGTGACGGCTCGGCTCCGAGAGCGTCTTTCGGCCCAGCCCGGTATCGACCAGCATCAGCCCGACCGGGGACTCGATGAGCAGGCAGTGGCAGACCATGTAGCCCAGGTCGTTGAGCCGCGTGCCCACCAGAGGCGGGCAAAACGTCGCGCAGTTGAGGTGGTGGATTTTCATGCCCACAGGATACGACATTCGCGATCGGCACGGATCCCGACGAGGAAGCGGCGTATCATGAGCGGGCGGCCGGAATTCTTGCCGCCAACCAAGGGAGTTAGGTCGCATGTTGCAGCTGTCGTCCGTCCGTCCCTGCGCCTGGCCTGGTCGCCTGCGCGTCGTACATCGCCGCTTACGCTACCTGGCCATCGCCCTTTGCCTGCTGCTGTTCGCCGAGCACAGCGGCGATCCTTCAGCCCAGGCTCAAAAGGGCGGCAAGGATCGCGGGGCCAGCAGCATCGAAGCGGCGCTGCCCGCGGTGCGCAGCGGCCTGGCCATTCCCGAGCCGCTGCGGCCCTGGGTGGGCTGGGTGCTGCACGGTCAAGAGCAGGTGCTGTGTCCGACGCTGCATAACAATGACAGTGACGATGCGCGGCGCTGTGCCTGGCCGGCGCGCCTGCAGCTGGTGCTCAATGAAAAAGGCGGCCGCTTCACGCAGACCTGGCGCCTGTTTAAGCGCGAGTGGGTGCCACTGCCTGGCAACCGCAAGGCCTGGCCGCAAGAGGTGCGGGTCGATGGCAAGCCGGCGGTAGTCGCTTCGCCCGAGGCGGCGGGCGAAAACTCCGACGAAACGGAGAGCGACAGCGATGACGATGAAGGCGGGCTGCCGCCCAAGGTGCTGCTGACGCCGGGTGAGCACACGGTGAGTGGCAGCTTTCTGTGGGATGAGCTGCCCGAGTCGCTGCAGGTACCCAACTCGACGGCGCTCTTGAGCCTGAACCTGCGCGGGGCCGCGGTGCCTTTCCCCAGCCGCGATGCCGAAGGTCGGCTGTGGCTGCAGCGCCAGTCGAATCCCGAGGAAGAAGACGTCCTCGACATGACGGCGCAGCGCCGAGTCAACGATGACATTCCGCTGCAGCTCACCAGCCGGCTGGAGCTGCGCGTGTCGGGCAAGAGCCGCGAGGTGCTGCTCGGTCGCGTGCTGCCGGACGGCTTTGTCGCGGTGTCGCTGGAGAGTCCGCTGCCCGCTCGACTAGAAGCCAGCGGACGGCTGCGCGTGCAGGTGCGGCCTGGCACCCACGTGCTGACACTGCTGGCCCGCCACGAAGGCCCGGTGACGGAGCTTAAGCGCCCCGATCCCGGCGGGCCGTGGCCGGACAGCGAGGTCTGGGTCTTCGAAGCCCAGCCAGCGCTGCGCCAGGTCACGGTCGAGGGCGTCCCGGCCATCGATCCGCAGCAGACCACGCTACCCGACGACTGGAAGCGCCTGCCCTGCTATCCGATGACGCGGGCCGACACCATGAAGCTGATCGAGCAGCACCGCGGCGATGCCGAGCGCTTGCCAGATCAGCTCGATCTGTCGCGCGAGATGTGGCTCGACTTCGACGGCGGTGGCTACACCATTTCAGATCACATCACCGGCACGCTCAGCCGCACCTGGCGGCTAGAAGTCAACCCCGGCACAGAGCTGGGTCGCGTGGCGATGGATAGCAAAGATCTGTTCATCACCCGCTCGACCCTCGAAGGGGTGGAGCGGGCCGGCGTTGAGCTGCGTCAAGGCCGGGTCAACCTGACGGCCGATAGCCGCCTGCTGTCCCACTTTGGTCAGGTCCCGGCGGTGAGCTGGAACATCGACTTCCACAAGGTCGTGACCTCGCTGAACCTGCCACCGGGCTGGCGGCTGTTTCACATCAGCGGAGCCGATGAAGCGCCGGATACCTGGCTGCGTCACTGGACGCTGCTCGATCTGTTCCTGGTGCTGCTGATCACGCTCGCCGTGGCGCGGCTGTTCGGGCTGCGCTGGGGAGCGCTGGCCCTGCTGGGTCTGGCACTGTCGCTGCCCGAGCACAACTCGCCACGCTGGGTGTGGCTGGCGGTGCTGGCCGCGGAAGCGCTGTACCGCGTCCTGCCGGAGAGTGCAGTGCGGCTGCGGCCACTTTTGCGGCTCCTGCGTCTGGCCACCCTGCTGGCCCTGGCGCTGTCGCTGATCTCGTTCTCGGCGCAGCAGGTGCGCATCGGCCTGCACCCAGCGCTGGAGCGGCAGGACTCGCCTCTGGAAGACGAAGACACCTGGCTGCAGCGCTCGAACAGCTTGAACATGCTGCCGGCCAGCAAGGCCGCGCCGCAGGTACAGCAGCAAGCGGCCTCGATCTTCAACAATGAATCGGGAATGGGCAAGGACGCCGAAGACGCGCTCGGTGGTCTGGTCGGCAACGGCCCAGGCGGCGGTGGCGCCCCGGCCCCCGAGCCGATGCAGCAGCGCATGGGCAGCCTGAAGATGAAGGCCAAGCTCGAAAAAGACGATCGCGAAGTGCAGTCCTTCGGCAAAAAGGGCTACAGCTCGGCGAACAACATTCAGCGCCGCATGTACCAGAAGGAATACGACCCGAATGCCATGGTGCAGACCGGGCCGGGACTGCCGCGCTGGCACTGGAACCGCGCGGTGTTGCACTTCTCGGGCTCAGTTGAGCGGGCGCAGAAGCTGCGGGTGTACCTGATTCCGCCGCCGGTCAACCTGATCCTGCTCTTGGGTCAGGTGGCGCTGCTGCTGCTGCTGGCGCTGCGCATCACCGGTGCTGGAGAGCAGCTGCTTGGGCTGTGGCGACGCGGCAGCAGCGCGGCGTCTCTGCGCGGCGGTCCGCTTCTGCTTCTGATCGTCGCGCTGTCGCTGGCCACGACGGGTCCGGCGCGCGCCGAGCTGCCCAGCAAAGAGCTGCTCGATACGCTGTCGGAGCGGCTGCTAGAGAAGCCAACCTGCGCCCCGCGCTGTGCCAGCAGCTCGCGCCTGCAGCTTGAGATCAAGCGCAACTATCTTCGCCTGCGCATGGAGATCGGTGCGGCGGCGGCCACCGCAGTGCCGCTGCCTGGCAGTGCCGAGCAGTGGCTGCCTGAGCAGGTCCTGCTCGATGGCAAGCCGGCCGCGGCGCTGGCCCGGCGCGAAGACGGTCACCTGTGGCTCGCGGTTGAAGAGGGTAGCCATCAGCTGATCCTCGAAGGTCGCCTGCCGGCTCGCGAGACGGTGCAGATCGCGCTGCCGCTCAAGTCGAGCCGCGTCGAAGCCAAGAGCGAAGGCTGGCGCCTCGATGGCCTGCACGAAGACGGCCTAGCCGATGACAACCTGCAGCTGTCGCGCAAGGGAGCCGGCAAGGCCGCCAGCCCTGGCAAAGAAGAGGGCGAGGGCGAGGAAGACAGCGAGGACGCAACCGCCGCCGAAGAAGAGACAACGAGCGATAGCGGCGCTCTGCAAGGCGGGGCTCTACCGCCGTTTGTGCGCGTCGAGCGCGAGGTCTCGATTGGCCTCGACTGGGCGGTCGACACCCGCGTCGTGCGTCTTGGTCCCAGCCAGAGCGCAGTGGTGCTGGAGGTGCCGCTCCTGCCCGGCGAATCGGTGACCAGCTCTGAGATCCGCGTGCAGGGCGGCAAGGCGCTTATCAACATGGGCCCCGGCGTGTCCGAGGTCAGCTGGAAGGCGCTGCTCTCCGAGAAGCCGCAGATCGAGCTGACCGCCGGCCGCGGCCTGCCCTGGACCGAGATCTGGCGGCTGTCGGTGAGCCCAATCTGGCACGTCGAGTGGACCGGCATCCCCGTCGTGCATCAGCAGGATGGCAGCGGCCAGCATCAGCCCGAGTGGCGGCCCTGGCCCGGCGAGTCGGTGCGCATCGCCATCACTCGCCCGGAAGGAATCGCCGGACGCACCCTGACCATCGATCACAGCGAGCTCACCCTGACCCCCGGCCTGCGCGCCACCGATGCCACGCTGAGCGTGCGCTGCCGCTCCTCGCGCGGGGGCCAGCACACCTTCACCCTGCCGCCCGGCGCCGCCCTGACCTCGGTCACCATCGACGGCAAGACGCAGCCGCTGCGCCTCAGCGAGCGCAAGCTGACGGTGCCGCTGCTACCCGGCAGTCAGCGCGTGGTGATCAAGTGGCGCGAGCCGCGCGGCATCGGCCTGCGCTACGTCAGTCCGGATCTTGAGCTCGGTGCCCCCAACGTCAATGCCGAGATCCACCTCAACCTCGGCAACGGTCGCTGGATCCTTCTGTGTGGCGGCCCGCGCCTGGGACCCGCGGTGCTGTTCTGGAGCCTGCTCGCCGTCGTGCTGCTGACCGCGCTGTGCCTCGGTCGCGTCCAGCTTACGCCGCTGCGCACGCTGCACTGGCTGCTGCTGGGCATCGGCCTGACCCAGGTGCCGCTGTCGGCTTCGGCGGTGTTCGTGGGCTGGCTGCTGCTCCTCGGCTGGCGGGCGCGCACGCCCGAGCTACCGCGGCTGTGGTTTAACCTGCGCCAGCTCTTGCTTTTGGGCTGGACCATGGCCGCGCTGGTCGTGCTGGTCAGCGCGATCCACGGCGGGCTGCTTGGCCGGCCCGAGATGCAGATCGCGGGCAATGGCAGCTACGACCACAACCTCAAGTGGTTCTCGGACCGCGTCGCCGATGCCAGCGGCACGCTGCCGCACGCCTGGGTGCTGTCGGTGCCGATCGAGGCCTATCGCCTGGCCATGCTGCTGTGGGCGCTGTGGATCGCCAGTGCCATGCTGCGCTGGCTGCGCTGGGGCTACGGCGCGATCAGCGAAGGCGGCCTGTGGATCAAGGCCCCGCCCAAGCCACCCAAGCCCGAAAAGCCCGCCAAGAAGTCAAAGCGGCGGAGCCAGGACTCCGACGAGGGCGAGAGCGCCGAAGAAGATGCGCCAGCCGAGCCTGCCCCAGCCGAGCCTACGCCGGCCGAGTCGGTCGCCGCGGCGCCTGCCCTGCCCAGCCAGAGCACGCCGATCCTGACACCCGCCTCCTCGCCTGCCGCGGCCTCAAGCCCGCTGGCCAGCGACGGTTCGGCTGGCAACAGTCCGGCTGGCGACGGCGCCGCAGCGGCGTCTGCGACGACGCCACACCTAAAGCGCGACGTGTAGCGTCGCAGCGAGGACCGCAGGGGATCTGACAGCCCGCCGCGCAGTCAGCCCCGCACACCGCCAGGCAGATCGCCCTTGGGGTGTGCGGCGCTCGGCGGCGGCGAGCACGCATCCGGGGGCACTATGGCCACAGCAGCCGACGATACCGGGCTCGTACAGCGCGAAGCCGTGATTGCTCGTTTTCTGCCCATCGGTATCCTCATACACACCGTTCTGGGATTGCTATTTCTGGCCCTCGGAATGCGGGGACTCGCTTATTATAATATAATTAGCGTATCCACATTTATCATCGCCTCTTGGCTCTCACGCCGCGGCTGGCTAGCTATCCCTCTGACGATGGCGGCGATCGAGCTAATCGTGCATCAGAGCCTGTGCGTGCATTATCTTGGCTGGGATGTTGGCTATCAGTATTGGCTACTAGGAATAGTGGCTATCTATTTCTTTGTTCCCGATCGCCTTTCTTGGTTTAGCGTAATATCAGTTGCCTATACCATGGTTGCATTCATTGCTTTATATTTCCTAGAACATGATAATCCTAGTGGGACATTGCATATCTCGCCGACGGTGTCGCGCTGGCTGTTCTTGGGGAATCTGGTGGGCATCTTCGCCATGGCCGCCTTCGCCCCCTGGCGCCTGACCCGCGACGTCGACCGCGCGCAGGCAGCGCTGCGACAGGCGCATGCCCGCACCGAAGAGCTGCTGTACAACACACTGCCCAAGGAAATTGCCACCCGACTGCGCAACGCCGAGGTCGTGGCTGACCACGTTGCGCAGGTTACCGTCCTATTCGCCGATATCGTCGGTTTTACACCTCTTGCCGAGAAGCTACCGCCGCAAGAATTGATTAACTTATTGGACGAGATCTTTTCACGATTCGATAGCGTCGTCGGTCGGATGGGCTTAGAAAAAATCAAGACGATTGGCGATGCATATATGGCAGCTGCCGGGGTGCCGCGGCCGCGTCCCGATCACGCAGCCGCCATGGCCGAGCTGGCGCTAACTCTGCAAGAAATTACGCAGTCCATTGCCCAGGCGCGCAGTGTCCCGCTGGCGATTCGCATTGGCCTCCACAGCGGGCCCGTGGTCGCGGGCGTGATTGGGCGCCGCAAGTTCGCGTACGACCTGTGGGGCGATACCGTCAACACGGCAGCCCGCTTGGAGTCGCACGGCCTGCCCGGCGAGATTCAGCTCAGTGCCGCGACCAAAAACGCGCTGAATTCAACCTGGCTGGTCGAAGCGCGCGGACCGGTCACGCTCAAAGGCAAGGGCACCGTCGAGGCCTACCTGCTGCGCGGACGCCAAGCCGCGCCACCGCCCGGCTGAGCGCCCGACTCTCCTCTGGACGCAGCGCCAAGCAAGCCCGCAGGCTGACGATACGGCAGCTTCTTCGCCCACTCTGCCGCAGCCGCCCCCCCCTGCGCAGCCGCCGGCCACACAGGCCCGCTACGCACGCCGGCGACAGATCCATACCGCCACCTCGGCGACGAGAGCTCAGCGCCAGCAGTTGATGCGATGATGGATCAGAAGGAGGAACAGTGATGAGACGATCACAGCGCATTCCGACCGCGCAGCCACGCCGCGGCGTAGCTCGCCGGCTGCTGACTCTGCTTTCCTTGGGGAGCTCGGTGGGTCTGTACTGCGGCTACGGCCCCGGCGGTGAAGCCCCGATGGAGACCCCGATGGCCAGTCGAACGCAGGGCCTCAACCAGACCCTGACCGCCTGCGCGACACCCGCCGCGGCCGTGACCGAGCTAGTCAACGCGATCAAGGCCGCCAATGCGGCCGGCCCGGGCCCGCACACCATCACGCTGGCCAACAACTGCACCTATACGCTGACGGCGCAGGACAACTTCTGGTACGGCCCCAACGGCCTGCCGCCGATCACCAGCGACATCACGATCAGCGGCCAGGGCAAGTCGATCATCGAGCGCTCTAGCGTCGCGGCGACGCCACGCTTCCGGCTGTTTTACGTCAACGGTGCGCCCACCACGACCGGCGGTGCGCTGGCCGGCGTCGGCGCGCTGACGCTGCAGAATGTGCTGCTGCGCAACGGCCTTTCCAAAGGTGGCGACACCGACGGTGATGCCGGCGGCGGCATGGGGGCGGGCGGGGCCATCTTTGCCCAGGGCAATGTCACGCTGCGCGGGGCCACGCTGACCGGCAACACAGCGCAGGGCGGTAGCTGCGAGTTTCTCGGGGCCGACGGCAGCGGCGGTGGCATGTACGGCGACGGCGGTCGGGGCGGCCAGGGCGGCGGCGGCATGCAGAGCTCGGGGATGGCGACCGGCGATGGCGGCTCCGGCCCGATGGGTACGGAAGGCGGTAAGCTGACCGGGGCCGGCGGAACCGCGGCGGGCACCGAGAACGGCACCATGGGCCCCGGCGGGCTCGGGGGCGGCAACCGCGGCTTGGGCTCCATCGACGGCAGCGATGGCGGCCGCGGCTTCAGCATCTTCGGCGCCAACGGCGGCGGCGGCGGCGCTGGCTTTGGCGGCAACGGGGGCAATGGCGGCGCCGCCAACCTAGCGGGCGGCGGCGGCTTCGGCGGCGGCGGCGGC
>CAZVMD010000269.1:0-10363 GCA_964628555.1 uncultured Myxococcales bacterium | reverse complement strand
CGGCGAGGATCAGCACCTCCATGTTGAAGGGCTTGGTGATGTAGTCGTGGGCGCCGAGGCGCACCGCCTTGATCGCGGTGTCGATCGAGCCAAAGGCGGTGATGACGATGACGTGCGGCGGGGTAAAGCTCTCGCCTGTGCCGCGGCCGCTGCCGGTGATCTCGCGCAGCATGTCCAGGCCGTCGAGATCGGGCATACGCACATCGGTGACCACCAGATCGATGCCGCCGCGCCGCACGCGCTCGATGCCGGCTCGGCCACCGCCCGCCGTCTCGACGACAAAGCCCTCTTCGCTGAGCGTGTCCTGCAGCAGCTCGCGCATGGCGGCATCGTCCTCGACGACGAGCAGGGTGTAGCGGCTGCGGGCGAGCTTGGTGGCGTCGCCGCGGCTGTCACCTGGGGGCGGAGGCGGACTTGCCCGTCCACGGCCGGCCGGCGTCGGCGCTACGGTGGGAAGCTTGCTGGTGTTTTTCGGCGGCTGCGCCATGGAGAAAATCGAGCCCCATCATATCGCCGCTTTGGCGGCAGACTTGGCGGGATTTTTCGGCGTGGCCGTACTAAGCACCGCCCCGTCCATGGGCTCGCCAACCTCCGACTCGATGGCCGGCAGATAGACGCGAAAGACGGTGCCACCACCCAGGCTCGGGGCACGGCGCTCGCACTCGATCCAGCCGTCGTGATCTTTGACGATGCCAGCCGACACCGAGAGGCCCAAGCCACTGCCACCGCTGCGATCGGGATCCGAGTCGGCGTTCTTCGTCGAATAGAAGGGCTCAAAGATGCGGCCGATGTGCTCTTCGTCGATGCCGACGCCGGTGTCCTCGACCGCCAGCATGACGTAGGCGCCGGGCGAGGCGCGATCGAGCCCGGGTCGCTTGCGCACCAGGCCCTGTAGCTGTAGCTGCAGTCGCCCGCCCTCGGGCATGGCCTGGATGGCGTTCATGCACAGGTTTAGACAGACCTGCTGCAGCTGATCGGCGTCCCCGAGCACGACGGGCAGAGCCGGGCCAGCGCCGCCCTCGGCCGCCGAGTCTTCGCCCCGCGCCCCCGCAGCGTCGGCCGCGGCAACCGGGCCAGCCTGCACAGCGTACGGCTGGACCGCAGCGGCAACTGCGTGGGTCTGCAGCTGATGTTCAAGAAAGTCGAGGGTCGAGGCGCAGACGGCACGCAGATCCACCGGACCGCGGGCCGGCGCCTTGCGCCGCGCATAGTCGAGAAGCTGCTGGATGATCTTGGTGATGCGCTCGGCCTGGGTGGCGATGATCTCGGCGTTCTTGGTCACCGCCTGAGGATCATCGGCCCGTCGCGCCATGACCCGCGCCCGCCCACCGATGACGTTGAGCGGCGTGCCGACCTCATGGGCGATGCCAGCCGCCAGCTGACCGATGGTCGCCAGCTTGTCCGAGTGACGCAGACGCTGCTCTAGCTGCAGCTTGGCATCGACGCCGGCCAGGATCTCTTCGCGGGCCTGGCGCAGCGAGCGCGTCATCTCGTTGAAGCGATCGGCGAGCAGGCCGACCTCGTCGTTGCGCTCGCGCAGGATGGCGCCGGTATAGTCCCCGCGCGAGACCTCGTCGACGCCGGTGACCAAGCGCAGGAGTGGTCGCGTCATCTCCTGACGCACCGTCAGGCTGAGCAACAAGACCAGGAACAGCGACAGCGAGCCGAGGGTCAAAAAGGCATCGCGGACGGCGCGATCGTAGGCCCGGTCGACCTCGACCTCGGGGCGCAGGATATCAACCGCCGCGACGATGCGATGCTGGCTGCCGCGCAGCGGAAACATGTAGGCGTAGACCGGCCGCCCGCCAATGACGATGTGCTCGCCGTAGGACTGGCCGGTGATCTCGACGACGCGACGCAGGCGCTCGGGGCGGCTGGGATCGGCGGGCGGCGGACTGGGCGGCGGAGCCTCCTGCTTGCTGTCAGCCCGGGCCGGGTCGGGTGGGGCGGCCTGGCCGGCGGTGGCTTGCTGCCGACTGCGCTCGGTGCCATACGCCGCGCTCTCCTGGGGTTGGATCAGATCTAGATAGACGACCTCGGTATCGCGCTCGGCCCCCTGCAGACGACGAATCAGGCCGGGCAGGTCTTCGAACAGGCCATCCTGCAGCGCGGCCTGCAGCGAGACAGCCAGCGCCGAGGCAAACAGCTGTGTGCTCTGCTCATGCGCCAGCGAGAGCTCGGCCCGCCGGGCCCGCAGGCTGAAGAAGCCGTACAGGCCCAGCGTTGCGACGACCAAGAGCACCGTCAGCAGCGTGACTCGGGTAGCAATACTCACAGCCGTCCAGTGTAGCTAAGCGAGCAAAAAACGGCGGCCGCTCGGTGTGATTCTTGATTTCTGGGCGTTGATTCTTTTTTTGCTGCCAATTAATGATGAGTCGGAAACTTCTCAATTAGTGAACGCAACCGCCACAGGAAACCTACTTTTCCTGTTTTTCCTCGCTTAGCCGTTGGAACACGTTACGAAGGAGCCTATCCATGAATCGCTTAGCGATTCACATTCCTGCCTTTCTCTCGGTCCTGCTGCCGGCCGTCTCCGCGGTGGCGGTCATGGGCTGCAGCGCCGACGGTGAGCTCTTGGGCTCGCTGCAGGGCACGGCCAATGCAGCGCTCCATGGGCCATTCGGCAGCTGGCAAGATCTGGCCCGTCGCCGCGAGTCCGCTACCGCCCGCGTCTTTGAGCGAGCGCGGGCGAGCACTGCGGCCTTATCCGCATTTCTACGCGCGATGCCCAAGGGCGCAGATCTGCATACTCACTTATCCGGTGCGGCGAGCACCGAAAACCTGATTCGCTGGGGCCAGAAAGACGGTATGTGCGTTCGCCCTGGCGATGCCACTGTGCTGTTGCCACCATGCACGCTGGACACTGTGCCGCTGTCGGCCGCCTTCCCCGGCAGCCCGCTGTATCAGACGCTGGTCTCGACGTGGTCACTGACCGATAGGACGGCGCCGGTGCGCGAGCGACACCAGCGCTTTTTTGACGCCTTTGGCAAGTTCTCTGCCGTCGCCAACAACCACGTAAACGACATGGTCGACGAGGTCGTGCGGCGCGCCGCGGCCCAGGGCGTGGTGCATGTTGAGATCATCGTCGGCTTCCAGGGCTCGGTGATTGGCCGCATCGCCGATCAGCTGATGGACAAGGGGGCCGACTGGTCCGAAGCCTATCTGGCCGGAGCGCGAGAGACGCTGATGCAGGCGCCAGAATTCCGCCCAGCCATCCAGCGCAGCCTCGAAGAGATCAGCAAGATCGGCAGCGAGCTGCGGGCCCGCTGGCGCTGTGATTCACCCCATCCCGAGCCGGCCTGCGAGGTCAGCGTCCGCTATCTGATCCACGGCGTACGGACCCAGTCGCGCGAGCACGTATTCGGTCAGTGGGTCTATGCCTTCGAGCTAGCGCAAGCCGATCCGCGGGTGGTGGGGGTCAACCTAGTCGCGCCGGAAGAGCACACGCTGTCGCTGGCTCACTACGAAGACGAGATGCGCGCCCTTGGCTTCCTGAGCCGTTGGAATCGCGGCCAGGTGGGTCGGCAGCCGGTCCACATCGCGCTGCACGCCGGAGAGCTTGTGCCCGAGGTCTTGCCGGCCGGCGAGGCAGGTCAGGCCCATCTGCGCTCGCACATCCGCCGCGCCGTGCAGCTAGCCGGCGCCGAGCGGATTGGCCACGCCGTCGATGTCTTGTCGGAAGAAGACGCCGATGGCAGCGATGCGGAGACCGACGCCGGACCCGCGGTCCCTAGCGAGACCGGCAGCCCGAGCCTGCTGCGCCAGATGGCCCAGAGCGGGGTCGCGGTCGAGGTCTGTCTGACCTCGAACCAGGCCATCCTGGGGACCGAGAGTGAGGCCCACCCCCTGGCGGCGTACCTGGCGGCGGGAGTGCCGGTGACCCTGGCCACCGACGATGAGGGCATCCTGCGAACCGATCTGAGCGCCGAGTATCTGCGGGCTGCCGCGGTGCAGCGGCTCGACTATCGCCAGCTCAAGACCATCGCCCGCACTGGCCTGGAAAAGAGCTTCCTGGCCGGCGCCAGCCTGTGGGAAAACCCGCGCAGCTTCACGCCGGTGGCCGCCTGTAGCAGCGCCGATCTGACCGCCCCCAGCCCGCCGAGCCCGGCCTGTCAGGCCTTTCTATCGGGCAGCCAGCGGGCGATGCAGCAGTGGAAGTTCGAGCGCAAGCTGGCGGCTTTTGAGACCACGCAGGCCAGCCTGCTGGCCGTGCCCTAGCTGCGGGGCTGAAGCGGCCGTCGCAGCTAGGCGCGGCCCTTGCTGCGCCGCGGCGATTCAGCAGGGGGCAGAGGCGTGGCGCGAAGCTGCGCAGCGGCGTCCAAGCGATCGTGCACCGCTGCCAAGAGCAGCTTCTTGTGCAACAGCGAGAGCAGCACATCGATGTGTGCCACACCCTGGCCGATCAGGTTGAGCATCTCGTCACGCGGTAGCTCGGACAGCGCCGGGTCGTCAAACTGCTCGACCTCGCGCACCACCAGCGTGCGCAGCGCTTCGACATAGCGACGCAGATCCGAGATGGCAAAGCCCAGCCGCTGATTGAAGCCCGAGCTGCGCAGCGCTCCGACGACATCGGCGATCCGGGCATCGCGCTCGGCATAGACGAAGGCGCCATCGACCTTGATCGGGGTCAGGAGGCCGCACTTGATCAGCTCGGCGATGTCTTCAGGCGGCAGACCGCTGCGCTCGACGAGCCGACTCGCCGGCACCGGAGGCTGAGCGTGGGTGGGATCGATGGCACCGTCGATGCGCTCGCGGTTAAGCAGGCGCAGCTCGATCTCAGTCAGCGTCGTGCCCGGTCCAGCCTCCGAAAGAAGCGTGCCGATCTCGCGCAGCGAGAGACGAAAGCGACTGCGCAGCTCGCGCACAAGCTCCAGCCGCTGCACGAAGGCGGCGTCGTAGCGCCCCACGGTGCGGCCCGCCACCCGTGGCCGCGGCAGCAGCTTCTCGCGGATGTAGTACTTGATCGTCGCGATCGGGACGCCGGTCTGCTCCGCCACCTCGGAG
This sequence comes from uncultured Myxococcales bacterium, assembly GCA_964628555.1. Taxonomy (GTDB): domain Bacteria; phylum Myxococcota_A; class Polyangia; order Palsa-1104; family JAEUJZ01; genus JAEUJZ01. The sequence continues at coordinate 5,359 of CAZVMD010000269.1, read as the reverse complement.
ATCGTCCGCTCGGCGGGATCGGCGAAGCGCGGCAGCTTGGGTACGGCGGCCGCCCGTGAGGGTCCGGCTGGGGATCGCCCCTCGCGCGAGATCGCAGTCGAGGGCCGCAGGGGAGGTCGAGACGCTCTGGGCATAACAAGTCCTTGCCGTCGCGAGCCTAGGCCGGGGACGGGCGCTCCTCGGCGAGGAGCTGACAGTCGAGCTCACAGGGGGTGCCGCGCTCATCGGGAGCGTGGTGATCGCCGTAGGCGCGCAGCTCGGCTCCCCCGCGATGCACAAGCCATAGGCGGTACTGCGGTAGATACAGGCGGCCGGGGTGTTCCTGGGGCTGCAGCTGCAGGAGGTCGCTGCCAGCGACGGTCGTGCGGCGGTAATGAGTGAGCAGCCGGCGCCCCCGCAGCCCCCCCGGCCCCGGCCACACCCACCACAGCGGGTCGTACAGCACGACGTCGCGCACTCCGAGCCGCAGAAAGTGCATCAGCAGGCCATCCTCGGCAGACAGTGCCGTATCGACCAGATGCACGACCAGCGCCGGCTGCAGCCCGCGCTCATAGACGCGAAACGAGCGCAGCTGTTCCTCGTAGCCCAGACCAGGCAAGACATAAATATCCGGCGTCACGCGCCCCAGCCGATCGCCCGGATCGTAATAAAACGTAACGTCGGTACCGACGCGAATCGGGGCCAAGTCGGGCAGCTGGCGGGGCAAAAGCGCACGCAGCTGACGACAGAGCTGCGTGCGCGTCCACTGCAACGCGGCATACTCACCGTAGTCGGCACGGCTGTCGGGCACGCTGTTCTCCTGCAAGGTCCCCGATAGTGGATGGCGGGGGACGTAAAGACGAGGACGGAAATGGATCGTACTCGGCTGATAGATAGAAGCAATCCCCGCAGTTCTCCGACCACGCTCTGCTCCTGCGAACGCCCGGCCGGGCTTAGGGGTCCGCTCCCCGGGGCCAGCTGACCTCAAGCTCTGCGAGACTTATTGACGGAGATCCCCACGAACCCTTACCCTCATACGTGCGGAGGCGTTTGCTGAATGGCGACGTGTAATTCTCGGATACCAAACTACTTTTCGGGGGCCCAGTGGTCGCGGGCTCTGACCTGCGGCGTGGTCGCGATGGCGGCCTGGTCCGGGGTGGCGGTCGCCGCCGACCCGATGCCAGCCACCCCGGCCGCGCAGCCCACAGGCAGCGGTCCGGTGGTCATTGACGCACGTCGCTCTCTGCCGATCTTCCCAGCCAACAGCTGGAAAGACGGCTTCTTCGTTGAACACAGCCCCATCGGCGACTTCGGTCTGCACATTCGCGGTACCGGTATCTATGGTCGCGATCCCCTCGGTCGGGATGCGGCAGATCAGCTCATTCAGAACCGCTTCACCCTGCACGCCGCGGCGCTCGTCTCGATCGCCGGCTGGGTCGAGCTTGGCGCGGCCATGCCCTTCGTCCTGTATCAGGACGGCGGCGGGCTTCAGCTCAGCAAAGCGGCCATCGGCGACCTGCGACTGCTCGGCAAGATCAACATGCACCTGCCGGATGCCGGTCCCCAGGTCGCCTTCTCGCTGGGCCTCGGCTTCCAGACCGCCACCTCGGGCTCGGCGTTCGGGGCCGGCAACATCAGCGGCTATCCGCGCATCATCATCGATATGCCCAAGCTGCTCAGCAAGCGGCTGCATATCGCGGGCAACATCGGCGCGATCATTGCCGGCACCACCCGCCCCTGCACAGCGGACGAGCTGGCGCTCATCGAGCGCCAGAACCAGCAGATGATGATGATGCCGATGATGGGCACGACCATGCCCGGCACCGGCATGAACATGACGACCAGCAACACGCCAGTCTGCGAGCAGCGGGTCCTGGGTCTCGGCAACCACATCATGTGGGGCGTCGGTGCCTCCGGGGCTCTGTCGCCGGACAACGGGCTTTACATCACGACCGAGCTCATCGGCTCGTTCTCGGTGGGCAGTGAGCTCGCCACCAACAGCCCGCTGTTTTGGACCGTTGGCCTGCGCCGCGCCAAGGCCAACAAGACCTTCTTCACCGCGGCCTATGGCTATGGCCTGACCGACTCCAGCCCGGGCCACACGGTGCTCGTCGCGCTGGGCCTGGTCTGGGAGACCGAGCCACCGGCCAAGAAGAAGGAGCCTCCGACGGTCAAGGTCGATATCAACGTCTCGGGCCTGGCCCCGGGAGCGGCGGTGTCGGTCGGCGGCAAAGACGGAGCCAAGAGCGCAACCCCTGGCAAGCCCGACAAGGGAGAGGCCGGCAAGGGTGACCCGGCCAAGGGTGACGCGGCCAAGGGTGAAGGCGGCGACAAGCCCCCCGCCCCGCCCAAGCCCCCGAAGATGGAGCCGTACAAGGTCTCGACGGAGGTCGATCTGCCCGAAGGCCTGGTGCCGGACGAAGCCAAAAAGGGCGACAGCAAGGGCAAGAAGTAAGCCCTTTCCCTGCCAACTTGGCCTCGTCTCCCTCGCCGCCCCCTCCCCGCCTCGATCCCGCGCTTTATCACCGCACTTCGCTGGCCCTGTCTGGCTTGGCCCCTGCTCGACCGGCGCCCGCCGCGACGGCGGCGGCGTGGCACAACCGCCTGCTGCAGCTGGGGATTGCGGTGCCGCTCTTCGTCACCCATGACCTGGGCTGGTCCCTGGCCCTGCCGGCTGCCGAGCGAGGTCCCGAGGCGCTCTTGCGCTCCGCCGCCGGGGCTACGGCCGGCCCGTACCAAGCGCTCTGTCGCGAGCTCTTGGCGAGCGCCACCCCGCTCAGCGAGACCGGCCTGGGCGAGCGTGAGGACCTTCTCGTCGTCCTCCTTGCGCACCTGTTGGCCCCGCTCTGCCGTCGCTATCGCGGCCGCGGGCCGGCCCCTCCTGCCATTGAGCTGTCGCCGGACGCCGCGTCCCACCCGCTGCCGAGGCAGTACGCCGGCCTGGCCACCGAGAGTGGAGCCGAGTCACGGCTGCAAGCGGCTGCCGTCTTTGCGGCATTTCTCGTCGAGCAGCGCCTAAGTCTGCTGACTCAGCTGGCGCTGATTGATGCCAACACCCTGCGCCTCCTGGTCAAGGACCGACCGCGCTCGGCCTCGCATAGCCTGCAGACGATCTCAGAGAGCGCGGCGCTCGCCATCCCGGATCTGCTCGGCGTTCTTGCCGACGATGCCACCGACGTGCGGGAGATCGTCCGCTTCTCGCAGGATCTGCTGCCGGCCGTCTTTGAGCCCCGTCGCAGCGAGCAGCGGCAGCTGTATCCCGTCGGCGGCCACGCATCCATCGAGCGACGCGGCTCGCTTGACTCGCTGCTGGGGAGCGAGCTGGTCTTCGAAGACACGCTCTTTCTGCACCGGCTTTCCGACGGAGAGGCGCTGTACTATGGCCGCGAGCGGCCGCCGGAAGACCGCCCCGGAGCCGCGCAGATCCTCGTCGATGCGTCGGCCTCGATGCGGGGGCTGCGGCAGATCTTCGCTCGCGGCCTGGCCTGGGCCTTGGGGCAGCGCCTGCGTCAGCGCCGCCCGGTGAGCCTGCGCTTCTTCGACGGCCGCCTCGCTGAGCCGCTGCCAATACTCCTCGGCAACGAGACGGGGGCGCTGCTCACGCTTCTGAGCTTCCGCTCGGCCCGCGGCCGCAACTACCAGCGCGTCTTTTCCGATCTGCTGCGCGAGCAGCGCCGCCCGTCTGCCGCCCCGGGTCGTAGCCTCCCCGCAGCGGCCGGCCGCGAGACGCTGTACATCGTCACACATGGCGAGTGCCACGTGCCGACGCGCTTGATTCAGGAACTGGCCCAACAAGCCGATCTCTACGCCGTGTTTATCCGCCCCTCGGGAGAGCTGCAGCTGGACTACCTGCCGTGGCTGCGTGGCTATCACGTCATCGCCGACGGGGAGCTCGCCGAGCGCGAGCCCCGTCGCCGCCTGGCCCTCGACATCATCGAGCGCGCCGCCAGCCCGCCGCCCGCGGCCGCCAAGTAGCTGTAATCACCGCCTTTTTCGCTCCCAGCCGCCCCGGCCGCAGCCCACCCGGTGGTCCGCGCTAGCTCTGCCTCCGTCTAGCTGTCCGGCCCTGCGAGCTTCGCCCTGATCGCTCTGTCGCGAGGGGTTCCCCCGGAAGCGCACAAGGTTTATGCTGCATTCGATCGCTGTCGTCAGCGACCCCATAGAAACCCATGAGCCTCGAACCTGCTGACTGGTCCCTGGTCGCCGCTCTCGGCGCCAATCTGCGTTACATCGAAGAACTTGAAGCCCGCTATGCCGCCGATCCCAAGAGCGTCGATCCGGCGCTAGCGGCGCTGCTACGCGGGGCCGCGCCCCCGGCCAATGCTCCGTCTCAGGCCCGCCGACCAGGGCCCGCAGGCGGCGGGCTGGCCGAGGCTGGCCCGACGACGACGCCAGAGCTGGCCTTCGCGGTCCGCTCGCTCATCGAGGCCTATCGCTGCCACGGTCACCTGTCAGTGCAGCTGGATCCCCTGGGCCTGGTGCCGCCGGCGGGACACCCCGATCTGCTGCCCGAAAACCATGGCCTGTCACCGCAGGACTTGGAGCGACCAGCGCCAGCCGGCCTGTGGTTTGGCACTCGGGCCGGTGAGCAGCCGAATGTCGGCGAGCTCCACGCGCGGCTGCAGCGGGCCTATGGCCAGCTGGTCGGCGTCGAGATGGCGCACATCACCGACCCGGCGCGCCGCCGCTTTCTGCAGGAGCGGCTGGAGCCGCTAGAGAACCCCTTTGTCGATAACCGAGCAGCACAGCTCCGCATCCTCGATCGCCTGATCGAAGCGGAGGTGCTGGAGCAGTTCCTGCACACCAAGTACGTCGGGGCCAAGCGCTTTTCGCTCGAAGGCGGCAAGGCGCTGATCCCGCTGCTCGACTTCCTCGTCGAGTTTGCCGGCGAGGCCGGGGTGGAAGAGATCGTCCTCGGCATGGCCCATCGCGGCCGCCTCAACGTCCTCGCCAACCTGATGGGCAAGAGCCCGCGGCAGATCTTTGCCGAGTTCGACGACCTCGATCCGCTGTCGGTGATGGGCTCCAGCGACGTCAAGTACCACATGGGCTACTCGACGGATGTGCGCTCGCAGAGCGGACACAAGCTGCACCTCTCCCTGGCCTTCAATCCCAGCCACCTCGAAGCCGTGGATCCCGTCGTCGTCGGTCGCGTGCGCGCCAAGCAGCGTCGGCATGGCGACGTGGGGCGCCAGCGCGTCCTGGGCGTCCTCATCCACGGCGATGCCGCCTTCGCCGGCCAGGGCCTGGTGGCCGAGACGCTGAACCTGTCGGGTCTGGAAGGCTACCGCACCGGCGGCACCATCCACATCATCATCAACAACCAGATCGGCTTTACCACCAACCCCACCGACTCGCGCTCGACGCACTACTGCACCGA
>CAZVMD010000268.1:0-10411 GCA_964628555.1 uncultured Myxococcales bacterium | reverse complement strand
CTGCTGTACATGGTCAGGGCATAGACCTGATCGATCTGCGGCATGCAGGTGATCTGAAAGGTCCCAACCAGCTTGCGGCGAAACCAGAATGAGCGCTGCAGGAGCCGCATGATGAAGCGCCGCACTGGACCAAAGGGGATGACCCAGCCAGTACGCATCATGCCTTCGAGATCGCGGACCTCTTTTTCGCGGGTGGCTGGCACCTGCTGGTGCAGAAACGCCGACAGCTCAGGCAGCGTCAGCTCGTCGGCGCGCGGAATGACCAGCACCGGAGCGTAGTTGGTGCGGCCGGCCACCGACAGGCCGATATCGACGGTGCCTGGCTGCAAGCGGCGATAGCCACAGACCAAGGTATGCGCCTCCGGCACACGGCGCAGACCGAGTGCAACCGCGCGGACAAAAATCTGGGTATAGGTGGCCGGCAAGCCGCGCTTGCGCAAGAGCTGCAAGGTCTCTTTGATGCGCGAGGCTTCGCACAGCCGAGTGACGATGCCGCGGGGGGCCGGGATGACGGAAAAACCGTCGAGAAACCAGCGCTCACCGTGCGGCAGGGTGGTGACCTGATCGGTCAGCGAGAGCGGCAAGAGCTGGCTGGCAGAAGACTCGGCTCGGCTCGCCGGACGTTCGGTGTTCGCCGCCGCTTCGGCAGCTGCAGACGGCAAGGAGGCAGAAGCTGGATCGGGCTGAGCCATGGCGCTATCCGAAGAGCCGCCGCTGCGCCGGGGCCGAATCGGCTTCGTCTCCATCGAGACCCGAGCTCCCCAGGCCGGCTCCCGCGCTCGGAGCCACCCCAGGTGGCAGCTTGGGCAGCGACAACGGATCGCCGGTCTGCACGAAGTGATCGATATGCAGAGCCGCCGCGCGCGGCGCATCGTACTCACCGATCCGCTGGCTCAGCCGACGCGCCGACTGGCCGAAGCGCTTGTCGGTAAGGATGTTCTCGATCGCCGCGCGCAGGCGCTCGGCACAGTAGTCGCGGCGGGCCATGCGCAGGCCAGCCCCTAGCGACTCGACCCGCTGCAGGTTGACTTCTTGATCGAACAGCGTCGGGATACCCAGCACCGGCACGCCGCTGCTGAGGGCTTGATAGACAGTGCCGTTACCGCCATGGGTGATGGCGACATGGGACACCCCCATCAGCGAGTCGCCATCGGCAAGCTCCTCGATAAAGACGTTATCGTACTTGCGATACAGCTCGACGGGGAGGCCGGCGGTGGTGATCAGCACCTGATAGGCCGTACCGCCAAAGACCTTGGCGGCTTCGCTGAAGAACTGGGTGTCGCCGGTGCTGCCCATCGTGAAGTACAGCGTCGGTCGACTGCGGTCCAGGCGCGGCAGCCAGATCGGTCGCGGCAAAGCAGCGCGAAACCGGATCGGGCCGATGTAGCGAAAATCAGCCGCGCTGCTCTCGGCGATAGGAAAGTACTCTGGCAGGTCGGCGAGCAAGGTGACGTTGCCCTCGACGAGCTCATACATGGTGGCCAGCGGCGGCAGGCCAAACCGGCGGCGCACCCGATCAAAGCCGCGGGCCCAGTGGCGAACAATCAGCTTTTTTAGATGCGGGAACAGTGCATCCGCGATCGTGTTGCCAAAGATGCGCTCGGTGATGTGGCCTTCGGGTACGTGGATGCGCTCAGCGAAGCGGCTGGTCCAGGCACCGTTGGTCAGACCGACGCAGGGGACCTTGAGCGCGGCCGCGCTGGTCGAGAGCGACAGCCGCATATCGCCGACCACCACATCGGGCTTCAGCTCGCGCATCGCCGCCATGTCCGACTCGACCGACTTCTCGGCGCAGTCGCGCCACCAGGCCAGGTTGACCATGCCGGCCCGACGGGCCAGGCCCAGCGTCACCTCCCGATCCTCGGTGTAGACCGGATGCACAGCGAAGCCGGCCTCGCGCATCAGCCGGGTATACGGACCGGTTGAGCAGAAGACGACCTCATAGCCAAGGCGGTGTAGCGCACGTCCGACCTCTAGAACGCGGGTGGCGTGGGCAAGGAATCCGCCGTCGGCAAAAAGCGCGACCTTGCGGCGAGTGGGGCGAGACATCGAGGGCTCCATGAACTGGCAGGCTATGCAACCTTCGCACCGAGTTGATCGGCCCCGGGTGCGGCCCGGCTTTTGCGGAAGGCCGTCAGGCTGAGCGGCGAGGCGGGGCGGGCGCCGAGAGAGAGAGGGGTTGTTTCGTCGGCTGCGTCGGGTGGGGAAATCCCCCCCACCTGTTGACCCGAACAGCCGAGAATGGCAGGAGCGTAGTGCTCTGGCAGAGGCGCGCTCAAGGCATAGCCGGAGGCACTGGCTCGCGCTGTACTGGCATCCAAGTCCCTGCCAGCAAGCTCCGCGGGTCACCGCGGTCCCCGTCCGGCTACGGCCGGACAAGATTCAGAGTGGGTGCACCTGGATTCGAACCAGGGACCTCAGCCTTATCAGGGCTGCGCTCTAACCAACTGAGCTATGCACCCGCCGGAGGAAAGGCTACCTACCACGCTTGCGCGCGAGGTGTCAAAGAAAATTCTGAGCAGCGAGGAGAGCGATGCGCGGGCGGGCTACTGCAGGAAGATGCGACCGTAATCGGTGCCGGGAAGATCCGGGCTGCCTGGATAGTGGCAGGCGTTGCAGTCGACGGTGATGGCCGTGCCACTGGCATCGACGCCGACGAACTTGTTCATCTGCGCCTGCTTGCCGGGGTTCTGTGGCGTGCCGCTGTAGATGCGGACCTTCATCGGCGAGACAAAGCGAGCAGCGGAGTAGAAGTTGCCCGACTCGTTGGTCTTGAGCAGGCCGCCCGGCTGCACCTCATCGACGAGGTACTGCCCCTTGGGATCGTCTTGGGCATAGGTGATCTCAACGGTAACACCAGCCACGCCGCCGCTGTTGCAGGGGCCGTCTTTGGTGTCGTAGACCGTGCCCGAGACGGTCCATGGTGAGTTAGCGGCCTGGCCACCGGCGCGATGGCAGGAGCCGCAGATGCGGCCGGGCAGCATGGAGGCGCTGGCCGCCGTCTGCGAAGACGTTGGCTCGTCGGAACAGCTCTTGGTGGCAGCCGGGATCAGCTCCAGCCCCGTGGGGTTGCTGCAGGCGAACAGGCCAAAAGCCAGGAGGGCAGAGCTAACGCAGTGAAACAAGCCTCGGCGCGACGTCATCGCGAAATCTCCTCTAGTGGGCTGTCTGGATAGACAAGAAAGAGCCTGGTCCATCATAGCGCCGAAGGCTGCCTGACGAACAGAGGGAGTTTTCACGCCGGCTGCGACCATCGCCGGGGCTGCAGCCTAGTCGGCCTGCAGCGCGAAGAGGAGGTCAGCACGCAGGTCGGCAATGTCTTCTAGCCCGACGGAAATCCGCAGCAAGCCAGGGGCGATGCCGAAGCGCGCCAGCTCTTTTTCCGACAGCGTGCGACGCCAGGTTGCGGCGGGATACATGATCAGCGACTCGACATCGCCCAGCGAGGCGACCCGACGCAGCAGGCGCACACGCTCGAAGGCCCGCCGGGCGGCCTCTGGTGTCTTGAGCGTGAAGGCCAGCATGGCGCCCGGGCGGTCGAGGAGGCGCGACGCCAGAGCATGGTCGGGATGGCTGGGCAGCCCTGGGTAGATGACCTCGCGGATGCCCAAGGCCCCCGCCTGCTCCGACAGGAAATGGGCCAATGAGGCGGCATTTTCGATCTGTCGGCTCAGCCGAACATCGAGCGTGCGCAGGCTGCGCTGCAGCAGCCAGGCGGCGAAGGGATCAAGGACGCTGCCATGCAGCTGACGGTGGGCCCGCACCCGAGCAATCAGCTCAGGCCGCCCAGCCACGACACCGGCGCAGAGATCGCCGTGGCCGCCGAGGAACTTGGTCGCCGAGTGGACCACCAGGTGGGCGCCCAACACCAGCGGCCGACATAGGAGCGGCGTCGCCAGCGTCGAGTCGACGAGCAGCGTCGATCCGTACTGACTGGCCAGCTGGCCCAGGGCGGGCAGATCGGGCACGCGCAGACGGGGATTGGTCAGCACCTCGCAGAAGATCAGCGCAACTGGCTCGCGCTGGCAGATGGCCGCGACGGCGGCGGTATCCGGGACTTCCAGCTCGTGCAGCGTCAGCAGGCCGCGGTTGGCCAGCGCGCAGAGCAGCGAGCGGCTGGCGCTATAGATCGGCGAGGCCATGACCACAAGCGGTGGCTGATTGCGGCTGTGTACGCGGCGATCGTCAAGCACCGCCATCACCGCCGCCTCGATCGCCGCCATGCCAGACGACAGCAGCGTCGCTTCGACCTGCAGCTCAGGGGGGCCGCCGCGCGCTTCCAGCTGCGACAAGAGCGCCGCCACCGCCTCTTCATTGGGTGCGCCATGCCGGACATACAGATGTCGCCCCCCGTCGACCGCCAGCTGCAGCGCGGCCAGATCCGTAAGCTCATAGCCAACGCTCTGATAAAGCGGCGGCACGTTGGGCAAGGGTGCTGCAGGCCCGTCCCCTCCCGACGGGGCACTGCCTCCTGACATCGGCGAGAGCAGCAGAGAGGCGGGCTGTAGCGGCGGATGCGGCGGCTTCATGCGCATATTGTGCCGCCGTCCGCGCAGCCGTGGGCACACGATCGTACGCCGACCGCGCGTTCGGGGACCGCAAGCGCACAGCACCGCTCGGCGACGAGCGCTGGGACTGCTGGGGATTGTTGCGAAAGAGAGGGGAGGGAAGGAAGGGGAGCGAGGGCTCGTGGCGGCCCGGCTCTAGCGAGCCGAGTTCATGCCACGACGCTTCATCTCGCGACGGCGGCGCTTGCGTGCTTCGCGCATCTTGCGCTTGCGCTTGACGCTGGGCTTCTCATAGAAGCGGCGGCGCTTGACCTCTTGCAGGATGCCTTCCTTCGACATCTTCTGCTTGAGGATCTTCATGGCCTTTTCCAGGTTGTCCCGGACTTCGACCTCGAGTGGTTTTCCGATCATGTGAGCGCACACCTCCTTCCTTCCCAGCATTTGGCAGAGCGCGATGCCGTGTCGGCAGGGGCCGCCAGAAGGAAACGGAACGATGTTGATACCCGGTCTGCGGTCCGGAAGTCAACGAATTGTGGCCGGGTCGGGGGGCCGAAGCCGCGCGGCTGGCTACCAGGGATGCGGGCGGCCGTCGTAGTTTAGGAAGTGGCCGTTTTCCGCCGGCGTCAGGCGCTCGATCAGCGCGCGCAGCTTCTGTACCGCCTCGGGCACGGGCAGCGGTGCGCTGGGTCCGCCCATATCGGTCTGCACCCAGCCGGGATGCACGGCGACCGCCGTGATATCGGGAGCCTCGTGGGCAATGCAGCGCGTGTACATGTTCAGCGCAGCCTTGCTGGCGGCATAAAGCGGCGAGCGGCCGTGGGTATTCCAGGTAAACGAGCCGACCTGCGAGCTCAGATGCACCAGGCGCGGCCGCGTCCCCCGACGCAGGAGCCCGAGGAAGGCCTGGCCAATCAGCACGGGCGCCACGGCGTTGGTGTGCAGCGTCTCTAGCATCACGGCGCGCGTATAGCTGCCCAGGCTCAGGCCGCGCTGGTTCATGCCGGCGTTGTTGATCAGGATGTCGAGCGCCTCGACCTGCGTGCGCACCGCCGCCACGGCGGCAGCTAGCTGCTCATCGCTGGTCACATCGAAGGCCAGCAGCGAGAGGTTGCGCGGATGGCTCTCGGCCAGATGCAGGAGCTCGCCTTGGTGGGGCTGCCGCGCGGCGGCAAAGACCTGGGCGCCGGCCGCCGTGTACTGGCGCACCAGCTCAAGACCAATGCCGCGACTCGCTCCGGTAATAAAGATGCGTGGGGTCATGAGAACTCTCCTACCCGACCTCTGGCAGAGGGCAAGTTTCTGTCGCCCGGGTGGGCTCGGGTCGCTCCCCAGCCAGCCCAGCATTGACGGCCTGCCTCCGGCTGAGAAACACTGATCAGCATGCAAAAAAGTACGCGCGTACGCGGGCCTGGGTGCACAGGGGTGCCGGGACCCACCGCAGCCTGGACCCTGAGCCTGGTGATGATGGTCGCGTGCAAAAGTGGCCCCGAGATCCAAGCACCGACCAGCGCTGAACAGGCGACGATCGGCATGGCGATCTCGACGCTCAGTCGCGAGGCGCAGGCCGTGCGGCAGCTGTTTAAGAGCCGCTTCGCGCTCGACTTCCTGCAGGCCGCCCCTCAGCTACCCGGCGTCGTGCCGCGCCGTCTGGGCGAGGTCAGCGCCGACGAGTTTGTCTATTACTACGGTCCCCAGCCCGGGCCGAGTAGCTCGCCGATCGCCTACGCCCACCTCTTGGATATCGTCGCCCAGGATGGCAACGAGCGCAGCGCCTTGATCGGCCGCCGCCTGCTGGACCTGCACGGCCAAGCGATCGGCGCGGTGCGGCTCCTGGCCGGGGCGGGGGCGGATGCGACCGCGGTACTAAGCGATCCGCAGCAGCGCCTGCTGTATGGCCAGCCAGGCGATCAGGGCCAGGTGCCGGTCTATGGCCGCGAGGTGGCCGGCCGCGTCAGCCTGGTCTTCGGCGGGCTGCCCGGCGACGCCGTAAGCTTTGCAGCCGTGGGCAGCGGCTATGACTTCGTCTTCAGCCGCTCGGTGCTCAAGCGCGGCCTTATCCATCCCACGCCACCGCAGCCGGCCCAGCTTGCGCTCGGCATGAGCGATGACGACTACCTGCGTCGGCTCTTCGCGCTGCTCAAGCCAGGTGGTCGGCTGCTGATCTACAACCTGTGCCCTGCCCCAGCCCCGATCGGCCAGCCCGAGAAGCCCGAGGCGGACTGCCGCAACCCCTTCCCGCAGACGCAGTGGCAGCAGGCCGGCTTTCGCGTGCGCGACTACGATCGCAGCGACACCCCCGCCGCCCGCAGCCTCGGCAAAGCCCTGGGCTGGGATCGCCCCGACCTCGGCCCGCGAGCCATCGACCTAGAGACCAATCTGTTTGCGCTCTACACCCTCGTCGAGCGCCCATGATGTTCCGGACGCACGGTGCGCGGCGTTGACCGGACGCACGGTGCGCGGCGTTGACTGGATAAACGACGCCGAACGCAGCGCGCTGAGCCTGTGCCCAACCCTTCGCTGCTGCAGCTCTAGCTGATCGCTGCGCAGCAACACCGCCTCTCCGCTCGGCAGCGCACGCCCAGGAATGACCAGCGCCCCCCCAGGCTGACGGGCGCTCGCATAGTCCTGCGGCGTGACCGCGTAGCGACTCGATCCACAGCCCAGCGACTGCATCGTCAACAGCCCGAAACCTAGCCACCAGCCGCGCGTTGTGTGTGCAGTCTTCCGTCGGTATTGTTGGGGATTCCTCATGCTTGGGTGAACATCGCAACAAGGGTGCCAGTCGCCAACCGGGCCGAGCCTTTAGGGCGACGCCTTGGCCAGCCGGGGGACCAGGCCGATCCAGCTAGGTGGGTCTGTCGGCACCGCCCTCCGCCCCGGACATGGCGCTTGACGCAGCGGGGAGGGACAGCGCAAAGTCCCAAGTACACGGAGGGAACTGATGCGAACTGCGTTGATTGGGGGTCTTCTCAGTGTCTGCTGCCTGCTGGGCAGTGGCTGCAACAAGTACGAGGACAAGGGCATCGAGACGGTGCGACAGAACCGCGGTGACCTGCAGTACTGCGTCGATGCGGCGTTTGGGCGGAACCCAGCGCTCAAGGGCGAGCTTGAGCTCGGCTTCGAGGTCGCACCCGATGGTCGCGTGACCCGCTTTGCCGTGCTCAAGAACGAGACCGGCGATGCCGAGCTGGGCGGCTGCATCCAGGGCAAGGCGCCGAGCTGGGCCTTCCCGGCGCCGGCCAGCGGCAAGGTCGAGCAGTTCAAGTACAAGATGAACGTCAAGAAGTAAGCGCCTCCTGCCATGAGCCCTGCCTGCCCTGCCCCCGCCGCCTCTAGCTCCGACGACAAGCCCGGCTTCGATCAGGTCCTCGACCGCCTGCGACAGATCGTCGCCCGCCTGGAGCAAGGCAACCTGCCACTTGAACAGGCGCTGCACGCGTTCGAAGAGGGCGTTCAGCTCTCGCGAGCTGGTAGCGCCATCCTCGATGCCGCCGAGCTACGCGTCGAAGCGCTCGTGCGCGGCGAAGATGGCAGCGACACCGCCAAGCCGATCCCAGCCACCAGCCTACCTGGTGGCCCCACGCCCTAGGCCCGCTCCCGCGGCGGGCTGGTCACCGCGAAAATCCCGACATGATCGCGCGATACTCTCGGCCCAAGCTGGCCGCGCTGTGGAACGAAGCCCGCAAGCTGCAGACCATGCTCGACGTCGAGCTGGCTGCCTGCGAGGCGCTCGAAGCTGAGCCCCAGAGCCCGATCCCGGCCGGCACCAGCGCCGTCTTAAGGGGGCGAGCGCGCGAGGCTGGACCGCTCGATAGCGCGCGCATCGCTGCGCTCGAAGAGCAGACGCAGCACGACGTCTTGGCCTTCCTGCTGCACGTCGAAGAGCGGCTAGGCGCCGAGGCGCGCTACCTGCACTTTGGCCTGACCTCCTCGGACATCCTCGACACCACGACAGCGCTCCTTTTGCGCGAGGCGCTGGACGAGATCCTGGCCGGGCTCGACGAGGGGCTACTGCCGGCTCTGGCCAGCCAAGCGCGCACGCATGCGCACACGCCAATGATTGGCCGCTCGCACGGCATGCACGCCGAGCCGATCACGGCCGGCCTGTTCTTCGCCGGTGCCTATGCCGAGCTGCATCGCAGCCGCGAGCGCCTGCGTCGAGCTCGCGTCAGCATCGCCGTCGGCAAGCTGGCCGGAGCGGTCGGCGTCTATGGCTCGGGCCACATGTCGCCAGAGGTCGAGGCCGCCGCGCTCTCCGCCCTTGGTCTGCGGGCCGAGACGGTCGCCACCCAGGTCGTGGCTCGCGATCGCCACGCCGAGGTGCTGCAGGCGCTGGCTCTGCTCGGGGCTGGCATCGAGCGCCTGGCCATCAACCTGCGTCACCTGCAGCGCAGTGAGGTCGGCGAGGTCGAGGAGGCCTTCGCCCGCGGCCAAGGCGGCAGCTCAGCGATGCCGCACAAGAAGAACCCGATCTCGGCCGAGAACCTGTGCGGGCTATCGCGCCTGCTGCGGGCCCAGTGCAGCGCCGCGCTGGAAAACATCGGCCTGTGGCACGAGCGCGACATCTCGCACTCCTCCGTCGAGCGCGTCATCCTGCCGGATGCCACCACGCTGGCCGACTACATGGTGGCGCGGACCACCAAGCTGGTACGCGGCCTGGGCCTGCGCAGCGATCGCATGGCCCGCAACCTGGCGGCCAGCGGTGGCCTGTATGCGTCGGAAAAAGTGATGCTGGCCCTGGTGCAGAGCGGGCTGTCGCGCCGGGCCGCCTACGAGCGCGTGCAGAGCCACGCCCTGCAGCAGTCGCAGGGGGCCAGCGAGCCTGCTGCGCAGACCGCAGCCGAGCCGGCCTTTCTGCAGCGCCTGGCCGCCGATCCTGAGATCAGCGCCCGGCTGTCGCCAGATCAGCTGCGTGCCTGCTTCGACCTGTCGCATCACCTGCGCCACGTCGAGGCGATCCTGCAGCGGGCCCTCAGCGAGCCATAGGCGCGGCCCGGCTTCTGCACGCGCGGGCATCCGCTAAAGCAGCCGCGGTCTGTTTTGGCAGACAGGCTCTGCTTTAGCAGCTGCGATCCGCTTAAGCGGATTCGATCTGCGCAAGCAGACACACCCGGCTTGCCCCCCCGGTGGCCTGCTTACGCTCGCTCGACGAGCGCAGCGGCGCCCATGCCACCGCCGATGCACATCGAGATGACGCCGTAGCGCCCGCCGGTCTTGGCCAGGGCCCGCAGCGCGGTCAGCGTCATGCGCGCGCCGGTCGCCCCCAGCGGATGGCCAATCGCGATGCCGCCGCCGTGAATGTTCAGGCGCTCGCTCGGCACGCCTAGCTCCTTGGCGCAGTAGACGGCCTGGCTGGCGAAGGCCTCGTTGATCTCGAAGATATCGATGTCGGCGATCGACAGGCCGGTCTTCTTGAGCAGCTTGCGGATGGCCGGCACCGGGCCGATGCCCATGATATCGGGCGGCACGCCAGCGACGGCGAAGCTGCGGAAATAGCCGAGCCGGGGCCGATCGCCGGCCGCGTCCTTGCCGGCCAGCACCACGGCCGCCGCGCCATCGGTCAGCGGCGACGAGTTGCCCGGCGTCACGCTGCCCGTCGGATCGAAGGCCGGCTTTAGCGCCGACAGCTTCTTGCGATCGGTATCGGCGCGCGGTAGCTCATCGCGATCCAGGCGCACGCTCTTGGCGCGACCGCTGTCATCAAACACCGAGGCCTCGATCGGCAGGATCTCGTCGTTGAAGTAGCCGGCGGCCTGCGCCGCGACGGCTTTCTGATGGCTCTGGTAGGCGAACTCGTCCTGCTCTTCGCGGCTGATGCCGAACTTGCGCGCGACGTTTTCGGCGGTGATGCCCATCGGCGTGAACAGCTCAGGCTGGCTCTCGACCAGGCGCGGGTTCAGCGA
>CAZVMD010000267.1:0-10423 GCA_964628555.1 uncultured Myxococcales bacterium | reverse complement strand
CTAGGGCCGGCGGGGCGAGAGGGTATACAGCGCGGTGGGGGGGGGCTGGCTGAAGCGGGGGTCGCGCTGGCGATACAGGATGTTGTAGGCGCAGGAGGGGAGGTTGCGGCCGTCGGGCTCGCGAATGCCGACGCAGCAGGTGCGGATGCGATCGGTGTCGAAGGTCTCTTCGTCCATGTGGGCGTGGATGTACACGGCCTTGACCTGCGACTCGGCGGCGCGCAGGCGCTCGGCTTCGCGGCTGGCGGGATCGAAGGCGCGGTCGACAAGCTCGCGCAGGCTGGCCAGGACTAGCTCGGGCTCGTCGCAGGGCAGGGCGCCGGCGTACAGGCGGTTGATGACGTCCTGCAGCTTTTCCTGCAGCGCGGCATCGGGCTCCAGGTACAGCCCACCGGCCAGCATGGCGCGCAGATCGGCGCGCTCCATAAAGCGCGGAAAGGGCAGCCAGCGCCCGTCGCGCAGCCGCAGCAGATAGGTCACGACGTAGCACAGCGGATGGGCGGCCGGCGAAGGCACAAAGTCGCTTCGGCGCAGCGCGCCCGCGGTCTGCTGCTCGATCGCGCTGAGCACGTCATACGTCGTCAGGCGCGCGCTCCGATCGAAGTGGGCCCCGCTCTGCCCGGTAAAGGTCATGGTGTGCAGCTCGATGCTGCGGATGTGGTCCTTGCGCAGCGCCAGATCGATCAGCGCGCCGAGCTCGTGATCGTTTTTGCCGCGACACACGACCGGCAGCAGCGTGGTATCGACGCGGTGTTTTTCGAGCAGCGAGAGCACGCGCAGCTTGCCTTCGAGCAGCGAGCCGCCCAAGAGCTCGCGGTTGACGGTGGCATCGAACGAGTCGAACGACAGGATGATGCGCGCCCCCAGCTCGGCCAGGCGGGGCAGCAGCCACTCGTCTTTGAGGAAGCGCAGGCCATGCGTCGACACCGTCACGCGATGGATGCCAGCCTCCAGGCACAGCTCGACCAGGCGAGGGAACTGCGGGTGCAGCGTCGGCTCGCCGCCAGTCAGGTTGATGATGCGCTGCTCTTTTGCCGCGGTCCGCAGGTGGGCCAGGATGGCCGTCAGCTCGGCCTCGGACATGTGATAGGCGTCGTCGCTGCGGTTGTGCGTGTAGCAGATCGGACAGTCGAGGTTGCAGGCCGAGGTGATGGGGACGATCGGCAGCTTGAGCTCCTGCTCATGGCTGGCGCAGGGACCGCAGTCGAGCGGGCAGCCGTGCTGCACCGCGGTTCGCGCGGTCGGCGCTCGCAGCTGGGGCGGCTCGCGCATCACCTCGTGATACCAGGCCGCGCTCGACGAGATCAGCGCCTCTTGCTCGCCGTGCTGGGGACAGCGCTTGCGCAGCACGATGGTCTGGTCGCGCTCGATGAGCTGCGCCGCGATGACCTGCTGACAGATCGCGCACAGGCTGCCGGTCTCGCGCAGAACGGTCGGCGAGTCGGGCTGCAGCGGCGTCGGCAGCGACGGGCTCACACCGTCCGTCCGCTCAGCTTGCCGTCGACCAGGTTGACGAAGGTCTGCACCGAAAACAGCGTCAGGATCTGACCGGCCCGCAGGCCCGGCTGGATGCGCGCGGCCGCTTCTGGCAGCAGGCTGCGCAGGCGCTGCAGGCCGGCTTCGCTGATCACGCCGCCCGGCGCGAACTCCTCTTCCGTCAGATCGCCGCGAGCCGCACGCTCCATCTCGCCGCGCGTGATCTGGATGTCGAAGGCCTGCTCTAGGCGGAACACGATGTCCAAAAAGGCCAGTGAGTCGGCGCCGAGATCGCTCATCAGGTTGGCGTCGAGGCGTACGCCGGCCACGTCGATGGCGAGCGCGTCGGCAATGCACTGGGCGACGATCTCCGGCCGGGCAGGAGCGCTGTTGCTCATGCGCCTGGTTAGAGCAGGGATTGCCGGGAAAAGGAAGTCCTGCCGCCTAAATTCGCCACAGCCGCACCGCCGCCACCAGCCCCGGGGCGCCCACGCTCAGCCCGATGGCCGACTGGCAGTGGGTCGGTTGTGCGACCCCGACCACTGGGATAAGCGGGCCTGGGGCCGGCGAGAACAAGCCGGGGATCGGTGGCAGCTTCCCTGCCGACAGCAGCGCGGAGAGCAGGATCGTCTGCACGACCGGTGTCGCCGCACCCAGCAGGCCCAGTGCCGCTTGCGTGGCGACAAGCGGCGTGTTCCCGTCGAGCCAGTCGGCCAGCTGCCCGCGCTCCGCGACATCGAAGTCGGGACAGGCGACGGCGCAGCCATCGACAAAGAGGTCGCGCAGCGGCTCGCTGGCCGCGAGGCAAGACAGCAGGCGCGCCAAGCTCTCTGGCTGCGGCAGTCCGGCTTGCCCATCGGCGCCCTCGGCGACCTGCAAAAGAGCGAGCGCGCGTCCGCTCGCCCGCGCTGACTCGACCGGCTCCAGCAAGAGCGTCGCGGCGGCTTCTCCCGGCAGGCTGCCGCCCCCTGCGCCATATGGACTCGTCGTGATCAGCTCTGGAGAGCGCTGCAGCCGGCCCTGCGCTGCCAGCTCAATCACGCTCTCCGGCTCGATTAGGCAGTCGTAGGCCATCACCACCGCGGCATCCACCGCGCCATCGTGCAGCGCCAGGATGGCGGCCTGCAGCGCCTGGGCTCCCGCCGTCGCACCGGCGAACGTCGCGCCCTCGCCGCGCAGCTTCAGATCCTGCGCGGCCAGCGCGTGCGCGTTGTTCGACAGCAGGCGGAGCATGAAAAAGGGATGCAGATCCTTGAGGCCACGGGGCCAGGCAGCGACGAACGAGGCTTCCTGCCGGTGCAGCGCTGGCAGCAGCTCGTCCCAGCTGGCGCGCAGCCCGCCCATGGCAGCGAACAGGCCGACCCGAGCCCGATCGACGGCCGGTAGCTGCGCACAGGCCTCGTGCGCGGTGTCGAGCGCCAAGCGAGCGATGCGCGGCAGGATGCGGCTGTGCGGTGATGGGCGCGGCGTCAGCTCAGCCGGCAGCGCGGCCGCCCAGGGGCAGGGATAGCGGTCAGCGGGAAAGTAAGGATTGCGCATGGCCGCACGCTCACCGGCCAAGAGCCGCGGCAGCACCCCGTCGAGGCTGGCGCCCAGCGGCGTGCGCAGAGCAAAGCCGGTTACGGCAGCCTTCATTCCGCGCGCCCCACGATCAGGCTGGCGTTCTGGCCGCCAAAGCCGAAGGAATTTGAGAGCACAGCTGCGACATCGGCGCGGCGTGGCGCCTCGCCGATGATGTCGAGATCACAGGCCGGATCGCGCTCGTGATGATGGGCCGTGCCCGGCAGGAGCCGTTGCACAAATGGCAGCAAGCAGGCGGCAAGCTCGACTGCACCCGCCGCCGCCATGAGGTGACCAATCGCCCCCTTGATCGAGCTTATGGGCACCTCCTCGGCCGCGTCACCGAGGGCCGCTCGGATGGCCAGCACCTCGGCCGGATCGTTGAGCGGCGTGCCGGTGCCATGCGCGTTGATGTAGCCGATTGCCTGGGGAGGTAGCTCGGCGCGGCGCAGGGCCCGCTGCATCGCGCGTGCGGCGGCGATTCCATCGGGACGTGGGGCGGTGGCGCGATAGGCATCCTGCGTGCTGCCCCAGCCCAGCAGCGAAGCCAGCGGTCGCACGCCGCGGGCTTGGGCCCGTGCCTGTTCTTCGACCACGAACAGCGCCGCCCCTTCGCCGATCACTAGGCCATCGCGGCGCCGATCAAACGGTCGACAGGCGTCGCTCGCATGGCGCGGGGAGCAGGCGCCCAGCCGGGCCATGCCGCCCAGCCCCAGCGGGTTGAGCATCGAGTCGGCGGCCCCGGCCAGCACAACATCGGTCGCGCCGCGCTCGATCAGAGCCGCTGCCTGGGCGATGGCCAGCGTGCCCGCCGCGCAGGCCGAGCAGTTCACCAGCTTGGGACCGCGCAGGCCGAGGCTTTCGCCGAGCAGCTCTGCGGCGAGATCGACGCGAGTACGAAAGCGCGTCGCGGGTAGCTCCTGCGCCACCGGCTTGTTCCAGGCGATGCGGCTGCGGCCCATGTCCGCTGGCGGTGCATTGCGGCCTGGCTCACCCAGCTCCAAGATCGGCGCAAAATCTGATAGTAGGGCCTGTTCGAGGCCCAGCCCGATCGACAGCCAGGCCGACTGCTCAGCGCGCCCACAGCCCGCTGCTGCCCACGCCTCCTGCCCGGCTAGCAAGGCCAGCCCGAGCTTGCGATCGCGAAAATAGCCCGCCTGCTGCCAGGCCGCCGCCGCGTCGGTCAGCCGGGGCGCAAGGGGCAGGTTGAGCTCGGCCGCAGCGCTCGACAGCCAGGTGAGATCGAGCGGGGCTGCGCTGACCTCACCCGCCACCTGCACTGGGAAGCTGCTGACATCGAAGGAACGAACAGGACCAATCGCGCTCGCGCCGGCCGCAAGCCCAGCCCACAAGCGCTCGACCCCCGGGCCAAAGGAGCAGACCACGCCGACGCCGCTTATCACCGCCCGCCTCATCGCAGGTCTCCGGGCAGGTCTCCGGGCAGGTCTTCGGGCATGACTCCGGCCCTGCCTCCGGTCGGCTGGGCAACGACCGTTACCCCTAAGTCCCCGTCGAGCCCCAGGCTCAGGACCAGCACCCGCTCGGCCTGCTGGGCCTGCAGCAGATCGATGGCTGCGGCCCAGGCCAGGGCCGGGGATGCGGCCAGGCTATCGCCCAGGGCCGCGCACAGATCCAGCGTCCGACAGGTGGGCGCTCGCTGACGCAGGAGCTCGTGCAAGAACGCGCGCTCGGCAGGGCCGCTGGCGGCGAGGATCGCTAGGGCAGGCGCTTCCCCACCGAATGCGGCAGGCGGCAGCAGCGCATCAAGCTGCGATCGTGAGAGCAGACGGTCGCCGTCCTTCGTCGAGGCAGCCAGCGGGTAGACGGCGCAGTGCTCCACTTGCGCCAGGGCCCCGGCTGGCTCGCGCTGCAGGGCGAAGACGGCGGCTGCTTCGCCGGGCACCAGGCCCGCGGTGGTGGCGCCTTGTCGTCGCAGCTCATCAAAGGTCACGGGGTGTACCGCGCTGTCGGCCGCTCCGGCCAGGGCCCGCCTGCACTCGCCTTCGGCCAGGGCACAGAGGGCCTCGGCCAGGGCCAGCACCGTGCCCGCTCCGCGAGAGAAGAAGGCGGCGTTGGGTCCACCCAGCCCGTGCAGGATGGCGCTGTGGCAGAGCGTGAAGTTGTTCATCAGCTGAAAGGCGTACAGCGGACTGCAGGCCCGCAGGCCAGCCTCGCCAAAGCGCGGCCACGACAGCTCGCCACCCTCGACGCTTGCGGCCAGCATGGCGGTCAGCTGCTCCATACTGCCGCCGGACGCCCCGACTCCGAGATAGAAGCCGATGTCATCCCGCGGTGCTGAGAAGCCCGCCTGCTGCAGGCAGTCGCGGGTTGAGAGGTAGGCCAGGATCGCGCTGCGCGACATCTGCATGCGGGTTCGGCGCTCGCCGGCATCGCCGGCCTCTGGCAGCGGCTCGACCTCGGCAGCCAGCGTGCCGGGGTGCGACTGCGCCAGCTGCAGCGAGGGGCGCAGGAAGCACGTGCCGGCCAGGAGCGCTCGTCCCAGCCCGGCGTAACCGGCGCCGTAGGCACTCAGCACACCCACGCCGCTGATATAGATGAGAGGAAGGTCTCTCATGAGTATCGCCGCAGTACCAGGCAGGCGTTGACGCCTCCGAAGGCCAGCGCGTTGACCAGGGCCGCGCGCACGCTCGCCGACTCGGCCTGGCCGACGATATGTCGCAGTCGGCAGGCGGGATCGGGGTCCCGCAGGCCAGCGGTCGGCAGCAGCAAGCCGCAGCGCAGCGCTTCGTAGGCACACAGAAAGCCCAGCGCGCCCGCCCCGGCGATCCAGTGGCCGAGGGCGCCTTTGACCGAGCTTACGGGGAGCTCTGCACAGCGCGCACCGAACACGCGCTGCAGCGCCAAGGCTTCAAGCTCGTCGTTGAGGCGGGTCGAGGTGCCATGGGCCTGCACATACTCGATCACCGGCTGGCCGGCATCGGCGAGTGCGGCCTGCATCGCCCGCACGCTGCCATCGCCCTGCGGATCGGGCTTGGTCAGGTGATAGGCATCTAGGCTGCGCGCCACGCCAGCGACCTCGATCGCGACCTCGCTTGGGCGGCGGCTTAGCACCACCATGGCCGCGCCCTCGCCGACGACAAAGCCATCGCGCCGCTGATCAAAGGGACACGAGCCGCCGCGGGCCGATAGCGCCGCCAGCTTGCCAAAGCCGGCCAGCATCAGCGGATCGACATCCGCCCCCACGCCGCCGCACAGAGCGCGATCACACAGGCCCAGGCGAATGGCTCGCGTGGCTTCGACGATCGCCGCTGCCCCCGAAGCGCAGGCCACGGACAGCGTCTGCACCGGTCCTGTGGCCGCGAACTCGCGCGCCAGGGCTGAGGCGACTGCGGCCGGCGACACCGTCGAGGCATCGATGCGGCGGGCCAGGCCCTGCGCCGCCTGACCAAAGCGCGCGTGATCAAACGTCGGGCCGCCGCCGGCTGCCTGCGCCACCGCCACGATCGTCGCTAAAGACGCGCGACCGGACTCGGCGCCGATGAAGACGCCGACCCGCTCGTCGGGCTGTGCGGGACCGGCCTGCTGCCAGGCTTCGCGCGCTGCCAGCTGGGCCAAGACCCGCCGGCGATCATCGCCCGGTGGCAGCTCTCCGTCGATCACGGCGGCGACGGTGCAGGGGAAGCCGGTGACATCGAAGCGCGTCACCTCTGCGATGGCGCTGTCGCCCCGCGCCAGCCGGGCCAGGCTCTGCGGCCAGGTGTGGCCCAGCGGTGTGATGGCGCCGACGCCGGCGACAAAGACGCTAGGCCTGCCCGGCGGGCGACTCAAGCGCCCCCTCCGCCGAGCCGAAGAGCCAGACATTGAGGACTTCCTGACGGCGCTTGAGCAGGCTTTCCTGCGTGACGCGGGCAAAGGCATAGGTCAGCTGGGCCTCAGCCGCCGTCTCGCCATCGCGCTTGGCGATGGCCTGCACGCGCCCACCGTCCTCGCTGACCGTCACTCCGCGCACTTCCAAATCAAGGCGGTCACCGGGACGCACCAGCCGGCAGAAGCGGGCCCGGTCGACCATGGTCAGGAGGGCGTGCAGATCGCTGCGGCCGCGTGTGCGCATCGTCGCTTCGATCAGCACTCCGCCAAGCTGGGCCAGTGCCTCGATGATCAGCGCGCCCGGCATCACCGGGTGGCCGGGGAAGTGATCGACAAAGACATCATCGGCTAGCGAGACACACTTCACTCCCGTCGCCAGCTCAGGCGGAGACAGCGCCGTGATGCGATCGAGCAAGAGGTAGCGCATGTGGCCGCGGTCTTACCACGATTCCGCTTGTTGACCGAGATCGCGATCGTTATGGTCCGGCCGAAGCGACGCCAACCTTCCGAGGTCCAGCATGGATTGTTCGAGCTGTGGTCCCGTGCCCGCGCGACCCGATCGCCCCCACCTGTTTCTTGCCCACGAGTACCTAAGCTGCCCGACCTGCGCCGTGCGAACAGAGGCCCGCATCGTCGTGCGCGATGGCCAGGTGTTCGGGCTGATCCGCTGTCCCGGCTGCGGGCCGGTTGAGCGGCTGGTGGCCAGCGATGCCGTCGCCTACCAGCGCAGCTTTTTGGCCCGTGCGCAGGTGCCGGCTGGCCACCGCGGTGACTGGCGCTGGAAGGGCACGACCTCGACCTGTCCGACGTGCTTGGAGCTGCTGCCGGCCGATGTCGTCATCCGCGCTGGCCAGGTGTTCTTCAAGAAAGACTGCCCGCGCTGCGGCCCTTCAGAGGCGCTGGTCTCGGAGGACGCCGAGTACTACGTGCAGGCCTACTCCTACGCGCGGGCCGGCACCGAGCCGCTAAAGTTTAGTCGCCCGGCCGAGGCCGGCTGTCCCACCGACTGCGGCACCTGCAGCGATCACGAGCAGCACACCTGCCTGCCGATCATCGAGGTCACCGATCACTGCAACCTGGAGTGCCCGATCTGCATCGTCGACAACCAGTACTCGACGCACATCGAGCCGGCGAGCTTTGCTCGCATCATCGACGATCTGATCCAAAAAGAAGGCCAGTGCGAGTCGGTGGCGCTGTCGGGCGGTGAGCCGAGCAGCCATCCGCAGATCCTGGAGCTGATACGCATCGCCAGCCGGCCCGAGATCGGCCGCGTCGTCCTGATCAGCAACGGCCTGCGCCTGGGGCGCGATGCTGCCTTCGCCCGCGCGCTAAAAGACAGCGGCGCCTATGTCGGCCTGCAGCTTGATGGCTTCTCGGCCGAGACGCACCAGCGCATCCGCGGCCGCGATCTGACGGAGGAAAAGGCTGACGCGCTACGCGTGCTGCGCGAGCAACAGATCCCGACGCAGCTGATCTTTGTCGCGGTGCGCGGCGTCAATGAGCACCAGATCGGCGACGCGGTGCGGCTGTTCCTGCGCGAGCCGCACATCCGCTCGCTCAACTTTCAGCCGATGGCTCACACCGGGCAGGGCGGCGGCCGCTTTGCCCACAACCCCAGCGATCGCCTGACCATCCCCGGCCTGATCCGCGCCATCGATGAACAGAGCGGCGGCCTGCTGCGCAAGAGCGACTTCGCGCCGCTGCCCTGCTCGCATCCGCAGTGCGTCTCGCTGACCTATCTACTGCGACTAAACGACGGCAGTCATCTGCCGTTCCCGCGCTTTACCGACTTTCGGCGCCACGGCAACCTGCTGCGCTCGTCGGCCACGCTGCCCTCGACACCCGAGATGCACGACACGCTGCACGAGGTCATCCACGAGGTCTACGCCCGCGAAGACGAGATCGAGCGCGGTCCCGAGATCTTGGCCGCGCTGCGCCGCGCGCTGGACACCATGTTTCCCGGCCGGCCGCTCGACGTAAAAGAGGCGCTGCGCATCGGCGAGGATCAGGCCAAGTCGATCTTTATCCATCACTACATGGATCCGCACGACTTCGATCTAGAGCGGCTGCGCAAGTGCTGCCACCACTACCCGCAGCTTGACGGGCGCATCATGCCAGCCTGCGGCTTCAACCTGTTTCATCGCGGCGCGGCACGGGGCAGCGGCACCGCAGTGCCAGCCTGGGCCAGCCAGGCCCCGGGCGGCGCGGGAACGGCCGGCGCCAAGCTGCGAGTCCTGCGCTAATGGGCCTGCTCGACGGACGGGTGGCGCTGGTGACCGGCGGATCGCGCGGGCTGGGGCGGGCCATGTGCCTGACCTTGGCGCGCGAAGGGGCGCAGGTGGCATTCCTTTATGCGCGGGCCGAGCGCGAAGCGGAAGAGACCCTCGCGGCGATAACCCGGCAGGGCGTGCGCGGCTGGGCGTACAAGGTCTCGGTCCTCGACAAGGCCGGCCTGGCCGCGGCGGTCAAGGGGCTGGAAGCAGAGGCTGGGCACCTCGACATCCTGATCAACAACGCCGGGGTGGGTCAGGTCGTGCCGCTGGCCCTGATGGAAGAAGCGGACTGGGATCAGGTCATGGGCATCAACGTCAAAGGCGCCTTCTTGACGACGCAGGCGGTGATGCGCGGCATGATCCGTCGCCGCCAGGGACGCATCCTTAACATCAGCTCACTGGCTGGGGTCAAGATGATGCAGGCGCCGGTTCACTACAGCGCGGCCAAGGCCGCTCTCAAGGGCTTCACCGAGGCCCTGGCCAAAGAGATCGGCCGCTACGGCATCACCGTCAACTGCCTCGCCCCCGGGGTGCTAGAGGGCGGCGTCAGCGTCAACCTGCCGGATAATCGCCGCCAGGAATATCTGCGCAACTGCGCGCTCGGTCGCGAGGGCACCTTCGCTGAGTGCGCCGAGGTCGCGGCCTTCCTGGTCTCGGATCGCAACAGCTACATGAACGGCGCCACCGTTGTCCTCGATGGAGCGGTGTGATGCCGCTCGCAGGTCAGGTGGCTCTGGTCAGCGGCGCTTCGCGAGGCATTGGTCGCGCCACCGCCGTCGCACTGGCCCAGCAGGGCGCGCAGCTTATCGTCCACCATCGCCGCTCGCCCGAGGCCGCGGCTGAGACCGTGGCCGAGATCGAGCGCGGCGGCGGTCGGGCCCAGGCCATGGCCGCCGATGTGCGCGACAGCACCGCGGTCCACGAGCTAGTGCAAAAGATCATCGCCCAGCACGGTCGCCTCGACATCTTGGTCAACAACGCCGGCATCGTGCGCGACACGCTGGTGCCGGCCATGGCCGATGACGAGTGGGACGAGGTGCTGGCGGTCAATGCCGGTGGCGTCTTCCGCCTGGCCCGCGCCGCGGCCCGCCCGATGCTGCTGCAGCGCCGCGGTCGCATCATCAACGTCTCGTCGGTGGCGGCGACCAAGGCCGGGCGCGGTCAGGCCAACTACGCCGCCAGCAAGGCCGCCGTCGAAGGCTTCACTCGCGCGCTGGCCGTCGAGCTTGCGCCGCGCGGCATCCTGGTCAACGCCGTCTCGCCCGGCGTCATCGTCACCGCCATGA
>CAZVMD010000266.1:0-10476 GCA_964628555.1 uncultured Myxococcales bacterium | reverse complement strand
TTCCACCGCTCGACGCTGGTCTACCTGTACTTCCGCTATCGCGATCGCCGCCCCGAGCCGCTGGGGCGCCTGCCTGAGCTGCCGAAGGTGACGGTGCAGCTGCCGCTGTTTAACGAGATGTACGTCGCGCCGCGCCTGCTCGACGCCGTGGCTCGCATCCGCTATCCCCGCGATCGCTTCGAGGTCCAGGTGCTGGATGACAGCACCGACGAGACGCAGGAGCTGTGCAAAAAGAAGGTCGACGAGCTGCGCAGCACCGGCCTCGACATCGTCTACATCCACCGCACCGATCGCACCGGCTTTAAGGCCGGCGCGCTGGAAAACGGCCTCAAGACCGCCAAGGGCGAGTACGTCCTGGTCTTCGACGCCGACTTCCTGCCCGAGCCCGATGTGCTGGAGCGCACGATTCACTTCTTCTCGGATCCCAAGGTCGGCATGGTGCAGGTGCGCTGGGAGCACTTGAACCGTGACTACTCGCGCCTGACCGAGCTGCAGGCTCTGCTCCTCGACGGGCACTTCGTCATCGAGCACACCGCTCGCCACCGCTCGGGCCGCTTCTTCAACTTCAACGGCACGGCGGGCATCTGGCGCCGCTCGGCGATCAACGATGCCGGTGGCTGGCAGCACGACACGCTGACTGAAGACATGGATCTGTCGTATCGCGCCCAGCTGCGCGGCTGGCAGTTCGTCTATCTCCCCGACGTCGTCTCGCCCGCCGAGCTGCCGGTGGAGATGAACTCGTTTAAGAGCCAGCAGTTCCGCTGGGCCAAGGGCTCGATCCAGGTCGCCAAGAAGCTGCTGCCGACCATCCTGCGCTCGAACGTCCCCTTCAACGTCAAGCTGGAAGCGTTCTTCCACCTCACCAACAACTTCGCCTACCCGCTGCTGTTCCTGCTGTCGCTCTTGCTGCTGCCCAACCTGCTTGTGCGGACGCAGCATGGCCTGCGCGAGGTTCTGCTCATCGACCTGCCGCTGTTCTTCGGCACCACGCTGTCGGTCTGCGCGTTCTACATCACCAGCCAGCGCGAGATCGCGCCACGGAGCTGGTGGCGGGTGGTCAAGAGCCTGCCACTTATGATGTCGCTCGGCATTGGCCTGTGCATCAACCAGTCACGCGCCGTGCTGGAAGCCCTGTTCAGCCGCGAGTCCGGCGAGTTCGTCCGCACCCCCAAGCACGGCGTCAAGGCTCGCCTTGAGAAGTGGACCGGCAAGAAGTACCGCGCAGCCAAGACGATTGTGCCGGCCATCGAGGTACTGACCGCCCTGTACTTCGCCATCGCCCTGGTGCTGGCGACCTTCAACGGCCACTACCTGTCGCTGCCCTTCCTGCTGCTGTTCTTCGGCGGCTATGCCTACGTCGGCATGCTAAGCGTTTATCAAGCGCGCTAATAGAATAGCGCGAGCCAAGCTGGCCTGATGTTGCGCGCCGCCTGGCCTCGTCTCCGCCGCCGTCTCCTCCTGGCTGCTGCTCTCGTTCTTGTCCCGCCACTCCTGCTCGCTCTATCGGCGCTGATCCTGCGGCTGCTGCCGCGCACGTCGCTGTCTGCCCGCTACTCGTCCTCGATCGCCGTCTACGATCGCGAGCATCGGCTGCTGCGATTGACGCTGTCCGACGACGACAAGTACCGCTTGTGGACGCCGCTGGCCCGCATCTCGCCCAACCTAGTGGCGGCGATGCTGCTGCACGAAGATCGCCACTTTTATCGCCACTTCGCCGTCAATCCGCTGGCCCTGCTGCGCGCTGTCTACGTCACCTATGTCGCTCGCGAGCGGCGGGTCGGCGGCTCGACGATCCCGATGCAGCTGGCTCGGCTGCACTACCGCATCAAGTCGCGCAGCCTGCGCGGCAAAGCATCTCAGGTGCTGCACGCCATCTACCTGGAGCTGCGCTACCCCAAGGCCGAGCTCTTGGAGGCCTACCTCAACCTCGTCCCCTTCGGTCAAAACATCGAGGGTGTGGCGGCGGCGAGCCAGATCTATTTCGGCAAGCCGATCGGCAAGCTCGGCCTGCCCGAGGCGCTGACCTTGGCGGTGATTCCGCAGAGTCCGCTGCGCCGCGGCGCGGTGGTGCGCGAGGCCGAGTCGGAGGCAGTCGCCGAGAGTCCCGCCCTGGCCAGCGTGGCCCTGCTGCGCGCCCGCGGTGCACTCTATGAAAAGTGGCTCGCTGCCCATCCGGGCGAGAAGCGCGACGAGGCGCTGATGCGGCTGCCAATCACGCTGCGCGACACGCACGATCTGCCGTTCCGCGCGCCGCACTTTGTCGACACCGTGCTGGCGCAGGCGCGGACCGAGAGCACAGCGGCAGCGACGCGGCGACCGGTGACCGCGCGAGCGCAGGGAGAGCTTATGACCACGCTCGACCTGCCGCTGCAGCAGCTCCTAGAGAAGCAGCTCAAGGGCTACGTCGCGCGCCAGCGCCGCATCGGCATCACCAATGCCGTCGCCATGCTGGTAGACAGCCGCGACATGAGCGTGCGGGCCGCGGTTGGCAGCGCTGATTTTTTCAACCCCACCATCGAGGGTCAGGTCAACGGCTTTGCCGCTCGCCGCTCGCCCGGCTCGACGCTCAAGCCGTTCATCTATGCGCTGGGCATGGATCAGGGCGCCATCCATCCCCTGACCATGCTCAAGGACGCGCAGCTCTCGTTTGGTGCCTACAGTCCCGAAAACTTCGACGGCCGCTTCGCCGGTCCGGTGTCGGCCAAGGAAGCCCTGGTGCGCTCGCGCAATGTGCCGGCTCTCACCGTCGCTGCGAAGCTCACCAATCCCAGCTTCTACGCCTTCCTCAAGAGCGCTGGCGTGTCACGCCTGAAGTCGGAAGAACACTACGGCCTGTCGCTCGTTCTCGGCGGCGGTGAAGTGACGATGGAGGAGCTGGCGGCGCTGTACGCCATGCTGGTAAACCGTGGCCTGCTGCGACCGCTGCGCTACCGACAGAGCGAGCCTGTCGCGCCCGGAGTGCGCCTGCTCTCGGAAGAGTCGAGCTTTATGACCACCGAGATGCTCAAAGACAACCCGCGCCCAGGCGATGCCGAGACCAACAGCCTGCGCTTCACCGTCGAGCCCTATCGCGCGGCGTGGAAAACCGGAACCTCGTACGGCTTCCGCGACGCCTGGACTGCGGGGACGCTCGGCCCGTACGTGCTTGTGGTGTGGATCGGCAACTTCAGCGGCGAGGGGAATCCTGCCTTCGTCGGTGTCACGGCCGCCGCGCCGCTGTTCTTCGCCATCGGGGATGCGCTGTTTGCTCGCCTGCGCGATCTTAGCGAGCCGCCGCGACCGCTGCCGAGCAACGTCGCGCGCGTACCGGTCTGCGCCGTCTCGGGGCAGATTCCGTCGAAGTTCTGCCCGCAGAAGAAAAACACCTGGTTCATCCCCGGACGCTCGCCCATCGATGTGTGTCAGATTCACCGGCCAGTGCTGATCGACGAGCTCACCGGCAAGCAGATCTGTAGCCCAGCGACCGGCAGAGCGAGCCGCGGGCGGCTGGAGGTCTATGAGTTCTGGCCCTCGGATCTGCTGCGACTGTTTCAGCAAGCCGGCCTGCCGCGTCGCACGCCACCACCAGCCAGCGGACCAGGCTGCGATCTGACAGCGCAGTCGACGCAGGGGCAGCCGCCGAACATCACCTCGCCGCTGCGCGGCGTCGTCTATACGCTCACCGAGGGCAGTGGCAAGCAAGACATCGACGGCGATCGGCGCGACAGCATCGCGCTTTCAGCCATCACCGATGCCGACGCACATGAGGTGTTCTGGTTTGTCGGCGGTGCTTTGGTCGGCCGCTCGCAGACCGGGCAGCCGTATCTGTGGAAGCTGCCCCAGACGCCAGGCAAGTACATCATTCGGGCGGTCGATGACCATGGGCGCTCGGACACCCGCGAGCTGCAGGTCGCACGCTCGCGCTAGCCAGGCCGCGACACCAGCTAAGGCTGGCGGGGAGGATTCGCAGCGGGCCGAGGTGCGGCGGCAGGCACAGCCGCGGCAGCAGGAGCCAGGGCCGGTCCGCCGGGCAGGCGCTCCAGCATCTTCTGGCAGTGCTGCCGCAGAGCGGCTTCTTCTCCGACGCTGGTCGGCGGCACCGTCTGCAGCGCGGCGACCAGGGCGGTCAGGCCCAGGCGGGCGGCGAGAAAGTTGCCGGTCGCAGCGAGGATCTCGCACTCGGCCAGGCGCACATCGACATCAGCCCGCCAGGGGGCCGGCAGACGGGCGAGCAGACCTCGTCCCTGCGCCGCCGCAGCCGCCCGCTCGCCCGGCAGAGCCGAGCACAGCTGGGCGCGAATGAGCAGCGCCGGCAGGGCCGGCCGCTTTAGCTGCAAGACATCGGGCAGCAGCGGCTTCAGCAGCGCCTGCGCCTCGCCGCAGCGATCGAGCGCCAAGAGAGAGCGCGCGCGCTCAATCAGCAGCACCTCATCGTACTTCCCGGTGACCTCGCCGCGTCCCCGCTTCACCGTGGCCAGCGTCGCTAGCGCCGGCTCCAGCGCGCCATCTAAGCGCTCTGAGCGAGCCGAGGCGATCAGCAGCTCGGCATCCTGTTCTTCTTTGACTAGCTCGCGATACAGCGCATGGGCCTTGGTGTAGTCTCCGCGCTGCATCAGCAGCCCCGCCAGCTCACGCCGCGCACCCATATGCCGGTCGTCGGTGCGCAGAGCCGCAGTCAGCTGCTGCTCAGCCTGTCCCCACTCCTGAATCTCGCGCAGCAGCCGACCTAGCAGCAGGCGGGCTTCAATGCGCTCCGGCGCCCGCGTCACCACGGCCTCCAGGATCGCCCGCGCCTCGTTCTGCTCGGCCGGCCGCACCGCCAGCAGCACTTCGGCCCACAGGATCTGGGTATCAAGCTGCTCATCGCGCATCAGGGCATCGGTCGCGGTGACCGTGGCCAGCTGACGGACTAGCGGCTCTAGGGTGCGACGGGCCGTCGCTGGCTCGCCCAGGATCAGCGACACCCGTCCCAGGACTCGCTGGGCTCCGGCGCGCACCTGCGGCGCCACACCCGTGCTTGCGACCAGCTTGCGGGCCAGCTTCTGGGCCTCAAGCGTGTCGTTTAGCGACAACAGGACGCGAGCCTTCAGCAGAGCGGCCTCGCTGTCTTCACTGCCGGCAGAGCTGAGCAGCGGCTCCAGCGTCGAGAGCGCCTCGCCGCCCTGGTTTAAGCGCAGCAGCGACTCGGCCAGTAGCAGGCGAGTTCGACGACGGGTCGGTACGCGCGAAAGGCCAGCCCGGCTCTGCGCTTCGGCCAGGCGGGGATCACCGGTGCGCAGCCAGCCCGTGGCCAAGCGATCGCCGGCCAGCACATCCTCAGGCGAGGTGAGAGCTCGGGCTCGCTCCAGCGCCGCTCGCGCATCGCCACGGGCTGCCGGATCGCTATCCAGGGTCAGCTCGGCCGAGAGCAGCGCGGCCCGGGCTCGCTCGCCCCGACCACAGGGATCGGCGCCACTGCGCGGCGGCGCCGCGAGCTCGGTTAGCGCCTGCAGCGCTTGCCGCTGCGCGGCGCTACTGGCTCGACGAGCTTTGGCCGAGGTCAGATCGACTTGGACGCCGCACTGATCGGGCTGATCCTTTTCGGCCATGCCCAGCTGCGCCAAGCCATCGTCATAGCGCCCCCGCTGAAACAAGAGCTCGGCGAGACGTCGCCGCCACAGCGGCAGCTGGCTCTTGCTGAGCGCTTCACTCAATGCCGCCTGCGCCTCTTCGTCGCGACCGGCGAGCAGCGCCGTCTGCGAGGCCAGGTAGGTACGCCAGCCAGGCGGCAGCGGCACCAGCTCGCTGTCCTGATCCGCCGAAGGAGCCAGCGCCTGCAAGCGCTCCAAGGCCCGCTCGGCGGCTTTGAGATCGCCGGACGCCAGGGCCGCTAGCACCTGCGCCGAATACGCCGCCGCGGTGGTCTCCCCTTCAGCCTGCCGGGCCGCGGCTTGCGCTGCGCTGGCCCAGGCACTGCTCGCGGCCCCTTCGCTCCCCTTGGCTGCTTCGGCGGCGGGAGCCTTCTCGGCGCTGGCGGCAGCCCCAGGTGCGTCGGCGCCCTTGGCCCCCGCTTCGGCCGGAGTCGCAGCCGCTGAGCTGCCATCGAACCTAGCTGCCCCACCCAGCTCGTACTGCGCCTCACTTAGCACCAGGGCACGGGCCGACAGCGCGGCACCGTCGGTTGCGCGCTTGGTTAACAGCCGACTCAGCATTCCCTCCGCTGCGACGAAGTCGGCAATGCGGCCATGGTGATGCGCGTCCGCGATCGCCGCTTTGGACTGCGTTGCGAGCTCGGCGACGCGCTGCCGCTCGAGGAGCCAGGTGCCGACGGCCCAGCCACTGCCTCCGATCAACAGGCCCAGACACAGCCCAGCCCATAGACGGGCCCGGCCACGACCCATGTTGCCGGGGAGGGTCGGCGGCTCTGCGCTGCGCGGCGAATCGGCACTGGCTTTTCGTGCGTCTTGGCGGCGCTCCTGGCCCTGAGCAAAGAGCGGCTTTACCGCCGTCTCTTCCGGCGGAATTTCCATAAGCTGCGTGCGCTGCACGCCCAGCGAGGGCTCATCGCGCATCACCAGCGTCGAGTCCGGACGGACGGGGGCCTTTGGCTCGTGCACCAGCGTCGGATCAGAAGCCGGCGGGCGCGCGACCGGGCGAACGGTGGGCAGTGGCTGCGTCTTGGCTCCACCCGGGGTCGGGCTCGTCGCGGCAGCCGGGCGGCTCGCGCCTTCGTTAGGTCCGCTATCGGCATCGCCCCCTTCAGGAACCGGCACAAACTGGGTGGCGTCGTTGCCGAGACTGCGCCGTGAGGGTGCCTCGACCTGGGCCGATGGCTCAGCGGCTTCGATGAGCAAGGTCGCTGTCGGCATTTCCTTAGCGGGCCGGATTGCCGTCTGCTCCCCCGAAGCGGTGCTGTCCATGACCGCTAGCTGACCGGTGCTCAGCGGCCCGGCCCCCGCGGTAATCGCATCGAGGCTGGTCGCATCGACCATCGTCGGATCCGCCTGGCCCTCATCGCGTCCGGCCCCCGCGCCTGCCCGGCTGCTGCGGTTCGCTGCCTCGGCGGCCGCCGCACCCAGCTTCGGCCCGCCCTTGCCCCGCAGGCCAGGCTCGGTCGTCTCGACCCCGCCCCCTCGCTCGCTGGCCTCCGCTGCATCGCTGGCCGTCCCCTCGGCACTCGCTGCTTCGCGGGCGGCGGCGTTGAGCTCCTGCAGGACCTTCTTGGCCGACATGTGCTCGCGCAGGGTAGGCATCTGTCGCAGCTTGGCACCCGGCGGCATGCCGGCTGGCGGGGCCGACTCGCGGGACGCGCCGGGGTCGGTTCCCGGGGTCGGCGCGGCGTTGGTTACAAGCGTCGCACCGTCTGGCGAGCTCGCCAGACCCTTGCTCGCATTGCCCTGGGGGGGACTGCCCGGTGTCGGCAGCGACCCGGAGCGGTGTTCATCATCGCGCTGGCTCACATTCGCCTCGGAAAGATGGTCTAGCATAGCGCAACCATGCAGTTCTTCGGAGAGTCATTGTTGCCCGCGCGGGCTGTCGCATAATCAAGTCTACAGGCAAGGCCACAGGCAAGGCCCCTGCCCCACCAAACGGAGAACCTCTCATGCTCGCCCTCGTCGTTCGCTTCCTGCTCTACGCTCTGTCTTTCATGCTGGCGGCCAAGCTCGTGCCGGGCATCACCGTCCGCGACTACGGCAGTGCCGTAAAGTTCGCCATCGTCTTCGCCCTGCTCGATGCACTCTTGTTCAAGCTGCTGGCCCTGTTGACGCTGCCGATTGTCGTGCTGTCGCTTGGTCTGTTCTTGCTCGTCATACGCGCCGGCCTGTTTCTCGCCGCCGATCACTTCGTCTCCGGCGTGCGGATCGACGGCTTTGTGGCAGCGCTTATCGGCTCGCTGGTCACCGGCGGCCTGAACTGGCTGATCAACCGCTTCGTCCACATCGGCTAGGCCGCACGCTAGCTACGCCCGCCCGGCTCCGCGGGCCACCGGCCCCAAGCGCCCGAGCGAACTCAACTACAAGCACACCGCAACAACCACACGCTTCCCCATTGTAGTCGCCACACGTCCATGTTATGCCAGCGCCTACTGTGTGCCCATAGCATCCGCACCGCCGGAGAGGCTTACGCCGCAGCAAGCAGGAACCATGGACAAGATCATCATCAAAGGCGCGCGCGAGCATAACCTCAAGAACATCGACGTCGAGCTGCCTCGGAACAAGCTCGTCGTCATCACGGGGCTCTCTGGCTCGGGCAAGTCATCGCTGGCCTTCGACACCATCTACGCCGAGGGGCAGCGTCGCTATGTCGAGTCTCTATCGACCTACGCGCGACAGTTTCTCGAACAGATGGGCAAGCCGGATCTCGACTCGATCGAGGGCCTCTCCCCCGCCATCTCGATCGAGCAGAAGTCGACCAGCAAGAACCCACGCTCGACGGTCGGCACGGTCACCGAGATCTACGACTATCTGCGCCTGCTGTACGCGCGCATCGGCACCGTGCACTGCCATAGCTGCGGCCGGCCGATCAGCTCACAGACCGTGCAGCAGATGGTCGATCGTGTGCTCAGGCTGCCAGATGGCACGCGCTTCTCGGTGCTGGCGCCAGTGGTCCGCGATCGCAAAGGCGAGTTCAAAAAAGAGCTCGATGCGCTGCGTCGCCAGGGCCTGCGTCGCGTAAATGTCGACGGCGAGCTCTTCGATCTATCGGAAGACACGATCAAGATCGACAAGAACAAGTCGCACACCATCGAGGTCTACATCGACCGCTTGGTGGTGAAGCCCGACGTGCGTCAGCGCCTGACCGAGTCGATCGAGCTTGGGCTACAGCTGGCGGAAGGCATCGTCAAGATCTCGCCGGTGCTGCTCGGCGGCGATGACGAAGCGATCCTGGCCGACGGAGCCGGCATCACCGACGAAAACGGCGACATCACGTTCTCGGAGCGCTTCGCCTGCGTTAGCTGCGGCATCAGCTATCCCGAGATCTCGCCGCGGCTGTTTTCCTTCAACAATCCCTCGGGCGCCTGCCCGGCCTGCGATGGCATCGGCGCCAAGATGTTCTTCGATCCCGAGCTCATCGTGCCGACCCAGGATCTGTCGCTGCGCGAGGGCGCGATCGAGCCCTGGGAGAAGCGCAACGGTCCCTTCTTTCAGCAGATCCTCGAAGCCATCGCCGGTCACTACACCATCGATATGGCGACGCCGTGGTACGAGCTGCCGCCAGCCCATCGCGACATCATCCTTTACGGCTCGAAGGGCGAAGAGATCGAGTTCTGGTTTGAAAAGAACGGCCGCCGCCATACCTACAAGAAGGAATTCGAAGGCGTCATCCAGAACCTGGAGCGACGCTTGTCGGAATACGAGCGGCGACGCCGCGAAGAGGGCACGGCAGCGCAGGGCTCAGACAGCTTCGAGGCGGCGTACGAAGAGTTCTCGCCGTACATGAACAAGTCACCCTGCGAGGAATGCCAGGGCACGCGCCTGCGCAAAGAGGCGCGCTTCGTCAAGGTCGGCAACCTGCCGATCAACGAGCTTACGGCCAAGCCGATCCGCGACGCCAAGCGCTTCTTCGACGGGCTCAAGCTCAGCTCGCGCCAGCTGGAGATCGCCGATCGCATCCTCAAAGAGGTCCGCGATCGGCTCGGCTTTCTGGTCAACGTCGGACTCGACTATCTAACGCTCGATCGCACCGCTGCGACGCTGTCGGGTGGCGAGGCGCAGCGCATTCGCCTGGCCAGCCAGATTGGTAGCTCGCTCACCGGCGTGCTCTACGTGCTCGACGAGCCGTCGATCGGCCTGCATCAGCGCGACAACCAGCGCCTGCTCGAGACGCTGTTTCGCCTGCGCGACATCGGCAACACGGTCATCGTCGTTGAGCATGACGAAGACACCATCCGCGCCGCCGATCACGTCATCGACATGGGACCGCGGGCCGGCGTACTCGGTGGTCGCATCGTCGCTTCGGGCACGCCGGCCGACATCATGTCGTCGACCGGCTCGCTGACCGGAGCTTATCTCTCGGGGCGCAAGAAGATCGAAGTCCGCGGCTCGCGACGCCAGTGCCAGAACCGCTACCTGGTGCTCAAGAGCTGCAAAGAGCACAACCTGCGCGACATCACCGTGCGCTTTCCGGTCGGCGTCTTTACCTGCGTCACCGGTGTCTCGGGCTCGGGCAAGTCGACGCTGGTCATCGACACTTTGCTCGGTGCGCTGAAGCAGAAGCTGCACCACAGCAAGTGCCAGGTCGGCACTTACGAAAACATCGAAGGCATTCACTACGTCGATCGCGTCATCGACATCGATCAGCTGCCGATCGGGCGCACGCCGCGCTCCAATCCGGCGACGTACACCGGCGTCTTCACGCACATCCGCGATCTGTTCGCGGCGCTGCCCGACAGCAAGGCCCGCGGCTACAAGGCCGGGCGCTATAGCTTCAACGTCAAAGGCGGCCGCTGCGAGGCCTGCCAGGGCGACGGCATCCTGCGCATCGAGATGCACTTTTTGCCCGACGTCTACGTCGTCT
>CAZVMD010000265.1:0-10495 GCA_964628555.1 uncultured Myxococcales bacterium | reverse complement strand
TGTTCGCCGCGCCAGCGCAGGCGCACTCGCTGATCGAGCTGCAGCGCATCGAGCCAGCCGAACAGTGACCCCTGGCCCTAACCTGAGCGACGGCGAGGAGGAGCTTGTTGCCGTAATCAAGAAATGAACAAAAATAAATAAAATATTTATATTTTTATTAGATTTCAGTATCAGTATGTTGCTTTGTAGTTATCATTACGATTGGCAGCCCATGAAAGCGTTGCTAAGCCAATACAGTAACAACCTTCTAGCGAAAGTCGCCGGCGTGCCGACGGCGCTCGCCACGCTTGGGGTCCTGCGCCGACTGGCACTCGATGCACAGCGTGGCGTAGGGCATAAACGACAGCCGCTTGTCGGAGATATCGTCGCCGCACTCTTCGCAGACGCCGAAGTCTTCCGGTGCGGTCTCCAGCTTGCGCAGCGCTTGGTCGATCTTCTGCACCGCCTCGGCCTGCTTCTTGTTCTGCTGCGAGGCCAGGGTCTGCATCATCTCGGACAGCGCCTGCGCGTCCTCATCGGCCACGCCCACCGTCGCTGCATCCTGGCGGTTGGGCTCGATCTTTTTGGGCCCCGAGGCGATGAGCTCTTCGCGCAGGGCCTGCAGCTTGACGCGATACTGGTCACGTTGCGTGTCGTTCACGGCGGCACATTAGCAGGAACCGGGGAGGGCAGGCGGACAGGAAGTGCGCCGGCTGAGGCAGGCTACTTGGCGACGCGGTAGACGGTGTTGATGTCGGTGAAATAGACGTCGCCGCCGGCCACACTCAGAAAGCCGGTGCTGTGGCCAGCGCCGTCGACGGTCTCGGCCTCGCCACCAGACTTGGGCACCTTGGCTAGCAGATCCTGGGTCAGGCTGGCCTGGCGGAAAAAGTAGACGTGCGAGTCGGACAAGGCGAGCCGCGCGCTGGCGTTGGCGACTGGTCCGATGGTCTCGGGCACGCCGCCGGCTTTGCTCAGGCGCGCCAGGCTGTACTTGCCGCTGCCGGGGCTTTCGAGCAGGAAGTAGACGTGCGTGGCGTCGAGAGCCAACCGCAGTGCGTTCTGCGACTGAGTGCGCGTCCACAGACTCTGGCTGGTGCCGCCGGCTTTGGGCACACGGAAGAGGCCGGCGTTGCTGCGAAAGTAGACGTCACGCTCGTCGAGCGCGATGTTGTCCAGGCCCAGCTGGCCGCTGACCAGGACCTCGGTCGGGCCACCGGTGCGGGGGATGCGGGCCACGCTGCCGCCGGGCTCCTGCCGCACGAAGGTGACGAAGTAGACATGCGTCTGATCGACGGCCAGCTGCGTCGGCGCCGCAACCTGCGCCAGGACCGCGGGCTTGCCCCCGCTCGTCGACAAGCTGAGGACCGCGTTGCCCTGCTCGCTAGTGAAAAAGATCTGCTCGCCCTGCACCACCAGATCGCCGGTCGGCGCCAGATCTAGCGTGGCCAGCGTCTCGGTCGCGCCGCCAACGGCCGGAACGCGGTAGATGGCGTTCTTGGCGCGGGCGAAGCCACCGCCGGTGAAGTACAGGTAGTCGCCGGCAAGCGCCACGCCAAGCGGGTGATCGATGGGCGTCGCCAAGCGCGTGGCCCGGACCCAGCCCTCGGCCTTGCCGCCGGCCGGCCGGCCGCTCTCTTTGCCGCGCGACAGCATCAGGGCTCCCAAGCTGATGGCGCCGGCTGCGACCCCCAACAAGACCTTGCGAATCGACATGGTGAACCTGCCATCCTGTGGTTGTGCCTCGCACCCCGAGCACGGGCGATGCCGGTCTGGCCATGCAGCGCAGCGGCCGAACCCAGGTGCGTGCTTTTTAGAACATCACAATGTGCGCTCGCCGCGCAACGGGGAGCGCGATACGATCGAAAACCATTAAGTACGGGTCTTCGCATTCGGGGAGCGGGGGCGGCGGAGGCGGGGGTGGGCGCGGACTCGGCGCAGTAACCGATAGAGGGTCACCATGCCGACTGATTTTGAGAGCACGCCATACGACGGCCATCATTCCTATACCGATCCAGGCAACGACTGGCGCTCGGGCGATGGGGTCACCGACGGTCTGAAGCGCGTCGTCTCGTACGGCAACTGGGCCGGCCCCGGCAACCGCATGGTGACCGAGAACCAGGCCTATATCGACTCGCAGCGGGCCCAGGACGCAGGCTACGACCCCTACCTTGACTCGTCGCTGATGAACAACCCGCGCTACCAGGCCATCGACGGCATGGATGCGGCGGCGCAGCGTCACGACCACGGCTACTACCAGTCGCTCAATGGCGAGAACATGTTCGGCTGGCAGGGCATGCGCAACACGCGCGAGGCCGACCGCCAGCTAGTCGCCGACACGCACGCCGAGATGGAGGCCAACGGCGACCGCTACTCGACGGGGGCGCAGCGCTACTCGCAGGGGCTGCAGGGCTTCTTTGGCGGTCGTGTCATGGGCATGGACGCCGCCGACTGGGCTGGCGGCAAGGCCAGTGAGGCAGGGCAGGGCATCTCGAACTTTGTGCACGGCGCCGCCAACTGGCACTCGCTGGGCGACGCGGGACGCGGCATCGCGCAGGGAGCGGCCGGAGCCGGTCGCTGGCTGGCCAACACCGGCCGCGAGGCGATAGGTGGCATCGGCAACGCCATCAACACGGCGCGCGAGCTAGGCCCCATCGGCGCGCTTGGCATGGTGGGTGGACTGGGCAACGTGGCGGTGGCCGGCGCCTGGGAGGGAGCCAAGGCCCTCGGCCGCGGGGTCAGCAACATGGCGCACTCGGCCGGCGACATGATCAGCGGTGGCCTGAGCACGGCAGGCAGCGCGATTCGCAACGGCGCCTCGTCGCTAGTCAGCGGCGCCGGCAACCTGGCCAGGGGCGTCGGGGGCAAGATCGCCGGCGGCGCCAAGAAGCTCTTCGGCTGGCTCTCTGGCTAGTCTCTCCGCCCCCGCTCGCGCCGCGCGCCGCCCCCTCGCTCTGGCCTGATTCCATCGCACTCCAAGCCCTCGCACCCTGCTGTCCGATCGGTGATCGCGGCGGCCGCCCGCAAGCGCGGTGTTAGACTCCGCCGATGATCGCTCCCTGGCTGGTTCTGATCGCGCTCGCCTCGGCTGCCTCCCCAGGATCTGTATCGTCGCTGAGCGGGTCACCAGCAGCAGGATCGGCTGGCGTGGGAGCCGCGACCGCAGCGGCGGCGGCCTCTGCCTCGGGCGTGGCCGAGCGCTTTGCGCAAGTGGCTTCGAGCGAGGCTCGCCTGATCCTCGCGTCGGCGCCAAGCGAGCCAGCGAGCCCAGCGCGGGCCCCGCTTGCCGTTGCGTCCCCGGTCTGCAGCGAGCGCGTCGCCGGTCTGTGCGATATCAACTGGCAGAGCGCCCCGGCTGCCTTCCTGCCGCGGCCCCTGCCCGCCGACTGGCAGGAAGAGCTGAATCGCGGCCGTGCCCAGACGCTGCTGCAGGCGGAAGATGGCGCCCCACTGCTGCTGGTCCGCCGCGGCGAAGTGCTGCTGGCCTTCGACACCGCCGATGCAGCTCTTGACGCCCCGGGAGCGCGGCTGCTGCGCTGGCCCTACCTCAACTACCTCTTGTACGTCGCGGCCTGTCAGGCCACCGGGCAGCCAGCGGTGCGCTTTGCGGCCTTTGCCCACTCCCCGCTGCCGACGGGATCGACGCGCGGGCTGATCTGGGTCAGCGTCGCTCTGGGCTGGCTCTTGGTGCTGCTGGGGTACCGCCTGGCGCGTCGTCGTGGCCGTGAGCATCCCGAGGCCCCCAAGGCCTTCCTGCAGGCCGTAGCGAAAGCCCGACGGACCCCTGAGGGGACTGGCGCGGCGGGTGGTGCCGCTAGCCCAGGCGGAGAGCCGAGCGGCACGCTGCCGTTTGCGCGACCGCTGGCTGGGCTCCTGACCCTGCTCGCCAACATGCTGGTGCTGATCGGGCCGTACTTTGCGCTGCAGTCGGTGCTGGCCCGCCGCGTACAACCGTTTCCCGAAGCTGACGGCCTGTGGCGCACCACCACCGACGCGCTGTTCATCCTGTGGATGACCTTTGACCTGGGCACCCAGACCGCTTTTGTGAAGTACTTCGCCGAGCACCGCGCCAGCCCCGACGCGACGGTGCAGGAGCGCGCGCTTTCCGACGTGCAGTTTTACATCTGGTTTCAGGTCTTCTCGCGGCTCCTGGAAGCGACGCTGCTGGTCGGGCTGGCGGTGGGCTATCTGCCGCTGTCGAGCTACGCCATCTATGCCCCGCTGGTCCTGCTGTACGCCGGCACCTGCCAGCCGGCCTTTCCCGCCGTCGGCAAGTTCCTCTGCCAGGCCATGCAGCGCTTCGACATCTACAACCTCCTCGACTTCTTGGAGTCGCGGCTGCTGAGCTTCCTAGTGCCGGTGCCGTTCATCCTGTTCTTCCGCGCCTACGGCAAGGCGCATCCGGCGCTGGGCGAGGCCTACGGAGCGGCGCTGGGCATGGGCATCGGCGGCTTTGCCACCTCGCTGGTGGTGTTGACCATGGGGCTTGTCGCGCTGTCGCGACTGGGGCTGCCGGTGCGCTCGCTGTTTCTGGCCCAGTTCGGTCCGGACACCGCCCGCCGCCAACTATGGTTTGGGCTCAAGCTGACGCTCGGCCAGGAGCCCTTCCGTCTGACCTCGTTCCTAGAGTCGCTGATCATCATCCGCTGGCTGCGCGACTTTCCGACCTGGCTGGGCATCCGCGACCTGCTGCACAACCGCCTGACCTTCCTGTACTTCTTCGCCTGGAGCTTCTATCAGAGCGCGGTGCCGGCGGTGTCCGAGGCGCTGAGCACCGGCAAGAAGCACCTGGTGCAGTACTACCTAGGCCGCTACCTGCAGCTAGGCATGCTCTTTTCGGTGACCGTCTTCTCGCTGCTGCTGTCGACCGGTGGCTTCTACATCAGCGGTGCGCTGGGCGGGCAGTGGGCGGTTGCGGAAAAATACTTGGTGCTTGCGTCGCTATCCGGACTTCTCCTGCCCTGGGCCTGGCTGACCGACTCGCTGCAGCAGGGCGCGGGGCGGACCGGCACCACGATGATCATCATGCTCGTCGAGCAGGCGCTGCGGCTGGGGCTGCTGATGCTGTTCGTGCAGCGCTTCCAGTTCGTGGGCATCTACCTGGCGGCGCTGAGCGCGCTGGTTCTTAAGTGCGGGCTGGCCTGGACGATCAACCACCTCACGATCGTTCGGCTGCAGGTCCAGCTACGCAGCACGCTGTTCGCGCCCGCCGTGGCCGCGGCCTGCAACTTCGCGTTCTTTAGTGCCGTCACCTGGCTGTTCGGAGCGCTCGGCCTGCCGGGCACAGGCGGGCTGGCGCCGCTCTCGACCTATGTCTCGGTGGGGCTGTTCTTCGTCGCTGGAGTGGGCTCGATCCTGCTGTGCTTCTTCCTGCTTGGGGTGTGCGGCGGCATCGATAGCGTGCTGCAGGAAGAGCTACGGCAGGCGGCCCAGCTCTCGGCGGTGCTGCGGCCGCTGTGTCGCGGGCTGGCGGGAGCGGCGCTGGCCGGCGCTCGACTGTCGCCGTACACCCCCGCCCCCCCGGTCTCGTGGCAGGACGCCCGACGAGAAGCGGCCGAGCTCGAAGCGGCGGCGGCAAGTCCCCCCGGCTAGAAGCGAGCGTCGAGCCCGAGGCTGGCAGCTGGGCCAGCGGCCGTGGCTTTGCCGGTAAACAGGATGGCGCGCGAGCAGGCCGAGTTGTCAGCAGCAATCACCCAGCAGCTATCTTCGAGGAACATCCCACCGACGCCAGTGTCGAGGATCAGCGTGCCCGGGCCGCCACTGCCGCGCAGCCAGTACTTAAGGCCCAGCGTGCC
Organism: uncultured Myxococcales bacterium; assembly: GCA_964628555.1. Classification (GTDB taxonomy): domain Bacteria; phylum Myxococcota_A; class Polyangia; order Palsa-1104; family JAEUJZ01; genus JAEUJZ01. The sequence continues at coordinate 4,721 of CAZVMD010000265.1, read as the reverse complement.
CCAGATGTAGCTCGTCGAGCCTTCGCTTGCGAGGTGCAGCGTGAAGCGCTTGGCGAGCGGGATGTTGATCTCGCCGCCCGCTGCGTGAAAGTCAAAGCTGGGTGCGCCGCCGCGCAGGCGATAGCTGCTGCGGAAGATCAGGTTCAGGCCGTCGAGGCTGCCGAGCCGAAACGAAAAGCCAAACGAGAACGCCATGCCGCCGAAGCGGTTGAGGATGCCGCCGGGATCGAGGCTCAGCTCAAAGTACGAGCTGGAGAAGGCGAGGTGGCCGCGCACCTCGCTGATCACGGCGACCGGCGAGGTGGTCAGGAAGGCCAGCGGAGCGACCGAGACGCCGAGCTTGATCGGCACGCGGAAGTAGTGCTCGAAGCGAAAGTCATTGAGCATGCCGTAGGTCAGCGGCGACACGCCAAACATCGGTCGCAAGTGGCCATAGAAGCGGCTCATGCCGTACCACAGGCGCGGCACGTACAGCGGCTCACGCGGGTGCTCGCTGGTCGGCTCGGCGAGGTCACCGGCTCGGACCACGGTGCCGCGCAGCAAGCGGCCGCTGCCGACATACTGCGCGCGGGCCGGGCTCGTCGGACTGCCGCTGGCCGCGACGGTCTCGCTCTCGCGCAAGCGCTCGACGACCAGGATGCCCAGGGGCTCATTGCTGGGGGCGCGCTCGGAGCGGCCGCTGGTGGGGTCCACGGTGCGCACCAGGCGCTGGCTGCGCAGCAGGAAGCGATCGCCCACCGCAATGCGCGAGTCGGAGGCAATGGCGACCCAGCCGCCGACGACCTTGGTGACGCGGGCCGGGCTGCGTGCGGTCAGCTCGGCGCTCGCTGCGACAGCCGGCGCGGCTGCGGTCGGGCTCGGCGGCGCAGCAGGCAGCGAGGCCGGCGCAGCACTGGTCCCCCCCGGCGAGCTTGGAGCGCTGGCAAGCGGACCGGCTGCCAGCTCGCCAAGCGTGCCAGCCTGGGGATGCTGCGGGTCGGCCAGCGAATAGGCCAGGACGCCATACTCCGCGACCACCACCAAGAGCTGCCCACCCGACTGGGCCAGGCGCACGGCGTTGCGGCCGCTGCCGATGCGGCTGACCAGCTGTGGCCCGCTGCTCGCCGTGAGGTCGAAGATCAGCACGCCGTCGGGGCCACAGGCGACATAGAGCTGGTTGCCGCTGCGCAGCGCATCGTGGATGGCGTGGGCGGTCGGAATGCTCAGCGTGCCCAGCGGTGTGCCGGCGGCATCGAGGAGCTGCAGCTGATCACGGCCCGCGATGCGCACGCTCGATACCTGCTCGGCCAGCGTCGCCCCGTGGGCCGGCGCAGCAGCCAGCGAAAGGCTGCTCAGCACAGCCAGGATAAGCGCCGCGGAGCTAGCGGCCAGAAGGTTGGCAGTCCGAGTGGGCCGACGCAGAACTGGGGAGGCAGCAGGCATGGCGGGGCTCCAAGTGAAGGGGCGTGGGCGTTCGCGCGGCAGCAGCGGGGCAGCGCCTGGCTAGCCAGCGCTCGGCGGCGACGAGGCAGCCAGCCGACGGCGGTAGTGTTCGATCAGGGCCGGGCCGCCGCGCACATCGCGGGCATAGAAGCGGGCCCGCAGCGCCAGCAGCGCCGCGTCGTCCAGGTCGCCCGAACGACCGAGCGCGGCCCGACGGCGCGTGCAGTGGGTGTAGATGGTGATGGCGGTGGCGACCGACAGGTTCAGGCTCTCGGAGAAGCCAGCCAGCGGGATGGCGAATTCGACATCGCAGGCAGCCCGCGCCGTCGCCGACAGGCCAGCGTGCTCGTTGCCAAGCAGAAACGCCGTCGGTACTCGCGGGTCGAGATCTTCCAAGCGCGTTGCCGCTCCCGGTACCGCCGCGCACAGCCGAAAGCCGCGCTCGCGCAGGCTGTCAAAGCAGCTCGCGGGGTCGAGGTGACCGACGATGTCCAGCCACTTGTCGCAGCCCTGGGTAATCTTCCCCGAGGTTCGAAAGCGCTCGCGCTGCTCGATGATGTGGACCTCGTGGATGCCGACAGCTTCGCAGCTTCGCAGCACGGCGCCGCCGTTGTGCGGATCGCGCAGATCCTCCAGCACCACCACCACTCCCGCCAGCCGCGCTGCGGCCACCTGATCCAGGCGCTGGCGCCGCTCGTCGCCGAGCGTCAGCCCCAGGGCGGCCAGCACGACCTCGGTTGGGGCCATGGCCAGCAGCTGATCTTCATCGTGGCGACTCTGCGGTTGCCACTCGGTGTTCAGGTAGCGCTGCGGCAGCACTCCGGCCATGACCCTGGTCCGTGCCGCCTAGAGCCGTAGCTCGTCGAAGTGGGTAAGGTGGCGAAAGCGACGGAAGCGCTCGTCGATCTCTTCCTGGCTCAGGGTGTGGAAGCGACCCAGGCTGAAGTCCTCGCAGCAGAAGCTGGCCATGGTGCTGCCGCAGATCATGGCGCGGCGCACAGCCATACCGTCGAGAGCGCCGCCGGCGAAGACGCGGCCGAGGAAGCCCATGAAGCCACCGGCAAAGCAGTCGCCAGCCCCGGTCGGATCGACGACGTCGGACAGCGGCATGGCGGGTGCAGCGAAGGTGTGCTCGCCGTGAAACAGGAGCGCTCCGGCATCGCCGCGCTTGATGATCACGCCCTTGGCGCCCAGGCGATGGATGCCATAGGCAGCGCGCACCAGGTTGTGCTCGCCCGACAGCATGCGCGCCTCTTCGTCGTTGAGCAGCAGGAAGTCGATGCGCTTGAGCACTTCGAGCAGCGCGGGCCGGCTGCCGCTGATCCAGAAGTTCATCGTGTCCATGCCGACCAGCGTCGCGTTTTCGACCTGATCAAGCACGCGAAGCTGGAGGTGCGGATCGATGTTGCCGAGGAAAACCAAGCGGGCTTGGCGGTAGGCCGGCGGCAGCTCGGGGCGGAAGCCGGCGAACACATTGAGCTGGGTATCGAGCGTGGTGCGCTTGTTGAGATCATCCGAGTAGCGACCATGCCAGCGAAACGTACGGCCCGGCGCGCTGGCCAGTCCGTCGAGGTCCGCGCCCAGACGGGTCAGAAGCTGCCGGTGCTCTTGCGGGAAGTCTTCACCGGCAACGGCGACGACAGCAACCGGCCCCAGGAAGGAGGCGGCCGCAGCGAAGTAGGCAGCCGAGCCGCCCAGCACTTCGCTGCGCACCTGCCCTCGCGACTCGATGGTATCGAGGCCGATTGAACCCACTACCAGGGGACCACGCATGAATCTCTCTCTTTCCTCGTCTGAAGCCGCATCACTTGGGGACAGCGCCGGGCCCGGCCAGGCTTGCTCGGGCCAGGTGGCTGGAGCCAACCCTGCCGTGGGCATCGATATCACACTTGCGGGGGAATGGGCGGGGCGGCTGCCGAGGTCCAGACGGCTAAGTCGTTGGCGAACGTTAGGAGCTAGCTAAGGTAGCGACCAAACAGCAGCCCCAGCCGCTCGCGAGCCTCGGGCGGGACGCGGTCGGGGGCGGTCATGATGGCATGGCGAGCCGCGCTCGGGCAGGGGCAAGCATGGCCATCCCCCTCGCGAGCCGGAGCATCGCGTAGGACGGCGGCGAGGCTGGCGATGATGGCCCGGGCGCGCGACACGTTGCGCTGCAGCACGGCGATGACGGCGTCGACACTGACGGCTTCCTCGTCCTGCTTCCAGCAGTCGTAGTCGGTGGGCAGGGCCAGGGTCGCGTAACAGATCTCGGCTTCGCGGGCCAGCTTGGCCTCGGGCAGGTTGGTCATGCCGATCACGTCGGCGCCCCAGGAGCGATACAGGTGCGACTCGGCGCGGGTGGAAAACGCCGGCCCTTCCATCACCAGATACGTGCCCTTCCCGTGCAGTCCACCGTCGGGCATGTGCTTGGCTGCAGCCCGCTTGAGGCTGTCGTGCAGGCGCGGGCAGATCGGCTCGGCAAACGAGACGTGGCCCACCAGGCCCTGGCCAAAGAAGCTGCTGCGGCGACCGCGCGTGCGATCGATGAACTGATCGGGCAGGACGACATCGCCGGGGCGGATCTGCTCGCGCAGCGAGCCCACGGCCGAGACCGACAGCACGTACTCGGCCCCCAGCTTCTTCATGCCGTAGATGTTGGCGGCGTAGTTGACTTCGCTTGGCAGAAAGCGGTGTCCGCGCCCGTGCCGCGGCAGAAAGATCATTCGCACCCCGTCCAGCATCCCGATCACATAAGCGTCTGAGGGGGCGCCAAACGGCGTCTCGACCTGGACCTCGTGTACATCGCTGAGCCCCGCGATGTCGTACAGCCCCGAGCCACCAATCACCCCAACCGTCTTTTCCGCGCGCATGGCCGGTGCTCGTATCACGCAGCGTGCGGCGTGGTCAATGCCCACCGAGGGGGCCGGCCGGGAAATTCTGGCCCTGCGCAGGCGGCGGGCGGTGCGCGCTTAGGCGACGGGAATCTCGCGCATGCGCTGAAACAGCGCGCCACGTCGCTGGAAGTGTTCGAGGGTGTCGTGCAAGCAGGCCAGGGCCGGCTCGCCGGTGCGGGCACGAATGTCAAAGCGCAGCGGCTCGCGCGTCAAGTCAACGAACTCCCAGGGGTGAAAAAACAGCACCACCGGGCTCTGTAGCTGACGGCACAAGAGCTCGCGCAGCGGCCGCGGTGTGCGCAGCGGCGACGGCGAGATCGAAGCCGGAATCCGCCGCAGACCATCCACCACATCCGGCTTTACGAAGTACGAGCCGAGCTTGTGTCGACCGCGCGAGGAATCGACGAGGTAGCCCGCCTGTCGCAA
>CAZVMD010000264.1:0-10546 GCA_964628555.1 uncultured Myxococcales bacterium | reverse complement strand
CAGCTTCCGCTGCACGATCTGAACCGCGAAAAAGATCTGGTGCGGGCCCGCATGCAGGCGCTGCAAGAGGAGCTTGGACAGTACGGCGAGCGCAGTCGCGGCCTGGCCTACTATGCGCTGGGTCGCGGCCACCTGGCTCTGCACGAGTACCCGGCGGCGCTGAGCGCGCTGCGCCAGGCCCAGAGCCTGGGGGTGCAGAGCGCGGAGCTTCACTATGCCCTGGGCTTGGCGCTGGGCAAGCACTACGAGGCGGCGATCGCGCAGTCGCGCTTGGCCGGGGCTGGCGAGTGGGCCAAAAAGCAGCTTCAGCAGTTCGAGCCGACGTACCTGCGGCCGGCCATCGACTCGCTGCAGCGGAGCCGGGCTCAAAAGTCCGATGCCCCCGAGTATCTAGAGGCGCTCATCGCCTTTTATCAGCGCGACTACGAGCGCGCGCTGGAGCGCGCTGCGGCGGCGCAGCGGACCGCCCCCTGGCTCTACGAAGCCCTCAAGCTGGCCGGCGATGTGCACCTGGAGCGGGCGCTGCAGACGCGCGATCGCGGCGACTATGAGGTCGCCGAAAAAGCCTTCGACACCGCGATCGAGCGATATCGCGCCGCCGCCGCCATCGCCGCCAGCGATGCCGGAATTTATGACGATTTAGCAGAGGCCTGGCTGCGCCGGGCAGAAACGCGCGTGGAACGTGTTCCGAGCGTTCAGTTGGAATATGAATCGGTTCTCGATGCGGCAAATAAGAGCAGAATCGCAGATTCGCTTTCCGTAATGCCTGATCTGAAGGAATCCGTTGTTATTGTGTTAATTAACAAAATCGAAATCGGCAAATACGATGAAAGCCAAATTGACGCCGGCATGATAGCTTGTAAACGATATATTAAGGCCAACCCGGACAACCCCTTTGCCGGCGAAGTCTTGACGCTGCTGCTGAGCCAGAAAGCGGCGGTACAGCGTCTTCGTGGCGACGATCCTTCCCAGACCTTGGGAGCGGCCGCTGCGATCCTAGAGCCCATCCTTGCGAGGCATCCGAACTTTTTATGGGGATATAATGACCTTGGCTATCTTTACGATGAAATGGCCAGCGTGAGAATGTCGGTAGGAGATATTCACGCGTCAGATTATGTAGACAAATCAATCAGCGCCTACGAACAGGCACTGCGTATCGACTCTGGATATGAAAATGCTTATAATAATATTATATGGTCGAATTTGAAATACCTTAACATGTGTCATAATAAAGATTGCCTTGAAAAAACCAAAGAAAAAGCCAAGAGAACGTTTATAGGCTGTCAGGCCATCAATAAGGCATCCGTAAACTGCCACGACAACTACGGCCTGTTCCATGCCCAGCTCGCGCAGCGCCTGTGGCAGGCCGGGGAGCGGCCGGATGAGGCGCTGCGGCAGGCGGGGGAGTACCTGGGGCAGGCGCGGAAGCTGGGCGGCAAGCTGCTGGATGCCGAGCAGCACGTGGCGCTGGCCGCCTGGGTGCGGGCGATGGTGCAGGTCGAGCGGGGCGAGGATCCGGCGGCGGCGCTGGGCGAGCTGGAAGCGGCGCTTGCGACCTGTCTGGAGCTGGCGGCCGACGATGCGATGTGTCGCAGCCTGGCGGCGCGGGCCGACTGGGTGCGGGCCGACTATGCGCTGGCGCAGCAGCGGAAAGAGAGCGCGGCGATCGCGCAGCGGGCGCTGGAGGCGGCGCTGGTCAAGGCCAAGCGGGCCACGGCCTGCAAAGAGAAGTATCCCGAGGGCTGGCAGACGCTGGCCGAGACGCAGCTGCGCATCGCGCGGCTGGCCCCCTCGGATCCGCGGCGGCGCGAGGCGGCGATCGCCTCTGGCCTGGCCGCGCTTGCGCCGGGCCTTTCGATCAATCCGCACCATGCCGGCAGCCATGTCGTGCGCGGCAAGCTGCAGCTGCTGCGGGCCAGCACGAGTGGTGATGTGGAGAGTCGGCGGCGGGCCGCGCAGGCAGCGCAGGAGGCGTTCGCGGCGGCGCTGCAGCACGATCCGCTGCTGAAGGCCTATGTGGAGCCGCGGCTGCAGCAGGCGGGCAAGCTGCTGGGCAGTCTGTCGCCAAGCCCTGCCGCGCCAGGGGCGACGGCGAAACCCCCCACGTAGAGCGGGCGGCCGAGCTGGACCGGGAGCGTGCGTCGCCGCTCAAGTCCTCGCGGCGCGCTCGGGGTCCTGCAGGTAGAGGCGCTTGAAGCCGCGCACCATCAGGTTGTCGATGCGCAGCGGCGGCTCGGCGTGAAGCTCGATGCGGGGCAGGGCGCTAAGCAGGCTGGTGATCGCGAGCTGCGCTTCCAGGCGGGCCAGGGCGGCGCCGACGCAGAAGTGGCTGCCATAGCCGAAGGCGAGGTGACGGCAGTCGCCGCGCGCCAGCGACAGCGTGTCGGGCGCGGGAAACTGCGCCTCATCGCGGCTGGCCGAGCCGATCATCAGCCAGACCCGCTGGCCTTTGCGAATCGGCTGATCGTGCAGAGTAAAGTCCTCAGCGGCGACGCGGCCGGTGCGCTGCACCGGACTCTCTAGGCGCAGGACTTCTTCGATGAAGGCGGGAATCGCCTGGGGATCCTGTCGCAGTGTTTCCTGCACCTTGGGGTGCTGCGCCAAGAGCCAGATGGCGCTGCCGATCAGATCGGCGGTGGTCTCATTGCCGGCGAACAGCGCCAGGCCGCAGGTGGCGACCAGCTCGTCTTCGCTGAGCAGCGCGCCCTGCTCTTCGGCGGACAACAGGGCCTGCAGCAGATCTTCGCGCGGCGGCTGCTGTCGACGGGCGCGGATGTGGGCGCGAAAGTAGCGATCGAGCTCGGCGATGGCCTCGCACAGCTGCTCGAGCACGGCGGCCTGCTTCTGGCGGGCGCCGAGAAAGGCAGCGAGCGCGTTCGACCACGGCTTGAGGGCCGGCCAGTCCTGTCGCGGCAGGCCGAGGATCTCGCCAATCACCAGCATCGGCAGTGGCGCCGCGAGGCCGGCGATGGCATCGAGCGCGCCGGTGGGCGGACTAGCAGCGCTGGCAGGGCGCGCGGAGTCAGGCCGCAGCCAGGCCTGCAAGAGCTCATCCACCAGGGCCTGCAGGCGCGGCCGCATCGCCTCGATCAGCTTGGGCAGGAAGGCGCGGTTGAGCAGCCCGCGCAGCCGCGTGTGCTCGGGCGGATCGGCGAACAGCGCCCAGCGGGCAAAGAACGACAGGCTAGGGGCAAGGCGCGCCTGCAGCTCGGGCGAGGAGTGGCTAGCGCCCGAGGGAACCCGCCCAGCCAAGAGCCGCGGGTCGCGCAGAGCGGCAAAGACATCGCTGTAGCGAGTGAGCGCAAAGCCCTGCCACTCTTCACTGAAGTAGACCGGGGCGTGCTGGCGCAGCCAGGCATAGGCCGGGTAGGGGTCTAAGATGAACTCGGCGCTGCTGAGACTGATTGGTGATCGCGTCATGGCTGCTCCCCCGGGGTTGCTGCAATTTTAGGGCATTGCCGAGGCCGCGCAGGGCGGGACGCAGGGAGGGATGGACGATTGCCCAGAACCGCGAGCTGCGGGTCCAAGCTAACGCGGCTCGCCCGGACCGAAGAGCACCATGGATCAAACGCTGCGACAGATGTTCCTGTCCCATACCACCCTGTGGGGGGGACTGCCGGCCAAGAAGCTGGCGGCGCTGGCCCGCGACATGAAGCTGCGCGAGCTTGCGAACGGCGAGACCCTGATCCGGCAAGGCGAAGAGGGCCACAGCATGTTCCTCGTCGTCGATGGGCGGCTGGAGGCGCGGCTGGCCGGCAGCCGGGGGCGCTATACCGTGCTCGGTCACTCGCGGCGCGGCGCGCTGGTCGGCGAGATGTCGGTGCTGGCTGAGCAGCCGCGCATGTGCTCGGTGGTGGCGGTGCGCGAGTCCAAGGTGCTGGAGCTGTCGCGCGCCGACTTCCTGTCGGTGGTGGCGCAGCACCCCGAGGTGATGTTCGGCCTGACCGATGAGATCATCCGCCGCCGCGTCGAAGGTCAGCCCAGCGCTTATGACGTCAGCAGCGTGGCGCTGATTCCGCACAGCCGGGGGCTGGACCTCGATCGCTTTGTGCAGTCGCTGCGCGCCAACCTGATGGCCTTCGGGCCGGTCGGCGTGCTGCGGCAGAGCGATGCCGGGCGGCCGATCCGCGACTCGTTTGGCGAGGTCTTCGCGCGCTTCGAGCAGGCCCATGACTGGGCGCTGTACCAGGGCCAGTCCGAGGCCTCTGAGTGGTCGCGCAGCGTGATCCGCCAGGCCGATCTGATCTGGGTGGTGGCCGATGCGCAAGACGATCCTGGGCTGTCTGAGCTGGAAGCGAGCGCGCTGTTTGGCGAGCAGCCGGCGAGCTCGGCTCCCGTCGAGCTGGTGCTGGTGCATGGCGATAGCAGCCGGCCACCGCAGGGCACCGCGCGCTGGCTCGCGGCGCGCAACATCAAGGTGCATCACCACGTCGCCAAGAGCGAGCCGGCGGACTTCGCGCGCCTATCGCGCATCATCGCCGGCAGGGCCAGTCAGCTGGTCTTAAGCGGCGGCGGCGTGCGGGGCTTCGCCCACATCGGGGTCTTGCGCGCTCTGCAGGAAGAGAAGATCCCGGTCGATTTTGTCGGCGGCACCAGCGTCGGCTCGGGCATCGCGGCCTTCTGCGCCATGCGCTACTCGCCCGAGCGCATCGCCGAGACCCTGCGGCCCCTGCTGCGCGAAGCGACCGACCTGACGCTGCCGGTCTTGGCCCTGTCGTCGGGCAAGCGCGCGACGCGGGCCCTGCAGGCGATGTTCGGGGCGACGCCGGTCAGTGGGAGCCCGCAGATCGAAGACCTGTGGATCAACTACTTCGCCGTGTCGGCCGATCTCAAGCGGGCCGAGGAACATATTCATCGCCGCGGTCCGCTGTGGCTGGCGGTGCGGGCCAGCACCTCGCTGCCCGGGGTCTATCCACCGGTGCCGATCGAGGATCGCTATCTGATCGATGGCGGTGTGCTCAACAACCTGCCGGTCGATGTCATGGCCGGCATCCGCCCCGGTCGCATGATCGCCGTCGATGTCTCGCAGGAGTCGGCGCTGGAGTTTGCCGCCCCACCGCCCTTGGCCATCTCGGGCTGGCGGCTGCTGTGGCGAAGGCTGTGGCCGTTTCGCCGGGCCGCCCCGGATCCCAGCATCGCCGATGTGCTGATGCGGGCCGGCGAGCTAGCCTGCGTCGCGATGTCGCGGGTGAACAAGGCCAGCACGCCGGTCGCGCTGACCCTTAGGCCTCCGGTCGGCGGCTACCGCATGCTGGAGTTTGACGCCTTCGATGCCATCATCGAGGCAGGCTACCGTCACGCGCTCGACGAGATCCGGGAGTGGCAGAGCCAGGCCGAGGCGCCGCAGCGGTCGGGCTTCATCACGCAGCGAGACAACAAGAGCGGCATCTATCCATCGCTTTACTGAGTATCGGCCGGCCAAGAGTCGGTCAGACCAACGCTGCGTCAGGCTCGGCCCCGCCGAGCGAGCGCAGAGGAGAGGTAGGCATGCAGGACCTGGGGCGCGGGCTGGCGCAGCGGCTGTTTTTTCATCTCTGCGAAAAGATCGAGGTCGGCAGCCTGACGGTGCAGACCCCGCTTGGGCATCGTCATCGCTTTGGTCGTCCTGGGAGTCCGCTTGCGGCCGAGCTACGGGTGCACAGCGACGACTTCTATGCCCAGGTGCTGTCGCAGGGCGAGTGGGGTCTGGGCTGGGGCTATGTCCACCGCCTGTGGGACTCCGAGGACGTCAAGGCGGTGTGCCTGGTGATCATGCTCAACGAGGCGGTGTTCAAGCCCTACGTCAAGCTGGCGATGGCGGTCTCGCCCTGGATGCAGCGGGTTATCGCGCGCTCGGATTACAACCAGAGCACGGCCGAAGCGGTGCGGCGGCAGACGATCAGCGCCTGCTACGACGTGGGCAACGACTTCTACAGCTGGATGCTTGGCCCAAGCATGGCCTACACCTGCGCCATCTGGCCGCGCCCCGACGCGACGCTGGAGGAGGCGCAGGAGAACAAGTTCCGCATCGTCACGCAGAAGGCCCGCATCGAGCCGCAGCACCGCGTGCTGGAGCTAGGCTGCGGCTTCGGCAGCTTGAGCAGCTACATTCAAAAACAGACCGGCGCCAAGACCCGCGGCGTGGCGCTCTCGCGCGAGCAGATCCGCTGGGCGCAGGAGCACTATCCCGGGCTCGACTTCGAGTACCAAAACTACGTCCACGTCACCGGTACCTACGACCGCATCGTCAGCGTCGGTATGGGCGAGCACGTAGGGCGGCAGAACTTCGCCAGCTTTCTACAGCAGATCTCGCGCCTGCTGGTCCCCGGTGGTCGCTTCGTCTGCCACATGATGAGCTGCTACGACGGCCTGCTGATGTACAGCGAGAACAAGCGCTGGACCTCGTTCTCGTCAGTCGTGATGCCAAACGGCGATATCTCGTCGATGACCGTGGTGGCCAAGGCAGCGCTGGCGACCGGCGACCTGCGGATCGTGCACACCGAGACCTTCGGCATGCACTACTCGCGCACCGGCGAGGAGTGGCTGAAGAACTGCCGGCGACATCGCGACCAGATCGTCCGCGCCTATTCCGAAGAGTTCTTCCGCATCTACGAGTACAGCTGGCTGATGGGGGCCGCGGCGTTTGAGACCGGGATGACGCTATTGCACGTGGTGTTTGAAAAGCGCCCGTATGGCTCGGACTACCGCGAGAGCATCGTGACATGGTAGCGGCGACGGGAAAAGGGGGCATGCATGGAGCGCAGGCTGAGGCTTTTGATCGATAGCGAGCGCTGTCAGGGGCACAACCGCTGCAAGGTGCTGCTGCCCGAGCTCATCACCCTGGATGAGCTGGGCAACGCCCAGCCGGCGGGCGAGGGCCTGGTACCTTCCCAGCTGGCCGAGGCGGCGCGCTTGGCGCAGGCCAACTGCCCGGAGTTTGCGCTCCGCGTGATCGAAGAAGCCGAGGGAGCGAGGTCGTAAGATGAAGGAACGTCCACCGGTTACGAGCTGGGCCAGCGACTTCGATCATCTGGATCCCAAGTGGGTCCGCGATCCCTACCCGATCTGGGACGAGCTGCGCCGCAGCTGTCCCATCGCCCATACCGATCGCTATATGGGCGTCTACTTTCCCTCGCGCTACGAGGACGTGCGGGCCATCGCCTATGACACCGAGCACTTCTCGTCGCGGCGCGTGGTGGTGCGCGAGACCCTGCCGCCGCGCTTTCGCACCGAGCCGATCACCTCGGATCCGCCGCTGCATCGCGCCGAGCGCAGCGTGCTCCTGCCGGCCTTCACTCCCGATCGCGTCAACCGGCTAGAGCCGCGGGCCCGTGCGCTGTGCGGTGAGCTCATCGACCGCTTCGCCCAGCGCGGGCAGGTCGATGCCGCGGTCGAGTACGCGCAGGAGATCCCGGTGCGCTTGATTGCCCATATGCTCGGGCTGCCCGAGGACGATGGCGAGCACTATCGGCGCTGGATCGCCGCCATCCTGGAAGACGGCATCACCGATCGCGGCCAGCTGTCGGCAGCGGTCGAGGAGACGACGCAGTACTTTCAGGCACAGGTGCGGGCCCGCAAGCAGGCGCCGGGCGAGGACCTGATCAGCTACTTAAATTGCGCGACGCAAAATGGCCAGCCGCTCGATGAAGATCAGGTGATTGGCTATCTGCGCGTGCTGCTCATCGCCGGCATCGACACCACCTGGAGCGCCATCGGCCTGTGCCTGTGGCACCTCGCCAAGACGCCCGCCGATCAGCAGCGGCTGCGCCGCGAGCCCGCGCTGATGCCGCTGGCCATCGAAGAGCTGCTGCGCGCCTATGCCCCGGTGACGATGGCGCGGGTGGTGGCGAAAGAGACGCAGCTTGGCGGCTGCACGTTTCAGCCGGGCCAGATGGTGCTGCTGTCCTTCCCGGCCGCCAACCGCGATCCGGCGGTCTTCCCGGAGCCAGATCAGGTGCGCATCGATCGGCGCGAGAACCGCCACACCACCTTTGGTCTGGGCATCCATCGCTGCCTGGGATCGAACCTGGCGCGGCTGGAGCTTACCGTCGCAGTGGAAGAGTTTCTGCGCCGCATCCCCGAGTTTCGCCTGGCCGGCGAGGTGACGTGGTCAGCTGGCACCATTCGCGGCCCGCGCACGCTGCCGCTGCACTTTGGCGCGGGTGCCGAACCGGGGACCGCGGGGGGGAGCGAGCAGCCATGAGCGCGCCGCGCTTTGCTGGTCGGGTGGCGATCGTGACCGGCGGTACGTCCGGCATTGGCGCCGCGGTCGTGCGGCGGCTGGTGGCCGAAGGCGCCGCCGTCGCCATTGCCGCGCGTCGTTCCGAGCCGGGCGAAGCGCTGGTGGCCGAGCTGGGGTCAGAGCGCGCGGTGTTCATTCGCTGTGACGTCACGCAGCCAGATCAGGTCGAGGCGCTGATCGCGGAGAGCACAGCCCGCTTGGGTGGGCCGGATCTGCTGATCAACAGCGCCGGCTTTGCTAGCCTGGCACCCAGCGCCAAGCTCGATTCCGCGCTGTGGCACCAGACGCTATCGGTCAACCTGCACGCCGTGTTCTATGCCTGCCAGGCGGTGCTGCCGCACCTGCAGCGGCGCCGGGCCGGCAGCATCGTCAACGTCGCGTCGATCTCGGGGCTGGGCGGCGATTACGGTCTGTCGGCCTACAACGCGGCCAAGGCGGCCGTGATCAACTACACCAAGGCGCTGGCTATCGAGCAGGCGGCACATGGCATCCGCGTCAACGTGGTCTGTCCGGGGCTGGTCGATACGCCGATGACCGGCTTTGTCGATCGACTGGAGCTGCGCGAGCACTTCACGCAGAGCATTCCCCTGGGCCGGGCCGGCCGACCAGACGAGATCGCCCGCGTCATCGCCTTTGTCGCCTCGGATGAAGCCAGCTTCATGACTGGCAGCGTGCTAGTCGCGGACGGCGGGCTGTCGGCGCGCACCGGGCAGCCGGATCTGCTAGCGCTGCTGCGGGCCCGCCAGTCGTCCTAGGCCAGGCGTGCCCAGGTCTTGGGTGCTGGCTGCGGACCGGCGTCAGGCGGCACGCGCTACGGCTCGACGATCAGCTTGCACTGCTGCGTTGGCGTGCGCAGCGCCTCAAACGCGGCGGGCAAGCCGGCCAGATCGACAAGGTCGGTGATGAGCGGCGTGGGATCGATCGTTCGCCAAGAGAGCTGCGCGATGACCTGCTCAAAGTCTGTCGGCGTATACGAGAGCGAGAACTGCAGCCGCAGCTCTTTGGCGATCCCCAGGAGCGGGCGCAAGCTGTCGCGCTGCTGACATACCCCCAAGACGACGACCTGACCGCCCGGGGCGGCCGCCGCCATCGCCAGATCCAGCATCCCCGGCGCGCCGACACACTCGAAGATCACCTCGGGGCCCCCGCCCGTCAGATCCTGCACCTGGGTCAGAAGGGGCAGGGCGGGATCGACGCAAGCGGTCGCGCCAAGCCTCTGGGCCAGAGCGCGGCGCTGCAGCGAGCGCTCGCTGACGATCAGGTGTCGCGCGCCGCGGAGCCGAGCGTAAAGCAGCGTGGCCAGGCCGATCGGCCCCGCCCCCAGCACCAGCACCGTGCAGCCCTCCTTCAGCTGCGCTAGCTCGACGGCGTGGCGCCCGACGGCCAGTGGCTCGACGAGCGCTCCGTAGCGGAAGCTGACGTGGTCGGGCAGGCGGTGCGCGCTGCTGGCGCTGATGCGGACGAACTCGGCGTAGGCGCCGGGCACGCTGCCAAGGCCGATGTAGCGCTGACCGGGGCAGGCGAAGCGGCGCACCAGGTTGCGACAGGGGCTAGCTTCGCCACAGCACAGCACGGGCAGGCCGACGATTCGCTCGCCAAGCTGCCACGCTGACCCCAGGTCAGCGCCTTTCGCCACCACCTCGCCGGCAAGCTCGTGGCCCAAGATGGCGCCGGACGGCAGGGGTAGCGTTGAGCTCGGCTCGGTCAGATGTAGATCCGAGCCGCAGACACCACAGGCCCGGACGCGCACGATCAGATCCTGCGGGCCGGGGCTGGGATCCGCGACCTCTTCGACTTGCAGCGGCTGGCTGTGCTGCTTGAACACGGCGGCGCGCATGACCGGACTCTCCTTTTCCGCGACGTGCGTTCTTCAGTGACGGCTCAGCGCAGGCGCGGCTTAAGCTTCATGAGCAGCAGCGGCGACAGAAAAAGATCCGCGAACACCGCAGTAAATAGCGAGACGCCGATCAGCAGGCCCAGGTGAGCCAGCCCCATAAACTGCGACAGCAGCAGCACCAGAAAGCCAAGCGAGATGGCGCAGGTGGTCGAAAACATCGGCAGGCCGGTCTCGCGCAGGGTGGCAAGCGCCGCCTCGCGGTGCGGGTCGGGATGATCGGGCGGCAGGCTGAGAAACAGGCGACGGAAGCGCGTCAGGTACTGAATCGTGTCGTCGTCCGCGATGACCAGCGTGACCGAAAAGATCAGCACGGTGGTCGGCTTGATGTCGATGCCGAGCAGGCTCATCACCCCCAGCGTCAGCAGCAGCGGCAGCAGGTTGGGCACGAGCGCAATCGCCGCCAAGCGCAGCGAGCGCAGCACGCCGCA
>CAZVMD010000263.1:0-10580 GCA_964628555.1 uncultured Myxococcales bacterium | reverse complement strand
TGTCGCGATGGATGACGCTGCGCTCGTGGGCCTGCGACAGGGCGTCGGCGGTGCGCTCGACTAGGCGCAGCGACTCGCGCACGGAAAGCGGAGTGCTGCTTAGGCGCTGAGCCAGATCGTGTCCCTCTAGCCACTCCATCGCGAGGTAGGGCTGGCCGTCGGTCGTCTGGCCGTGCGCGATGTGGCTGACGATGGCGGGATGCTGCAGCGCGGACAGGATGCGTGCCTCGCGGAAGAAGCGCTCGAAGTCGCCTGCCTCCGGTGCGGTCCCGTGCAGTAGCTTGAGCGCGACAAGCTCGCCGCTGTAGCGATCGCGGGCCTTGTAGACGGTGCCCATGCCACCCCGCCCCGCCACCCCCAGCACCTCAAAGCGATTGCTCAGCAGGCTGCCAGCCGATAGGAAAGAGAGATCCATCGAAACAGTGTAGGGCTATGTCCTAGGAACGCTGGAATCCTTATTTCCGTCAGAGGGCGGAGCGGGCTAGCGCAGCTACGGCGGCAGGGCTGCCCGCAGCTTGGCCAGATCGATGCCGTAGTAGGCGACGTAGCGACGTAGCTGGGTGCGGTGCAGGCCCAGGCGCCGGGCGGTCTCTGACAGGTTGAGCTTTGACTCGACCAGGGCCGCGACGAGCACTGCCTGGCTGGGCCGCGGCGACGACGGGGGCACGGCGGGCGGCGGCTCCGGCTGGGCGGGCTTTTCGGCGGGCGCCCCGGGCTCGGTCGCGGCTGGCGGCGGCTCGGGTGATCGCTCGCGGGGCTGACCGGCGGTCTTGGCAAGGTGCTCGCTGCGTAGTCGCTCGCTGTCGCTGACGCTGGCTTCGTGCAGCGCGCTGCGGATCTCGATCAAGAGCTCGCGCACGTTGCCGGGAAATGGGCGCAGCAGGCAGGCTTCGATCAGGCTGACATGCGGCAGCCGCCGACTGCCCTGGCGCTTGAGCTCCTCGGCGACAAGCCACGGAATCTCCTCGGGGCGCTCGCGCAGCGGCGGTACTTGCTCGGCGGGGCGGCCGATGCGGTAGTACAGATCTTCGCGCAAGCGGCCCGCCGTGACCTCGGCCTGCAGCGAGCGATGCGAAGCCGAGACCACGCGCAGCTTGATCGGCTGTGGCCGCACCGCCCCGACGGGCAGCACCTCCCGTGTCTCCAGCACGCGCAGCAGCTTGGCCTGCACCGGCGCTTGCAGCTCGGCGACCTCGTCGAGAAACAGGGTGCCCTGGTGGGCGCTCTGCAGATAGCCCTCGCTGTCGCTGGCCGCTCCCGAGAATGCGCCGCGCTTGGCACCAAATAGAAGGCGCTCGGCGATGCTCTCGGGGATGGTGGCGCAGTTGACGGCGATAAAGGGGCCGCGGGCCACCGCGCTCTGGCTGTGGAAGACGCGGGCCGCGCCCTCTTTGCCGGCGCCGCTCTCGCCGGTGATGTGCAGCGTCGGGCTCTTTTCGGCCAGGCTGGCGATGCGCTGATACAGTGTCGCCAGCCGCGGACCGATCACCATGCCGTCCTGCACGAACAGGCCGAGCTTGGCCGCGGTTCGCACATCGGCGACGGGCAAAAGCAGCGTCTCGCCAACCCGCAGGCAGCGCAGAAGGGGCAGCGGCTGGCCGCTTTTGGCCGGCTGACCGTCGATGCTGGTGCCGTTTAGGCTGCCCAGGTCGCAGGCGGTAAAGCCGCCGTCGCGGTACTCGATGCGGGCGTGCCGCCGTGAGATGCGAGCGTCGCCAGTCAGGCTGCCCAGGTTGTCGCGCCCCAGCTCAAGGACATCGCCCGGCTGGGTCAGTGGCAGCACCGACCACAGTGGCTGGCTGCCCGAAAAGATCAGAAGCAGGCCCGGCTGGGCCGCGCCCTCTGCCTCGCTGTGGCTTGGCTGCTCTTGGGTCGGCTGGCGGAGGGTCGACACATCACGCGGCCGTCCCTCGCCGCGTCGTCCCCCGCGCTGCGCCGGTGAACGCTGACCAGACGACGCCATGGAGGCATCATAACAAACCCGCTCCTGACCCCTGCGTCTAGCCAGAGCCCAGTCGCTGCGCTGCCGCCAGTGGCTTGGTCGAGCTCAGCGGGGACGGATCCGCTGCACCGCTGCCACTCAGCTGGACTGGGTCGAGCGGCTTGCTTGCCTGATGCCACCTCCGTGCAGCACCGACGAGGAGCCGGGCCGGCGCGGACCCGCTTGAGTGCCGAGTTATGTGCATGAGGAGGGAGGCGGCGGGCGAGTTAGCAGGCGGCGACGAACTCCAGCTGTTTTTCAACGCACAGAGCGGCGGGCTGTGGCCGAAAACGCCAGCTCTTGAGGGCGGCCGCGATCTGGCCCGCGGCATCGAACGCCACCCGCAGCGGCGTGACCGACTGCACCGTGCCCGATGGGCTGATGCACAGGCGATAGCGTCCCCGCAGTCTCTCCCCGCACGACAGCTGACCGAGCTCAGCCGGGGCGCGCGGCTCATCGCCCTGACTGATCTTTTGCTCCGCAAACCACGAGTCCTGCACATCGACGAGCGCTGCGCCTGACGCTGCCGATCCGAGGCTGGCAGTCGCCGGTTCGCCGCGCTCGGCCTCGCTTCCCAGCGTTGTCGGGCGCCCGCCACCGCGGCACTCGACGCGGAAGGCCAGGTTCTGTTCGAAGCACAGTGGCAGCGGCAGCGGGCGATAGCGCCAGCCGCGCAGCGTCGCAAGGATGCTGTCATCAGCCTCAGGAATTCCGGCCACGACATCGACCGACTGCACACCGCCATCGCGCCCCAGACACAGCCGATACGTCCCGACCAGCGTCGAGTCACAGCGCGAGCCGCCGATGGTCGGTGGCAGGTGCGGGTCATCGCCGGTGCTCAGCTTCTCTTTCTTCCAGCTGACTGGAGCCGAGGTCGCCGTCGGTGTGGCACAAGCAGCGAGCGGCAGCCAGGCCAGGCTACACAGGGTCGGCAGCAGTCGTTGCGGGAAGCGGTGGGAAACAGCAAGCAGTCGCATGGCAGGCCCCCAATCAAGGTGAACCTCCCGATCATAAGCAAGCGCCGGGCGCTCACCAAGCCGGACGGGGCCGCGCGGCCTGGGGGCGTCGAGGCAGGCGCTAGGCCTTGCGCTGGGCGCTGTCGCAGAACCAGCGGACGATGCCGGGGATGATGCCGTGGGCGCGGGTGGCGGCGCGCGAGCCAAAGTCGGCGAAGATCTCGAAGCTGCCGTCGGCGATACCGCTCTTGATGGCAGCGGCCACCTGGTCGGCGGACAGTGCCTTGACGGTGCCTGCGATGGCCTTGGTCTCTTTAGGCTTGTACTGGTTTTCGAAGGCTAGCTGCGGCGTGTCGGTGTCGGGCGGCATGCAGACGCTGACGGCGATGCCGTGCGGCCAGAGCTCGGCGCGCAGGGCCTGCGAGAAGCCGCAGATGGCGAACTTGCTGGCGGCATAGGCGGTATAGCCATAGATGCCGATGACCCCAGCCAGCGACGACACGTTGCAGACGCGGCCGCTCTTGCGCTCGATCATCGCCGGCACCAGGGCCCGACACATGTGTACGGTGCCGAAGTAGTTGATGTTCATCATCGAGTGAAACTCGCTCGGCGGAAGCTCGACAAAGCGGCCGGGCATGACCACGCCGGCGTTGTTGACCAGCACATCGACTGGGCCGGCGGCAAGGACGCGCCCCATGGCCTCGTTGACGGCCGCTTCGTCGCTGATATCGAGTGCCACCGTCTCGACCTTGCCGCTGCCGCCTTCGGCCTGGACCTGCGCCTTGGCTTCTTCCAGTGGGCCAGCGCGGCGGGCGATCAAGACGACCTGCGCGCCCTCTCGGGCCACCTGCTTCGCCAAGGCCAGGCCGATGCCGCTTGAAGCCCCGGTGATCACCACTTTGCGGTTTGCGAAGAAGCTCATGGACGAAAATTCTCCTCGGCGAAGGTGCCGGCTAGCGGTTGTCGGGCGTAAGCAGGCGGTTTAGTGCGGACTGCGCGGCGCGAAAGCGGGGCTGCAGGGAAAGCGCCTGCCGTAGCTCGTAAATGGTCTCGTCGCGGCGCTGGGGATGGTAGCGCAAAAGGAACAGGCCGCGGCGATAGTGTCGGCGGGCGGGATCCACCTCGGCCTCGATCGCTAGCTCCGCCTGGGCCTGGGCCTCGGACGACCGCCCCTGCCGATCGAGCGAGCGGGCCAGGTTGGCATGCGCCACGGCCCCCAGACCGAGCGCGATGGCTCGGCGGTAGGCGGTCTCGGCAGCCGCGCTGCGGCCGCGATCGTCGTAGGCGATGGCGCAGTGGTTCTGCAGCCGGGCATCCTGGCCGTGCTGAGGCAGCTCAGCGTCGCAGAGCTCGACGGCAGCCGCGGCCTGACCGGTCTCGATCTGTGCCGCAGTCAAGAGGCGCAGCGCGGTGACGCTGTGTGGGGTGGTGCGCAGCTCGGCCTGCCAGAGCGAAAGCGAGCTGGCCCAGTCGGCGTTTCGTCGCACCGACCAGACCGCAAACAGACTGGCGACGGCCAGCACGGCAGTCAGCGCAGCTAGCTTTCCGCGTCGCGGTGTCCGCTGCAGAACCTCAGCCACCAAGAAGGCGCTGCCCATGGCCAAGGCCACCGACGGCAGATAGAGAAACCGCTCGGCCATCTGTGACTGGATGGGATCGCTTGAAAGAGGCCGAGTCGAAGGCAGCAGCGCGACGTAATAGAAGAGCAGGGCGACGAGCAGCGGGCGGGCCGTGCGGGCGGCCAGCAGCGCCGAGCTGAGGAGCAGCCCGTGAAACAGCAGCGCGTGCAGCGGGCCACCACCAGGCAGCGTGTCGTAGCTGGCGCGCAGCGGCTGCGGATAGACAAGCAGGCGCAGCCCCTCGCGCAGCATGCACAGGGCTGGCCCGATGCGCTGCAGCGGCAGCCAGGACGGAGTGATCCCGTCGGGGGATGCGGGCGTGGCGGCAATGGGCAGGGTGTTTAGCAGGCCGCCGCGCGTGGCCAGGGCATGGCTGCGCAGCGCCAGGTAGACGACAAGCGGCACCAGCAGCCAGGGCAGCGCGGCCCACAGCGCTCGACGCTGCCGGCGATCGAGCAGGAGCGCGGGCCGCAGCCCACAGACCACGAGCAAGACGAGGGCCGGCAGAGACAGCGCGCTCTCGCGGCAGAGCAGCGCTGCGAGGTAGATGACGGCTAGCTGCAGCCAGGTCGTCCTCTGCACCTGCGCAAGCCCGGCTGCACGGGTCAGCAGGCGGCGCAGCAGCAGCCACAGCGCCGTCAACACGGCCAGCGTCACCAGGATCTCGCTGCGGTTAAAGATGGAGTTTATCGCCTCGGTGTGGACGGGATGGACGGCGAAGAGCAGCGCTCCAGCCGCGGCTGCCCAGCTTCGCGAACCCTCGCTTGCTGTAGCCAGGGCTGGGCTATCAGCGACGGAAGCCGTAGTCTCGGGCGGCTCTTGTGCGGCCAGGGCCAGCACCTGACGCAGGACGGCAAACAACAGCAGCGTAGCGGCAGCGTGCAGCGCGACACAGGTCAGATGGAACCACAGCGGTCGCGGGCCGTGCAGCGCACCTTCGGCCCAGAGCAGGAGCCACATCAGCGGGCGATACAGCCGACTGGGGGCTCCAGCGGCCGCCCAGGCATCTTCGGAAAACAGCTGCGCGACGGAAGCGAGGCTCCACTGCACCTCGTCCGGAGTGAAGTACTTGTCGTCGTAAGTCAGGCCGCTGTGCACGGCGTTGGCAAAGACTGCGACGCAGACCAGCAGCAGGGCCAGGCTCAGGCAGCGGGGCAGCCAGCGGGTGGGCTGGCCCAGCGGTGGCTGGTTCGCGGCGGTCATCGTGCACCTTCGGCGCTGCGCACCACGCGCAGCGAGCGCCGGGGCAGGACCTGCCGCGGGGCGTAGACGACCGTGGGAGCTGACGGGCAGCGGGCCAGGATAGCCAGCCGCTCGTCGACGGGCGGAACATAGCCCGGGAGGTGCGAGCGCAGCCGTGACAGCGGCAGGAGCTCGCGGCCGAGCGAAAACAGATGGCGCAGGAAGTACGGCTGGCGCAGCGAGAACAGCGCGCTATCCCAGGCGAAGCGGGGTCGCAGGTACCAGGCGCGGGTGAGCAGGCGCTGCCAGTGCTCGGCGGCAAAGCCGGGCAGGCGCAGCGCTCCGTCGGCGACCCAGCCCCAGCGCGCTTCGAATGGGGAGGCGCGGCGCGGATCGAAGCCCTGGCGAGCCTGTCGCGCCCACCAGCGTGGCTCGACCTGACCGCAGGCCAGCGCTTCGTCGTAAAGCGGGGTGCCAGGGTAGGCGATGGCGATGTGGAAGTTGACCAGGCTGGGACGGATGCGCAGCGCAAAGGCCAGCGTGCGGCGCATCGACTCATCGGTCTCACCGGGGGCGCCGACCAAGAGCGTGGCATAGGTGCGGATGCCGGCCTGACGGCAGCGCTCGAAGGCATCGACGACGCTGTCGAGATCGATCTCTTTGCGGATGCGGCGCAGGATCGCCGGATCGCCGGACTCGACGCCAATGTTGATGACCTCGCAGCCGGCCCGCTGCATCAGGCGCAAGAGCGGCGGCGGCAGCAGGTCAGCGCGGGTGTTGCAGCGAAAGCGAATCCCAAGCTGGGCGTCGATCATCGCCTGGCACAGCTCCGTCGCAAAGCGCAGGTTGGCAGAGAACGTGCTGTCCTTAAATACGAAGCTGCGGGTGCCGAAGCGATCGCGGTTCTGGCGGATCTCTTCGACGATGCGCGGGATCGAGTAGCGGCGCAGCTTCTTGCCCATGACCTGCGGTGCGTCGCAGAAGGTGCAGGAAAATGGGCAGCCGCGCGACAGCATCATCGACAGCACGCGCGGGCCGGGCAGCATCGGCAGCTCGTAGTCATGCGGGCCCAGCAGGCTGTAGTCGACCGGCGGCAGATCGTCGAGGTTGGCGATGTAGGGGCGGGCAGGGTTGACGCGGGCGATGCCGTCTTTGGCCAGGCGATCGGGAAGGATGACATTGGCGACCCCGGCCAGGAGGCTCGCGAGGTTGCGGTAGCCAGTCCCATCGGCACAGCGCTCGCCGTGGGCAGAGAGGAGCTGACAGCACTCCAGCAGCGCTAGCTCGCCTTCACCGTGGATCGCGAAGTCGGCCATGCTGGTCATCGAGAACACGTCGCCGTGCGTGGCATCGATATGCGCGCCACCGAGCACAATCGGCAGCCCAGGTCGTCGATGCTTCAGCGCTGCGCACAGGGCCAGCGCCGACAGAAGCTGCGGCGTCATCAGGCTGATGCCGACCAAGTCGGGCGAGGTCGAAAGCAGCCGATCGGCGGTCTCGGCGATGCTGAGGCCCAGGATGTCGGCGTCGAGCACGCGGGTCGCGATGCCAGCCCGATTCAGCACCGCGGCGATGTTCAAGATGCCAAGTGGCTGCAGGCCATAGCTCGGCACATGACCGGGCAAGAGCGGGGCGTACACCAGGGCGACGCGCATGCCGGGCACTATCGCCCTTTCGGCGCGCCGCCGGCAAGCCGCTCGGCAGCCCAGCGCTAGCCGAGCCGCTGCTTGAAGCTACCGTCGGCCAGGCCAGCCACCACATCGTCGTAGCCGCCGACCAGGACGCCACGCACAAAGACCTGCGGGAAGGTGGGCCAGCCGCTCCACATCTTGATCGCCAGGCGCTGCTTCCACTGGCTAAAGTAGCTGCCGTACTCCAGATAGGTAAAGGCGATGCCAGCGTCGGTAAGTGCCTTGCGAGCCTTCTTGACGAAGGGGTTCTGCGCCATGCCCACGACCACCACCGGATCGCGCGCTACCGCGGCGGCCACCTCGGAGACGATGCCGGCGTGAAATGCCGCGATGCGCTCGTGAACCTTGGGGGCCAGCTTCTCTTCATTTAGCAGGGGACGTTGGGCCATAAAAACCTCGCTTGCGATGGGGGAACGGGTCCGCGGCAGTATCGCCCAGCCGCCCTCGGGCTGCCAGGGCGCGGCGCGCAAGTCCGCGTCCGCTGGGAAGAATTGACAGCCGATCTGAATTTATGTTCAGGTACGCGGGTACTGAACAGGAGTTCATCATGTCGAGCCTTCATTCGTCCCTTTTTCCCGCCGTTCCGTCGTCGCTGCAAGCCGTGCTTGAGCTCTTTGAGAGTGAGCTCTCTCATCTGAAATTTCCCGACCTTGACTGCGCGGTGCTGCAGGCCGCAGCCGAGCGCGTCGGGGAGCAAGCGGCGGCCCTGCGGCAGGCCGAGGCCGCGCTGATGGCGACGCGCGACGCGCTGCACGAGACGCTAGAGGCACTGCAGCACAAGTGTCAGCGCGCCCTGGCCTATGCGCGGGTCTATGCCGAAGACAACCCAGAGCTGCTGAGCAAGCTAGAGAGCCTGGAGCTACAGCGTCCACGCGGTCCGCGGGGCGTGGCGGCGCTGCCCAGCTCTGGCCTGCCACGCGGCGAAGCCAGCCCGCGACCGCGACGGGCTCGACGGGCCGGAGCAGGCGACGATCCGCTGTTCGTCAGCCCAGGCGCTGTCGAGACGGCGACCTCGCAGGCGGCCTAGCTCGTCGCTGCCCGGCGATTCAGGGCGAGGCTTAGGCCAGCTTGTAGAGCTCCAGGCTGCCCTCGCGCCCGCGTACCGCCACTTCGCCGATGCGCTCAGCGCGCGGCTCACCCGACAGCAGGGCCGAAAGCACGCTCTGCGAGACCAAGAGCTGCGCGTCGTACTGCTTGGTTAGCTGCTCGATGCGCGCCGCCAGGTTCACCGTGTCGCCGATGATCGTGTACTCCTTGCGCCGCTCGGAGCCGATGCTGCCAGTCAGCACTGGGCCATAGTGAATGCCAATGCCCAGCCGGGTCGGCGGCAGCTGGCCGTCAGCGATGCGCGCCGCAAGCTGCTTGAGGATCTGCTGGCTGGCTGCGATGGCTTTTTCACAGGCTCGCTCGTCGGGCAGCGGCGCGCCGAAGATGGCCATAAAGCCGTCTCCGAGAAACTTGTTGATGATGCCGCCGTGCTGGCTCACCGTCTCGATCATCGGGGCGAACAGCTCGTTTAGGAACTGCACCACCTGCTGCGGCGAGCGCTTCTCGGCAAACTGCGTGAAGTTGCGAATGTCGAGGAACAGCACGCAGACCGAGCGCATCTCGCCCTCGATATCTTTGCTCTGGCTCATCAAGCGATCGACGACGGCTGGCGTGACATACAGGCCAAACATCGAGGTCACGCGATTGCGCTCGGCAACCAGGCGCAGCGAGCGCACGACGCGCTGCCGCAGCACGCTGGTCAACAAGCCAGCCACCACCCCCGACATCACGTAGCCGAGCGCCCGCACGAGGTGATGAAACGGTGTCCGCAGCAGCGGATCGGCGCTGGCGTCAAACGGCAGCGAATAGGCATAGGCGTACAAGCCGAGGTACTGCGCCGCCGCGGCGAAGCCAGTCACTAGTGATAGCGAAGGCTCAAAGCGCAGCGCGCTGAGCAGGATGAAGATGAAGTACAGCGACGAAGGTGGCATCAGCAGCCCGTTGACCGAGTTCATCGACGCCACGAAGGCATAGACCAGCGCGCTCGGTACCAGGAGCTCCAGCACTGCGCTGACATAGCGTCCGTGCGACAGCCAGCGCTGGGGTCGCCCCGACGACAGCAGGCGCGACAGCATGACGTAGACCACGAGCTCGTAGAGCGTCAGCGGCAGCATGGTGTAGACGACGCGCAGACCGAACTGCGGATGCAGCTGAAACAGCGTCAGCTGGCGGGCGAAGGCGATCTGCATCACGTAGAACACCAGCGCCGAGATGGCTCCGGTGAACACCAGGATCAGGGCCCGGAGCTGCTCGCTGCGTAGCGCCTCGCGCTCAAGATCGGACAGGAGCTGGTGCTCGGCATCGCTGGCGTGGCTAGGAAGCTCGCTTTGAGCAGACGACAACATCTTTCCAGCATACGGGCTCTGGCCAGCCCGCGGACAGGGGGGCGTGCTCGCTGAGCTGGCGACGGGATCAGGTGGCGCAGGGCGGTGCGAGTCGGCGCTGCGGTGGTGCAGGCTCGGGTGAGAAGTTTTGTTGACAATCCGCGGCAGGTTGCGTAGGAGTGTCGGGCTTACTCTTACCGAGTCGCACCATGGAGACACGCAAAATGGCAATCCGCACCGCAAACATCCACACCAAATTCCTCATGAAGTCCCTGCTTGCAATGTCCGCACTGGCCCTCTCGACCTCGGCCACTGGCTGCGGCGGCCTTGAGGCCGACACGCTCTGGGCGGTTTCGCGTCTGGACTCGGCGCGTCCGGCCAGCTGCTACGCCGGTGGCATGGTCCCCAACCCCGACCGCATGACGACGGTGACGGGCGTGCAGAGCAACGTCGGTCCCTGGGAGATCTGGGCCGGCTCGAACAACAAGTACTTTTTGCTGATGGGCGATGGCAAGACGGTCTACGAAGGCAGCAAGGCCGACGGCTATCGCTTTGAGTGGACGGTCCAGACGACGGCGAAGGAGACCTTCCCGGTCAAGCGCTCGACGACCGACACCTATACTAACGTGGTGTCGTTCAAGGCCGACGCCGAGACGCTGGATGGCAAGTGGGAGATCCGCGAGACCCACACCTGCTCGGGCGAGTGCATGGACGTGCAGCCGAACTGCAGCCTGGAGCACAAGCTGACCGGCCGCCGCATCGAGCGCCAGAAGTTCCAG
>CAZVMD010000262.1:0-10621 GCA_964628555.1 uncultured Myxococcales bacterium | reverse complement strand
TCAACCCTTCCTTGCGCGGTGAGCTGTCGACGTTCGTGGACCGCATGCTGGCCAAGAAGCCGGAGGGCCGCCCATCGACTAGCGAGGTCCTGGCCTTCCTCAACGAGCAGGCCGGCTTTTCGCGTGTCCAGTCGATGCAGCTTCCCGCCGTCGATCCCTCGCAGCTAGGCAAGCGGCAGTCGGGGGCTTTGGTGATCAGCCCGTTTGTGACGCCTGGCGATGGCGAGCGCAACACCAACACGCTAAGCCGAGCCGCCGGCTCGACAATCGCGCGACCGCTTCGCCTAGTGCGGGCTGCGGGCCTGGGGGTCGCCCTGATCGTCGTCGGCGCCTTGGTGGTCTGGACCCAGCTAGCGCCGCCCCGCAAGGCCGCTGTACCGCCGGCCGACCCGGCAGCCAGAAGCTCGATCGTCTGGCGGATCAGCAGCACTCCGCCCGGGGCCACCGTGGTACGGAGCCGGGATCAGAAGGTCCTGGGTCAGACTCCGCTGCGCCTGGAAGAGGCGCGCGGCGAAGGGAGCGAGACCCTGCTCCTGCGCTTGCCTGGGCATAGCGAAAGTAGCGTCGAGGTCGAGCGCTCGCAGTCGCGCGATCTCAGCGTGGCTCTGGCCGCCCTGCCCGTCCCACCGACGACAACGCCCAGCCAGACCTTGGCCGGGGGCAAGCAGCTGGATAGCAAGGTGAAAAACCGCAGCAAGCCCGAAGGCGGCAAGCCCAAGCGCGGCAAAGGGTCGAAGGTCACCCAGAATGCAGACATCGAGCTCATCAAGTAACCGCAGCAGGTCGCGCCTGCTGCTTTTCTGGGGGCTGCTGGCCTGCCTGCTTTTGGCACCGAGACAGGCCCTGGCGGCCGACGAAGGGCGCGACTTTCAGGAGCACTATCAGCGGGCGATGTCGCTGTACAAGCTGGGGCTGTTTCGCCAAGCCGCCAAAGAGTTTGTCGCCGCCTATGCGCTAAACCCACTGCCGCGCCTGCTTTACAACCTGGGACAGCTGCTGCGACGAATCGGCGAATTCAAAGAAGCCGAGGAGGCCTACGAGCTGTACCTGCGCACCGAGGCCGAGCTGACGCCAGAGCGCAAGGGGGAGGTCGAGCGCTACCTGACCGCGCTGCGCGTCGAGACGCAGGCCGCAGCGAAGGCGCCAGTGTTGATGGCCGACTCCGCTCGCACGAGCAAGGGCGAAGCAGAGTCGCCGGACCTGCTGGCGCTGCCGGCCGCCCCCGAGGCCAAGGCCGGCCGCTTCATGTTCAATGTGTCGCTAGGACTGAGCTTTCCGATCTTTGCGGCCAGCCTATCGAGCACGGCGGTGCAGCAGCAGGGTCTGCCCTTTGGCTTTGCAGTGCGTCCTGACTTTGGCATCGCAGTGACGCGCAGCCGCAACGGCTATCTGGTCTTCGCGCCTGCCGTCACCATCGGCGGCTCCTATAGCGTGATCCTGCCGGTAGGCTTCCACTTCGACATTCCAGTGGTGGTGCGCGGGCTGTTTCTGTTTATCCGGGCGACGGCCGGCTACGCGCTCTCGACTGAGAAGAGCTCGTCCACGGTCAACGGCGTGACCATGGACACCACCACGCTGTACCACTACGGCATGGTCGCGCCGGAAGCCGGGCTGAAATACGTGCTCAAGACGCGCATCAACCTCAGCTTTACGCCAGTCTCGGTCCCCTTCCTCTTCAACTCGGCGACCTTTGCCGGCGGCTATCAGCTCTTGTTCAGCGGTGGCTACAACTTCTGATAGCTAGCGCCGCAGCCAGACGTTCCACACCGTAAACGCCAGCGCTGCCGACACCAGGTTGATGCACAGGCCGGTTCGGGCCCGCTCTTTCTGCTGCGGCTTTAGCAAAAAGTAAAACAGGCAGGCCGACAGATACCCGCCAAGGTGGGCAGGATGATCAATGCTTGCTGCGGTCGCGCCGTCCCGGGCCAAGCTGGCGGACAGCGGACCGCTCGCCGCTCGCCACAGCGAGACCACATCGGCGGCCATCGCCAGCCAGCCAACGACGAACAGCGGCAGCGGGATCAGCGCTTCAAAGGTGATCGACAGCGGCTGTAGCAGCACAGCCAACGCGACCAAGCCCGCCACCGCTCCCGAGGCGCCCAGGGTAGGCAGTGGTCCACCGCTTAGGCTGGGCAGCAGAAGCTGCGCCATGAGCGAGACATTGGTCGAGACGAAGGCCGCCAGGCCATAGGCCAATAGCACCTGCGTCGATCCGAGGTGGCGCTCCACCACGCGACCGAACACGAACAGCGCGAGCATATTGCCCAGAAGATGCGCGGGGCTGCTGTGGGCAAAGACGTGCAGTACGAGCGGCAGGTAGTGGCCAGCGAGCAGGTCTCCCGGGTGGAGAGCGAAGCGCTGCAGCAGCTCAGCATCCGACAGGCCGCTGGCCCGCGCCACGACCTCGGCAGTAAAGACCGCCAGGTTGAGGACGATCAGCGTCGCGGTCATGCGAGCGGCCGTGGCGAAAGCAAGCAGGCGCGCCAGGGGCCGCAGACCATCGCTCAGGCGTGCTCGTCCGAGCAGCAGCCCGAGTAGCCACAGCGGTGCCCGCAACACATCACCCAAAAGTCCCCAGAGCAGCGCCGGCTCACCTGGGACCGACGGCTCCACCGCAGCTGGGCGCGGCGGCCTTCGCTCGGTTGCGGCGGCGCGCGCTGGTAAGCGGCGATTTGCAGTGGGGGGGCGGTCGGCTCTCGGCACAGCCGCCGATGTTGGGCGGGTGCGGCAACGCAGGCAACTTTTCGGCTATGGCGAGGGCTAGCGCAGGGGCAGCGTAATGATGAACTCCATGTACTCTCCCTCGACGCTCTCGGCACGGATCTCGCCCTGGTGGCCCTGGACGATGATGTCGTGGCTGATGGACAGCCCCAGGCCCACGCCTTCGCCGGCCGGCTTGGTCGTAAAAAACGGCGTAAACAGGCGGGCGAGGTTGGCCTTGGACAGACCGATGCCGTTATCGCGCACGCGAATCTCGACGCTCTTATCGCGCCGCTTGGTGCTGACGCTAACGGTGGGAGAGTAGCTGGGAGCGCCGTCCTTCTTGCGGCGCTGCGTGGCGTAAAAGGCATTGTCGAACAGGTTGATAAAGACGCGACTGAGATCGCCCGAGCTGGCGGCGATCGAGCCAACGCTCTCATCAAAGTCGGTGCGCAGCTCGATGTTCCAGCCCGGCTGCCGCGCCCGCATGCCGTGGTACGCCAGGTTCAGGCTCTCGTTGAGCAGGCGATTGATGTCGGTCGGCCCATGCGTACTGCTGCGCTCGCGCGAGTGCAGCAGCATGCTGTGGATGATGCGATCGGCGCGCTGACCGTGGTGGTTGATGCGCTGTAGGTTTTCCTTCAGATCCTGCAGCGCTGCCTCGATGTTCTCGTGCGCTTCGTTCGCCGTACTGCCAGGCTGCGGCAGCAGGCTACCTAGCTCGCTCTCGATCTCTTCGGCCAGCTGCACGGTCAGCTGCGCGAAGTTGTTGATGAAGTTGAGCGGGTTCTTAAGCTCATGCGCAATGCCAGCCGTCAGGGCGCCCAGCGAGGCCAGCTTCTCGCGCTGGACCAGCTGCTGCTGCGTCTCGCGCAGCGCGCGCAGTGCATCCGACAGCTCGACGTTCTTGGCCGAAAGCTCCTGCGTGCGGGCCCGGACGCGATCTTCGAGCTCGGCGTACAGCTGGGCATTTTCGATCGAGATCGCCATCTGCGCCGACAGCAGGCGCAGCATCTCTAAGCGACGGGGGGTAAAGGCGCCGGTCGCTAGCGTGTTCTCTAAGTACAGGATGGCGAGGATGCGGCCCTGCTTGAGCAGCGGCATGCACAGCACCGACTGCGGCCGGCGCGAGCGAACATAGGCATCGCGGACAAAGGGCCCTTCCTCGGCCACATTGTTCAGCACCAGATCCTGTCGGCGGTGAGCGGCAAAGTTGATGATGGCCGCCGGAACCTCATGCTCGCCGGCGACCGGACGCTCGCTGCTCGCCTCGCGCTGCCCCTCGGCTCGGCCGACGTCGCTCCGGGCCCCAGCCGTGGAGCGCACGGATAGGCTGGCCGTCGCTGCGATGTTCCATACCCCCGCTTGTTCAAGCAGCAGGCAGCCGCGATCGGCCCCGGCATTTTCGATCAAGATGTTGACCAGCTTCTCGAGCAGGGTGCTAAGGATGATGTCGCCAGCGATGGCCTGCGAGGCCTTGAGGACGGTCCGCAGATCCATCGCCTCGTCGAGGTGATCAGAGGATGTCGTGCTGGTGTGACTCTGCGTCTTGCTGACGGTGGTGCGACCGCTGCTTCCGGTGCTGGGCAGGACGCTCGGGGTGGCCAGAGGAATGCTCAGCCGCTCTTCGATTCGCTCGAACTTGAAGCGGACACCCCAGGCCTTGTAGTGCAGATAGGCGCGCTGCAGGTAGACGCGCGAATACTCCTCTTTGCCATGGCCGCTAAAGAAGCGCGCCAGAGACTCACAGGCCAGCGCCTCCATATGGTTGAACTCTTGCTGTGCCGCGCTGCTGATAGCCGACTCGAACAGCTGCATGGCTCGCCATAGCTCGCCGGTCAGCTCGGCATGCAGCGCCTCTAGCAGCTGCTGCTTGTGCAAGAAGTTCTCTGGGCAGGTGGCTGCCCAGGCCGAGAAGCGCTGACAGCCGCGCGACAGCACGGACAGGAGCTCGCCGCGACGCGGCTCTGCTTCGTGACGACACAGCGCGGCAGCACACAGGCTCAGATAAAACTGATGCTCGATTACCGACACCGAGCCAGCGATAAACGAGAGCCGCGGCGTGACCTCCTGCAGGCAGGCAAACGCCGCTTCGTACTGCTCGTAGAGGAACAGGCACTGCGCCTTGGCGATCTTGTAGACACAGATCGCGATATGGCTGCCGTGCGCGGTGAACTCCGACAACAGCTCAGGCTCGGCCGGCACGATGTCGCGCAGCTCAGGCTTAGCCGGCGCGAAGCTCAGCGCATCGACGGTCTCACCGGCCAGGTTGAGCATCGGCAGGTAGCAGGCGAGCACGCGGTCGGTTGCGATCTTGTTCTTGGTTTTGCGCTCGAACTGCAGGAAGCGCTTCGCTTCTTCCAAGAGCTCGTGCAGCGGCCGACCGTGATAGAAGGGCACCAGCAGGCGGAAGGCGAGGATGTTGCCGGCGAACAGCAGCTCGCCGCCTTGCATGCCGGCCCGGTAGCCCTCCTCGTAGACCGAGTCGAGGAAGTCGAGGTGACGGTTCCACGGCAGGATGTAAGTGCCGAGGATAAAGTGAACGCGGCAGCGCAGATCCAGGCGGTCCCACTTTAGGCTCAGCTCACGCGCCATCATGCCCAGGGCATAGGCCTGCCGCACATGCTCGGAGCTGCCGCCGCCGCCGCCGATCGAGCACAGCGGCACGCCGAAGCTGACGTAGGCAAAGGCCGACTCGGCACTGTGACCAAACTCCAGGCTGATGCGAACCTTCTTGGCCACCAGCAGGTTGTACAGCGGTCGGCTGGTGTACATGCCGGCGGCATTCATGCTGACCAGCACCCGCATCGCCCATAGCTTGTCGGGCGACTGCAGCATCGGCCGGTCGAGCAGCTTGCTGATGTCCTGCTGCGCGAGCTCACGCTGGATGATGGCCGCCTCGGCTTCGAAAGCCGCGCTGACTTCACGCTCGTTCGCAGGATCGGGCAGACCAATGCCCAGCAGCCCAAGTGCCTTGCGGCCCGCGGCGATGGCCTGCTCATAGCGGCCGGTCAGGGTGTACTGCGCGATGAGTAGGCTATAGAGCTCGACCTGACGCTGGGCATGCGCGCGATGCTGCTCTGGGTCGGGCCCGATCGTCACTGCCAGCTGTTCCAGCAGGTGATGCAAGAGTCGCTCCGAGCGCTCGTGCTCACCGATCAGATACGAGGCCTGGGCCAGCTCCTTGGTCAGGGCGAAGCGCAGCTCCTGCGCCGTGGCCCCAGATAGGGTGTTCGAGAGCAGCGACAGTCCATCGCTGGCATACTGCTGCGCTGCCTGATACGCCGTGGCCTCGCGGGCCTTGGCCGCGGCCTCTAGGTTCAGGCGAACCACCGCAAGGCGCTGGCCGACATCGCTGATCAGCGCCCCTCCCCGATTGAGGTGAGCCACGATCTCGAAGATCTGCTCGCCATGTGGCTGCTCGCCGGCGGCGCGAAACAGCAAGAGGCCGATCTGCAGGTGCACGGCGCGGCGCTGCTCCTCGCCGATCAGCGCGTACGCCGCTTGCTGCACGCGGTCGTGCGCGAAGCGATAGTGGACCACTGCCAGCTGCTGCGTGCCCGATTCCTCGGGGCCGGCTTCAGAGACCAGCTCGGCCGCGGACGTCGCGATGATGAAGCCTTCCAACAGCGCCGCGCGTAGGGTCGCTGCCGTCTCAAGAAGCGGCCGCTCCTGCACCACCGACAGCGTGTGCAGATCGAAGCGGCTGCCAATACAAGCAGCGAGACGAAGCGCCTCCTGCGTCCGCTCCGGCAAGCGGCGCAGCTTGCCCAGCAAGAGCTGGACGACGTTGTCGGTGATGTCCTTGGCATGGATGGCATCCATGTTCCAAGTCCACTTGCGCTCGGCCGACAGCGAGAGCAGGTGCTCCTGCTCCAAGGTCTTGAGAAACTCGCCGACGAAGAACGGATTGCCACCGGTCTTTTGGAAGATCAGCTGGGTCAGCGGCGCCACCTGCGCTTCGTCGCTGTGCAGCGTGTCGCAGAGGAGCTGCGTCAAGTGACTGGGCTGCAGCGGCGACAGCCCGACTTCGGTGATCGGCACGCCCTCCCGGCGCATCCGCTTGATCGACAGCGATAGCGGATGGGTCGCATCGACTTCGTTGTCGCGATAAGCGCCGATCAAAAACAGGTAGCGCAGCTCCGAGGTCAAAAGGACCTCGCGCAGGCGCAGCGAGGCTGGGTTCGCCCACTGCAGATCGTCGAGGAACAGCACCAGTGGGTGCTCGGCACGACAGAAGGCGCCAATAAAGTTCTGGATGGTGAGCTGAAAGCGGTTCTCAGACTCGCTGGGCTCAAGTGCCGCGACCTCGGGCTGCGGTCCGATTAACAGCTCAAGCTCGGGCACCAAGTCGGTGAGCAGCTTGCCGTTGGGGGCAATGGCTTTTTGGATCTGGTCGCGCCAGCGCGCAACCGACTCGCTGTCCTCGGTCTGAACCTGTTCGACTAGATCAGTCAGGACTTGGGTGATAGCGCGATACGGAACATTGCCCTGAAACTGGTCAAACTTGCCGGCGGCAAAGTAGCCACGATGCTGCGTAACCGGCTTATAGACTTCATAGATCAGCGCGGTCTTGCCAATGCCAGAGTAGCCAGTCACCAGCAACAGCTCAGGTGGGCCCCCCTGGACCGTGCGCTCAAAGGCGCCCAGCAGCTTCTCGACCTCGGCCTGCCGACCGTACAGCTTCTTGGGAATCTGGAAGCGATCCGGGCGATCGTGTACGCCGACGACGAAGTCATCAAGTGACGAGCCGCTCTGGATGGCCTGCAGGCAGTGCCGTAGATCCGCCTCGATACCACTTGCCGACTGGTAGCGGTCCTCAGCGTTCTTGGCCATCAGCTTGAGGATGACGGCGGATAGCGCTGGCGGCAGGCTGGGATTGATCTCGTGTGGGAGCTGCGGCGGCCGCGCGATGTGCGAGTGGATCAGCTCAAGCGGATCGTTGCTGCGGAAAGGCAGGCGGCCAGTGAACAGCTCATAGAGGGTCACGCCCAGCGAATAAAAGTCGCAGCGATAGTCGATGCTGCGGTTCATGCGCCCCGACTGCTCCGGCGCCATATAGGGCAGCGTGCCCTCGATTAGCTGCACGGCCCGCATCTGCGGCTGCACGTCGGTATAGGTGCGCGACAGCCCAAAGTCGATCAGCTTTACGTCGCCGCTGCGCGGGTTGTACACGATGTTCTGCAGGTTCAGATCGCGGTGAATGATCTGGCGCTGCTGCAGCCCAGCCAGCGCCCGCGCGACCTCAATGCCAATGTGCAGCGCTTGCGGCAGCGGCAGCACGGGCCCACCGTCGGGGCGGCCCTCCCCTTTCATCTCGATGATGCGGTTTACCGACTCAGCGCCGAAGTCCTCCTGCTCGATGATCCAGCGCTCGCGCTCCATACGCAGAGCGAAGGTCTCGACCACCAAGGACAGACGAGCGTCGGGGGTTGGGCCGGGGTTGAGCGAGCGCGCCAGCTCATACTCTTTCTTGAAGCGAGCCCGCCGCTCGACCGTCACCATGTTGGTCTTAAGACACTTCAGGATGACAGTGCGGCCATCACTGCGCCGCCTAGCCCGCAGCACCGACGAGTTGATGCTGTCGTACAGCTGCTCTGTGACGTGATATTGGCTAAGGGGCATCGTCGCCTACTGCGGTGTCGACCGCGGAGTCTCGCCCGGGCGTAGCTTGCGTGTCACCCCACGCAGACCTAGCTCTGGCACTGGGGACTGCACGACCTCAGAGAGCTTGACCTTGCCACGCGGTGCGTTGGCCAGATCCTTGGCCGCCTCGGGACGGCCACTGCTGCTGGCCGCGCTCTGATCCCAGCCGGCTCCCGGGCGACCGCCCCAGCGGCCGTACTCTGGGTTGTCGCAGGTGACCTTGCCTTCCCAGTAGTGGCGAATGATGTAGCGACCCTGGAAGTTGTTGCTGCCACCGGCCTGCACCACTGCCCCATGATCCCCCAGCGTGCCATCCCAGTTCGCCCGTCCTCCCCAGACCGGCGGTGCGGCGCGAAACAGCAGGTCTTCGCTTAAGGTCTGACGGTCGTAGCGAGTGTGCAGGCGGGTCAGCACCCACGAGGGACCGCGACCAAAGAACGGCCGACGCATGCGCGGCGGCGGGCTGGGCATCGCCATCGGCGCCGGGCTGGGCGACGGCTGGGTGCCGATCTTCGGCGACGGGCTGGCCGGGCTGGGTAGCGTCGAGTCCTTGCTCGGCGCCGCCACCTGCAGGGTCGAAAGCTCGGGGAACACCTGCTCATCGGCCAGCATGTACAGATCGCTCTGACTTAGCGGCGGCGTCGGGCAGGGGTCACAGGACGTGGTCTGCCAGGCGTACTCGGTGACCACCGCCCGCCCGTTGGCCCGGCGCAGCGCCTCGTCGAACAGCTCGGCATAGAAGCCGCCAAAGCTCTTGCGCACCGCGTCCGCGACTTCGATGTTGGTGGGGACAAAGACGTTGGGATAGTTGGCGACCTCGTAGCGACTGTCGGGGCTCAGGACGTAGACGAGCAGGTCCTGCTTCGCTTCGGCATTGAGCAGCCCCAGCCGCACCGGCAGGCGCAGCTCGGCCGAGTCGAAGCCGAAGCGCAGCGGCGACAGCACGGCCACGCCGCTAGCATCTCGCTGCACCTTCTTGATATCGACCTTGGCGACAAAGAACTTCATCTGGTCGCGGATGTAGGGCGCCAGTGCCGCCGCCGCGCCCTTGGGAATGTTGTACTTGTTGAGCTTCAGCCAGGTCTCAAGCCCGCCCGACTCTTTGGCCGACAGGATCAGGATCTGGTACTCGCCGACTTCGAACTTGGCCTCGATGGTGACGCCCATGTCGTCGTCTTTGGCGCGCTCGCGGGCCATCGTCGAAGGCGGCGCTCCCGGGGCCATCATCCGCTTGGCCTTCATCGGCGGCTGCACGTAGCAAGGATCCTGCTCCCAGTACTCGACCAGTCGCGGTGCCGACAGCTCATCAATGTGCTTGAACACATCCGACGAGAGCGTCTTCACGTTCTCTTTCTGCAGCACCACCGGCACCGGCACGACCATGGCGAAGTCCTCGGGCGGACCCTTGTAGTTGTTCGACATGGTCATGACGGTGTGGTTGCCCTTGCGCAGCAGCACCACCTGCGAGGCATTGTTGTAAAGCTGCGCATCCGCCCCCGAGACGAAGAAGCCACAGAACGCACCGGCCTGGGTCGGCACAAGAGTAGACGCTACCGTGGTGGTTAACAGCAGAGAGGCCAAGGTCCGCGAGGCGCGCGACAGCATGCAGTGCTCCTAGGTGGTGAGTATCCCCCGGCGGGCGGGGCAGGCTGGTTCTGCGACGATTATGCCGACCAGTCCTCGACCTCGTACAAGAAGCGCGTGCCGCCAATCAGCTTGCGATTGACCGAGGTGCTCTGCACAAAGACGGCATACTTATCGAGGCTGGCTGGCTTGATGCGAGCCGTCGAGTCCTCCGGCAGGCCGAGCATGTCGCGGGCTGCCTTGCCCTCGAACATGTCGCCGGTCTTCTTGTCCATCAGCACGATCTCTTTGTAGCCCTGGATGGTCTCGGTCTTGGTGAACTCGTAGAAGCCGCGGCCCTTCTTGAACTTGGCGCCGTTCGACTCGACGAACTCGCGGATCGAGCTGTCCTTGTCGACGTCGAGGATCTGGAAGCGACCCGGCGGCACGGCGCGCAGGTCGGTGCTGCCGAACTCGGTGCTCGGCGCGCGCTTGAGCATCGTCGAGAACACCTTGTTCAGGCCGCGGTTCATGCGGCCCTGCTTGATGACCTCTTGCTCGAAGCCCTGAAGCTGGGTGTCCGAGGACTGCTTGTAACAGATCGCCATCACCAGATCGGTGATGTAGGCGAACTGATCGAGACCGATGTGGAAGCCACCCGACTTGTGCGCCAGCTCTTCGTAGAACTTGGTCGCGTGCTTGCGGTTTAGGC
>CAZVMD010000261.1:0-10690 GCA_964628555.1 uncultured Myxococcales bacterium | reverse complement strand
ATGTCTCGCTGCTGGAGCGCGAAAAATCGGAAAAGCTGCTGCTGACCATGCTGCCGGCCCCGATCGCGCAGCGGCTTAAGGCCGGCGAGTCGCCGATTGCCGATCGCCACGCCGAGGTCACGGTGCTGTTCGCCGACATCGCCGGCTTTACGCCGCTCTCATCCGCGCTGCCGCCCGAGCAGGTGGTGCAGACCCTGAGCACGCTGTTTTCGCGCTTCGATGCGCTGACCTCGGCGCGCAAGCTAGAAAAGATCAAGACCATTGGCGACTGCTACATGGTGGTCGGCGGCCTGCCGAGTCCCCGCCCCGACCATGCCGAAGCGGTCGCGGATCTGGCGCTGGATCTGTTGTCGGCGCTTTCGGCCGAGACCGACGGACTTGCGCCCGCATGGGCCAACGTGCGCATCCGCATCGGCCTGCACTGCGGCTCAGCCGTCGCCGGCGTCATCGGCACTCACAAGCCAGCCTACGACCTGTGGGGCGACACCGTGAACACCGCCAGCCGTATGGAGTCGCACGGCGAGCCCGGTCGCATCCACTGCACGCAAGCGATCCGCGACATGCTGGCCCACGCCTTCGAATTCCAAGCCCGCGGCGAAATCGAAGTCCGCGGCAAAGGCCGCATGCCCACCTACTTCCTGCTTCGGCGACGGGCGGCCAGCGACCGAGCAGCGTCCACGGACGCCCAAGCCTGAGTATTGATTACGCAGCCGAACAACTAGACGATGGCCCCGCTGGGACCTTGACCGCTTGCTGATAGACGCCGCGGATCAGCGCGGCTGTGCCAGGAAGGCCTGGACGGCGGCTAGGGTGGCGGCGGGATCTTCTTCCTGCGGCACGTGGCCCAGGCCGTCGAACATCACTAGCTTGGAGCCGGGGATGTCGCGCGCGAAGGCCTGGCCGTGCTCGGGCGGCACCAGGCGATCGCGGCTGCCCCACAGGATCAGGGTCGGCAGGCGCAGGGCTCGGATCTGGTCCTGGTTGCCGGTGTAGCCCTGGCGGAAGCGATGCACGATGGCGACGCGGTTGCCGGCCCGCAGCGTCATGTCGCGATAGCGATCGACTAGCTCGGGCGTGACCTTGCTGGGGTCGCCGTAGACGTTCTTGAGGCTGCTCTCGATGATGTGGCGGGGCAGGGTGTTCTGCATCAGGCGGTTTAGCACCGGCATGCGGGCGATGCGGAAGCCGATCGGCACCGACTGCGGCTTGGGCGGATAGCCGCTCGAATCGACGAGGATGATGCGCTCGATGCGGTCGGGATGGGCGGCGGCGGTGGCCCAGGCGACAAAGCCGCCCAGCGAGTTGCCGGCCAGGATGGCCCGGCGGACCTGCAGCGCATCGAGGGTGGCGACGACGAAGCGGACATAGGCGGTGATCGAGTAGTCGTGCTCGGCGTTCGGTCCGGTCAGGCCAAAGCCCGGCAGATCGAAGCGGATCACGCGCCGCTCGCGCTTGAGGACCTCGGTCCAGCCGTCCCAGGTGTGCAGGCTCGACGAGGTGCCGTGGATCAGCACGATGGGCGTCGGCTCGTCGGCCGGCGGCCCACTCCCTGCGGCGGCGCTCGGCGGCGGCGGGCCTTCGTCGCGCAGGTGCACCTTGAGGCCGGCGATCTCGGCGAACTGCGAGGGCGGCGGGGCCCAGCGCGGGCTGAGCGCGGACACCGGCTGATCCGGTGCCCAGGACAGGGCGATGCCCAGCCCCAGCAAGGCCAACACCAAGAGCAGAGAGCGCCCGAGCCACTTGCCGATCGACAGCTTGAATTCGTTCATAGCCCTGCACTCTAGCGAAAACCCGGCGCCGGCAGAACGCGCCTGCCGCTTCGACGGGCCGCGGCGGCGGCCTGGAGCGTGCGATGATGAAGGGCTGGTTTGGACCGCTCTTTGCGAACCGTCGGCGCAGCCGCGAGGACGGCGGCGGCGCCAGCGGATGGGGACCACAGCGAAAAACGGGGGCAACTGATGCATACAACAGGGCTGCGTCGCGGCATGCGACGGGGGGCGCTGCTTGGCGCCATGATCTCGCTCGGCGGACTTTCGGCTTGCAGCGGCGCTGCGATGAACGCCGACAACCTAGATGGCGGCGCCGATCTGGGGGAGCCGATGCCGCCGCCCGGCCCTGGCGATGGGCACGTCATCGATGCGGTAAACAGCGTGCTGTCGTCAGCTCAGGCGACGCTCAAGGGGCGCGCCTGGAACCTCAGCACGACCAACCTGCTCTCGGAGGACTGGCTGCTGCAGACGCCGCCGGCCGCGACCTGGGGGCAGCCAGCCAGCCAGCTAGCCATGCCCGCGGCCTGCAGCGGCACCGGCTGCAACGCCGACTTTAAGCTGCGTACCTGCACCACGCAGAGCGACTGCACCGGCGGCGGCACCTGCACCGCGATCGCGGCCACGGTCAAGGCGCCGGGCCAGAGCCCGCAGAGCCTGTGCGTCGGCCACTCGGACCTGCTGTACGACGCGATGTACAAGGTGATGGTCAGCGCCGAGCGCTATGTCGATGTCACCAGCCTGCTGCCGCCCGACGGCCGCTTCGAGGCGGCGATGCGCAACGCCGTCACCTACCTGGGCAAGAGCGGTCGCTCGGTGCTAGTCCGCTTCATCTTTGGCAACTACCCCTACACCGGCGGCACCGTCGACACCAAGGCCGTGCTGCAGAGCCTGACGCGCGACGCCGGGGCGACCTCGACGGCGCAGGTGTTCGTCGGCAGCTATCGCAGCAGCAACCTGCCGCCCTCGTGGAACCACTCGAAGATCGTCGCGGCTGACGGCAAGCAGGCCATCGTCGGCGGCCACAACCTGTGGGATGGCCACTACCTGGGCAAAAACCCGGTGCATGACCTGTCGCTGCGCCTGCGCGGTCCGGCGGCGGCCGATGCGCATCTGTTTGCCAACGAGCAGTGGCGCTACACCTGCAGCACCATGACCTTTACCTACTGCTTCGTCACCGGCTCGGTGTGCTCGCACGGGTTTACCTCGGGCAGCATCAACAACATCTGCCCGCCGCAGGTGGACCGGGCCCAGCTTGGCAACGAGCAGGTCGGCGACACCCGCGTCTTAGGCATGGGGCGGCTGGCCTATATCGATGCGAGCAACCTGTCGAACAGCAGCGACCAGGGCTTCATCGCCATGCTGTCGTCGGCTCGGACCTCGATCAAGATCGCGCAGCAGGACATCGGCCCGCCGCGCGTGCCGCTCCTGGGGATTCCTGCCGGGAGCTGGCCCGAGCCGCTGTTTCGCGAGCTGGGCGCTGCGATGGTGCGCGGCGTCGATGTCTACATCGTGGTCAGCAACAAGGACTCGGTGGCCGGGGGCCTCGACGCCAGCACGGCCGGCTACAGCAACGGCTGGACGCCGGAGGACGTGGCGACACACATCCGCGACAGCGTGCTGGCCAGCCCACCGCCGGGTGCGCCCAGCGGCCAGGCCCTGCGCGATCTGCTGTGCCAGAAGCTGCACGTGGCGCCGCTGCGCTTCTCGGCCGAGGACAGCTTCGCAGATGGCACGCCGCTGCCCAATCACTCGAAGTTTGTGATGATCGACGATCAGGCGTTTTACATCGGCTCGCAGAACCAGTACGACGCCGGCCTGACCGAGTACGGCTACCTGGTCGACGACGCACGGGCCGCCTTTCAGGTGGTGCAGACCTACTACAGCCCGCTGTGGCAGCAGTCGCGCCGGCGCGCGGTGTCGGGCAGCGACGCCACAAGCTGCGTCATCCGCTAGCTGCGGCGCCGATCCCGACCGCCACCGCGGGACGGGCTCTGGCCCGCGCGGCCCCGGCTGGGCGCAGCCCGTCGCGCCGGTGAGCCGCTCGGGCTGGCCTTGCGTCGGCCCGGCGGGCCGCCTCCTGGTGACGGGCGCGGCGAGGTCTTGGGAGCCGGTCGGGCCGGGCTGCTCGGGCGCCCCGGGCGGGCTGCGGCGCGAGCTTCGCCGGTTGGGCTAGCGGCCGGTCCTTTTCGGGGCTGGACGCGGGTATCGAGACCAAAGCCGCGCCAGGCGAACAGCGTCACCTCGTCGCGATCGTGGTAGAGCTGCCGCACCTTAAGGCCGGTCCAGCCACCCGAGGCCAGGATCTCGCGCACGCGGTCGAGCATGGCCACCCGCTGCTTCATCGGCAGCTTGATGTTGGCGATCACAAAGCGGGCCCAGCGCCGTCGCCCCCAGCGGGCCAAGAGCCCGGCGACTTCGAGCGGGCGATAGGCGAGATCGCAGACCAGCCAGTCGACCGGTGCCTCGGGCCCGTAGTCAAAGGCGTTGAGCTGCACGTACTTGATGCGCCGCGACAGACCGCTGGCCAGCCGGCCGGTGTCGACGGCGGTCACGGCACAGCCGCGCTCGGCCAGGACCTGGCTCCAGCCCCCGGGAGCCGCCCCGAGATCGACGCAGTCTTCGCCGGCCTGCGGTCCATGGCCCAGCCAGGCCAGCGCTTCGCTGAGCTTGTGTGCCGAGCGGGAGGGAGCATCGGCCGGTCGCCGCACCCGCTGCACGCCGCCGGGATACAGGCTGAGCGCCGTGCTGGTCAGCTGCACGCCGGCCACCACGGTCTGCTCGGCAAGCAGGCACACCATCAGGAGCTGCCCGCCTTCGCTGTGGGCGGCTGAGCCGTTGGCTGCGACGGCATAGCCGCGCTGGGTCAGATCCTGAGACAGCGCAGCGTGTAGCTCGGCGCAGCGGGCCGACAGCGCTCTGCCGTGATCGCTATCCGCGGCAAAGACGTGCACGGCCAGCGGTCGGCCTTTGAAGCCGCGGTACAGGCCATCTACGATCAGCGCCGCCGCTTCTTGCGGGTCGCAGCCGGCGATCGATCGGCAAAGCTGCACCGGCAGTCCCTGGCGGGCAAAGGTCAGCGTCGAAAAAGCGGCTGGCACCTGCCCGGCTCGCTTGCCCGTCCGCGGCACCGACAGCAGGAGCCCGGCCTGCAGCGGCCGACAGGTTACGCCGAGGGCGGCCAGCTCATCACGGACATCGTCCTCGGCGCCTGGTCGGCAGGTCCACAGCCAGTCGCCCGGCTGCGGCAGCTGCTCGGGCGCGGTGCCCAGGCTCGCACGCGCTGCGGCTGCCACCTCGCGCAGGGGAGCGCGGCCGGACGGGGCTCCGGCGGCCGGCTTGCCGCTGTGACGCGGGCTGGGGGGCGCGGTCTTGGGCGCCTGGCTGGGGCGTCGCAAGTGGTTGGGACGGCTGGACTCCGAGGGACTCTGAAAACGATCGGTTGGCATGGGCGGACAGTCCGGGCAGCATAGTAGAGAAGTCGGCTCCCTGCTTCACAACATTGAGCGGCCCGGTGCTGCCCCCAGCCACGCTGCAGTGCGACGAGGCTGCAGTGCCGCCGCGAAAGTCGAGGTGCTTCGATGCGTCGCTTGGCGTTTGGCTTTGCCTTTCTATGGCTGGCAGTGGCCTTCAGCATCCGCCTGTACGACATGCGCTCGCCGCAGTTTTATATCTCGACGCTGACCGGTGGGCAGCGCGATCAGCGGGCGACGCTGGCCTGGCTGCAGGGCACGCTGGTCTCGCGCAAGCAGCCGCAGTTCGGTCGGATGGTGGTGGTGGACACCCGGCTCGACGGCAAGATCGAGCGCTACGCCAACACCGCGCTGCCG
Organism: uncultured Myxococcales bacterium; assembly: GCA_964628555.1. GTDB lineage: Bacteria > Myxococcota_A > Polyangia > Palsa-1104 > JAEUJZ01 > JAEUJZ01. The sequence continues at coordinate 5,094 of CAZVMD010000261.1, read as the reverse complement.
CAGCAGTGGCAGGACTGCCTGCTGTGGCTGGAAGAGGGGCCCGACACCGTGCAAGCCGTGGCGAGCTGCCCGGGGCATCTGCCGGTGCGCCTGACCGCCGCGGGCCAGAGCCTGCCCGGCCTGGGACCGGACAACAAGCCGCCGCTCCTGCACGACCTGCAGCCGCTGTCGGCCGTCGAGCCGGACAAGATCGTGACCCGCATCCACCGCATGGAGAACGCCCCCGCCCACCCGTCGCTGCTGGTGCTGGGTCTGCTGGCCATGGCGCCGCTGCTGTGGCTGGCGCTTGGCGATCTGCGTCGTGTGCGTCGCCTGCGCGGCGAGCCGGCGGTCGAGGGTGTGCTCGAACAGACCGACAAGGGCGTGTTCACGCTGCGCTCTGGCGACAAGCGGGTGACCGTGTACACCGAGCAGGGCGAGATCCTCTCGGTCGGTCTGGGCCGGGCGGCCAGCCTCGGCGATAACATGGCTGTCGAAGGGCTGCGCGCCGCGGTGCAGGGACCGGTCGAGCGCAGCGGGGACAGCGCCTTCCGCGGCGGAGAGAGCCTGCGCCTGGGACCGGGTGCGATCCTGGTGGTCGGCGATCACCTCTCGGAAGCCCGCCGCCGCCTGCTCCTCGACGTCGGCCTGAACACCGGCCTGGCGGTCTCGGGAGTGCTCCTGTCGGCCATCGTCGCGCTCGGCATGGGCTGGTAAGGGCGCACGACCTCGCGCCGACTTCGTCCCCCGCTCTGCCCGCTCGCCGCTGCCGCTTCCCATCCCCCTCCGCTGCTCCTGCTCCCGTCGGGCGTGATATAGTCAAAGCCCGGCGGAATCTCTGCGATGACGATCATTTGTCCCCGGTGCGCGGCCCGCTTCTCGGTAGCCCAGACCACCGGCATCACCTGTCCTGCCTGTGGCGCCAAGCTGGCTCTGCGCGATGATCCCTCGCGGCGATCGACGACGCCGGCCAGCCCTTCCACCTCGCAGCGGCGTCCGGCATCGCCGCCTACCGTCATCGATCTGCCGGTGCCGAAGCGGGCGATCTCGGTCTCGCTTGACCCGCAGGGCTCGACGTCGCGCGGCAGTGCGGGCGGGATCCTGGCCGGGAAGCCGCTTTCGGCCCGACCGAAGGAGCGCTGGCGCCTGCGCCCTGAGCAGAGCGCTGAGCTCCCCGAGCCGGTCGGCGAAAAGCCCCGCGCCCTGCGCCGCCCGACGCTGCCACGGGGTGGGGCCGGTGCCAAGATTGGTCCGCCGCCAGCCGCTGTTCCGGCGCCCGCTGCAGCTCCGCTGGCCAATGCCATCACTGCACCAGTGGTTGCGCCCGTCGCTGCCCCAGTCGAGCGAGCCCAGCCGCGCATCCCCGTGACTCGACCCGAGATCCCCGCCGGCCTGCCGCTGCGACCGCAGAGTGAAGAGTCCACCGGCAAGCGCAAGAGCGATGCGGCGGTCAGTGCCGCGGCGGCAGCAACACGGCAGGAGCTTGAGCCGGTGGCGGCGGCCCCCAAGGCCTCGCCCTCGCTCGCTCTGCGTGAGGCCAGCGCGGCTGCTCCGGCGGCCGTTCCGACAGAGCTGGGCATGGGCGGCAGCACCACCGCCCCGCTGAGCCGAGAGGGGGGAGCGCCGATCGTAAAGCCGGCTGTGGAGCCCGTCCGGCCGCCAGCCCCCGCCGTCGTCGCCGCCGCCGCTGTGCCCGTCGCACCCACCGCCGCGGTGCTGTCCGTCGCGCCGGTGGCATCCGTCGCGCCGGTGGCATCCGTCGCGCCGGTGCCGGTGTCAGCGCCGGTGTCGGCGGTCCCAGTGCTGCGGATTGCCGAGCCTGCGCCAGCGGCTGCAGCGGTCACCGCCGGGGGGGCTGCTCCGGCTGCAGCGGTTGTCTCCTCGCAGCCTGTCGGGGCGGCCCTGGCCTTGGGGGGCGCTGCTTCCGCCGCTGGCTCCGCTCCAAGCGCGACCCCGCCAGCCGCTCTCGCTGCCAGCCCGGGTCGTCCGGCAGCCCCGCCGGCCGAGCCCGCCCCAGCAGCGACCGGCGAGAGCCCAGCCCCGACGGAAGATCCGGCCGGCGAGGCCGCTGCCAGCGCCTCGGGGAGCGGCGAGGCTGCCGCCGCTGCGACCTCGGCCGAGACCCAGCTCAATGACGAGGGAACGCCACCACCTGCGGTTCAGCTGGGCTGGGTCATCGCCGTCCTTTTAGGCCTGGCGGTGCTGCTGGTGACCTGGATCCTGTATCGCGCCAGCACCGGTCACTAAGCGGCAGTTGCCGTCGCCACGCGGACCAGCCGCAGGGCATAGAAGGCATCGGCATTGTGCTCGTGCGGGAAGGTGTACAGGGCCGCTGGCTGGCCGCGCCTGACCTCGGACCACGGCGCGATCGCCGCTGGTGGCAGCGGGCGTAGCTCGGGGTGGGCGGCGAGGACGGCGGCCAAGAGCTCGGCTCCCTCGCTGGGCAGCGGACTGCAGACGGCGTAGACCAGGACGCCGCCAGGCCGCAGGCGCGGCAGCAGGGCTTTCAGGATGCGCCGCTGCGTCTCGGCCAGAGCGGCGACCCCGGCCGGCGTCAGCCGCGCGCGCGCCTCAGGATGGCGACGCAGCACGCCACTGCCACTGCACGGCGCGTCGAGCAGGATGGCGGCATAGGCGGGGGCCAGCTGACGCTCGATGGCCGCGGGCTGCAGCAGATCGACCTGCAGCGGGCGCACATCGCGGCAGCCCAGGCGCTGCAGGTGTTCCTGGCACAGCGCCAGCTTGCGCGCCGACTGATCGGCTGCGTCGATCGCGCGGGCAGCGAAGCGGGCCGGGCCGGCCTCCTGCAGCAGCGCGCGCAGGTGGGTCGCTTTGCCTCCGGTGCCGCAGCAGGCGTCGAGCAGCGGTCCGTCTGGCAGGGTCAGCGGTCCGTGCTCGCTGTCGGCCAGCAGCAGGCGGGCGACCAGCTGGGCCCCCAGATCCTGGGCCGTAAACAGGCCGCGTCGGTAGGCCTGGCCAGCGAAGGGATGTCCCGACAGCAAGCGCACCGCTTCCGGCAGGCTGCGGCGCAGCGTCAGCTCGGCTGGCAAGGCCTGGCTGGGGGTGGCTTCGGCCAGCACCGCCCCGTCGGCCTGCAGCGCGGCCAGGGCCTCGGCATAGCTGCCGCGCAGCGGGTTTAGGCGCAGCCAGGTCGGCGCCGGTGTATCGAGCGCCTCACACAGTGCCGTGACGCCCGCCCGGCCGAGGAGTGGCAGCAGAGCTTCAAGAAAGAAGGCCGGCAGCCCGTGCTGCTGCGACAGCCCGGCCGCCACCTCGGCCAGCGAGGCGGCTTGCGGAATGTTAGGCGGCGGCGGCGCTCCCTCGCGAGCCAGGCGCCGCAGCAGGGCATTGCCAAAGCCGGCCAGCCCCGGCCCGCGCAGCGTGCGCAGCGCCGAGACCACTTGATTGACGGCCCGCACCGGCGACACCCGGGTGTAAAGGAGCTGATAGGCGCCCAGGCGCAGCAGCACCCGCACCTGCGCATCCAGCGAGCTCAGGCCACGCGGCGCCAGCGTCGACAGCACCTGATCCAGGCGGGCCTGCTTGCGCAGGCTGCCGTAGACCAGCTCGGTGCACAGGCCGCGGGCGCTGTCATCGAGCCGGGCGCGCGCAAGCTCGCCGGACAGGGCCAGGCTGGCATAGGCGCCGGCCTCGACGCGGACCAGCACCCGCCGGGCGACATCGAAGGCAGACGGCTGGGGGGGGCCGCTGGCCTGCGGCAAAGAGGTGGGCTCAGTCATGGCTTGGTCCGAAGGGCAGGGGTCAGGGAGGCGGCTGGGCAGGCGGCGCTCGACCGACGGCGACTAGGGCCGCGGCTCGATCATGTCCTCGGGGCGGACGGTCTGATCGAACTCTTCGCCGCTCAGCGCGCCAAGCTCGATCGCGACCTCGCGCAGCGTCTTGCCGTTTTTGTGCGCGGTCTTGGCGATCTTGGCCGCCATGTCATAGCCGATGCGCGGGGCCAGGGCGGTGACCAGCATCAGCGACTTGTGCAGAAGCTCGCTGATGCGCGCCTCATTGGCGGTGATGCCCTGCACGCAGTTCTCGACGAAGGAATCGACGCCGTCGGCCAGCAGGCGCAGCGACTGCAGCACGCCGTAGACCATCTGGGGCTTAAAGACATTCAGCTCGAAGTGACCCTGGCTGCCGGCGAAGGCGACCGCGGCATCGTTGCCGATGACCTGGGCGCAGAGCATGGTCATCGCCTCGCACTGCGTCGGGTTGACCTTGCCCGGCATGATCGAGCTGCCCGGCTCGTTTTCCGGCAGGTTCAGCTCGCCCAGGCCGCAGCGCGGTCCGCTGCCCAACAGGCGAATGTCGCTGGCGATCTTGAACAGCGCCACCGCCGTCGTGCGCAGCGCCGCCGACAGCGAGACCACGGCATCGTGAGCGGCCAGCGCGGCAAACTTGTTCGGCGCCGTGACAAACGGCAGGCCGGTGATCGCCGCGATCTCGGCCGCCACGCCCTCGGCATACTGCGGGTGGCTGTTGAGGCCGGTGCCGACTGCCGTGCCGCCGGCCGCCAGCTCATACATGCCGGGCAGGGCCGCGCGCAGGGTGCTTTTGGCAAAGCCGATCTGCGCCGCATAGCCACCGAACTCCTGACCCAGCGACAGCGGCGTCGCATCCATCAGATGGGTGCGGCCGATCTTGATGATGTGATCAAAGGCGCGGGCCTTTTCTTCCAGCACCTTCATAAGCCCGGCCAGCGCGGGCAGCAGCCGATGGTGCACGCGATCGACGATCGCGACGTGCATGGCCGTCGGAAAGTGATCGTTGGTCGACTGCGACATGTTGATGTGATCGTTGGGATGCACGGGCTTCTTGCTGCCCAGCACGCCGCCCAGGATCTCGATGGCGCGGTTCGAGATCACCTCGTTGGCGTTCATGTTGGTCTGGGTGCCGCTGCCGGTCTGCCAGACCACCAGGGGAAAGTGATCGTCGAGCCGGCCAGCGATGACCTCGTCGGCCGCCTGCTCAATCGCCGGCAGCAGCTTGTCGCTGAGCTTGCCGAGGCGGACGTTGGTGCGCGCCGCTGCCTTCTTGACCACGCCCAGGGCATAGATGAACTCGCGCGGGAAGCGCTCGCCGCTGATGCGGAAGTTCTGCAGCGAG
>CAZVMD010000260.1:0-10698 GCA_964628555.1 uncultured Myxococcales bacterium | reverse complement strand
CGAACCTGTCCGGCATTTTCCCATCGGCGACGGGAGCTGATGAGTTCAGGGCTTGCGGCGGGCGGCAGGGGGCGGCGCGTGGGGTAGGGCGAGGGCGGAGGATGGAGGCGGAGGTGTGAGCTGGGCGCGGCTGGCGGCGTCGGGCGCAGCGGTCAACTTCCGACATTCCGCTTCCCTGGCCGCGACCTTACTGCGGCAGGCTGGGCAGGCAAGGCTGGGCGGGCCTGGTGAGCCTTAGCGCACAAGAGACCCGTCGGCGCTTGGGCTTGGTGTTACTGCCAGCGGACGCGATACAGCTGACCGGCGCCGGGGTGATTCTTCAGCGCCATGGCCGGCAGCGGATCGAGGGGATAGGTCAGGGCGCCGAGGGCCAGGCGGGTGGTGTGGCTGATGACGATCTCGCCTGGGCCGGCGCAGTTCGAGATGCGACTGGCCAGGTTGATGGGGTCGCCGATGGTGGCGTACTGCAGATAGGAATCGACGCCGATGTTGCCCGCCGCCACCGTGCCGCTGTGCAGGCCGATATGGATGCGCAGGGGACCGCCGAGCCGATCTTCCCAGGCCGCCGAGAGCTCGCGCACGCCGCGCTGCATATCGACGGCCGCCGCCAGCGCCCGCTGTGGATCGTCGGCGGCAGCGAACGGGGCTCCCCACACCGCCAGCAGCGCATCGCCGATGTACTTTTCGAGCGTGCCCTCGTAGCGAAACACCGCATCGGCGAGGACGGGAAAGTAGTCGTTGAGCAGGGCGAAGACCTCGCGCGGGGCGAGCCGCGAGGCAAAGCTGGTGTAGCCCGTGATGTCGGCGAACAGCGCGGTGACCTCGGTCTCGGCCGGATCGTGCAGCCTGGCCGGGGCTTCCATCAGGCGCTTGCAGATGGCCTTGGGGAAGAAGCGCAGCAGGTTGTTTTCCAGCACGGCCCGGCGCTCTAGCTCACGCGAGAGGCGAGCGTTGTGAATGGCCATCGCGGCTTGGTTGGCAAAGCCGGCCAAGAACGCCAGATCGGCCTGCCCGAAGCGATCCGGGGTCGTGATGTTGTCGACGTACAGCACGCCGATGATCTCGCTGCGCGGCCGCAGCGGCACACACATCGACGAGCAGATCGACTGGGCCATCACCGACAAGGCCTGCGCCAGCCGCGGATCGCTGCGGGTGTTGTTGAACAGCGCGGCCACGCCGTGCAGGCGTACATAGTCGACGATGTGTCGGCTCCACACCTGCTCCCCTGCCGCCAGGGGATGCCGCGAGCGCACCGCCATCGCCTCCAGACGGTCATTCAGCGAGGAGCGAGCAGAACCCCCAGCATCGAGCCGGGCTGGCGTCGTGCCACCACCGCCGGACTGGCGCAGCGACTTGCCGCCTTCGTTGCCGGGGTTGGTGAGCAGGATGGCCACCCGATCAATGGGTAGCGTCTCGAAGCACAGATCGAGGATGCGGCTCAGCACCGCATCGATCTCGCCGGGCTCGGCGAGGATCTCGCTGACGCGCAGCAGGGTCTTGAGCCGATCGCGGCGCGTCTCCTTGTCTCCCTCGGCTGATGCGGCGGGCACGGCATCGCTGGACTCTTCGGCGAGCGCGGGCTCATCGCCCAGGGTCTTGCCGCGAGTCGGTAGCGAGCAGGTCAAGGCGGGGAGAGGCAGGCTGTCGGTCTCAAGCTGGGCGGGCTCGCGCCGCGTCGTTTGAAAGCCCAGCACCACCTCACCGCAGCGGATCTGATCGCCGTCCTGCACCGCGGTGCGCTGGATGCGGCGATTGTTCAAGAACGTGCCGTTCTTGCTGTTGAGATCCGTAAGGACGTACTCGTCGCCCTCTTGGCTCAGGCGGGCGTGCTGGCGCGACAAGCTGCGATGCTCGATGGCGATCGTCGCTTCTTCGCTGCGGCCGATGATGACTGGGGCGGACTCGACGCGAAACAACTGCGCCTCGGTCCCGGCAAGCTCCAGCAACAGCCACGGCATCCGAGACCATTATTTCTCATTGCTGGCGCCGCTGGCAATGACGGTCACGCCAGACTGGATCGAGGCTGTCAGGCACCGGTCTGGCTGGGTCGCTTCTGCGCCGCCGCGAGCGTTGACTTTGCGACGTGCGCACAGGGAGAATCAACGCTCTGTCACACGCTGCCTGGGGGGCTGCATGTCGAAAAGTCCTACGTTAACTATCGGATCCGTATCACCCGCAACGCTGGGCGATGGCGCGCTACCAGAGCTCGATCTGTCGACGCAGCTGGCGATTGTGCTGTCACCGGCCTATCGGGTGCGCGACAAGCTGGGCAGTGGCGGCTTTGGCTCCGTCTATCGCGCGGTGCACAGCAACACCGGACAGAACGTCGCGGTCAAAGTGCTGCGGCTGCAGGCGGCGTGGACGCCAGCGGTGGCCGCCAACCAGATCGCACGCTTCGAGCGCGAGGCGGCGCTGTGTGCTGCGCTGCACCACCCCAACATCGTGCGCCTGCTGGATCAGGGCCATACCAAAGCGAGCCCGGGGACGACGCAGGGCGCGGGCGGCGCGTTTTACTACGCCATTTACGAGTACGTGCCGGGCGAGACGCTGCGCAGCCTGATCGATCGCGAACAGCAGCTGTCAGTCGAGCGCACCGCTGAGCTTATGGGGCAGGTGCTCGATGCCCTGGCCACTGCGCATGCGGCTGGCGTTGTGCACCGCGATCTTAAGCCCGCCAACATCATGGTGGTCAGCACCGGTGCTTCGACGCACATCAAGGTGCTCGACTTTGGCATCAGCACGCTGACCTTGGAGGCGCGTGACACCGCCTTCCTCAGCGTGACGCGCTCGCACGAGCTGGTGGGCACGCCGCAGTACTGCGCTCCCGAGCAGCTGCGTGGCGATGTGCCGACTCCGCGCACCGATTTTTATGCCTGGGGCCTGGTGTTCTTGGAGTGCCTGACCGGCCGTCCCGCCATCGCTGGATCGACGCTGGCCGAGATCTATCACCAGCACCTAAGTCCGGCCGAGGTGCCGATTCCGCCTTCCTTGGTCGGCCATCCGCTGGGTGACTTCCTGCGGCGCATGCTGCGCAAAAATCCCGGCGAGCGAGCCGCAGATGCCGGCAAGCTCTACGCCGAGTTTCGTCGGCTGCCGCTCGGTGAGCTAGTCGGGGTGATCAGCGCTCCGGCCGCGACGCCGAGCCGCCGCGAGGAAGCGGGAGCACCGGGGTCAGAGCCGGGTCTGGTGCGGCGTCAGCTGACCGCCATCGGCTGCTCACTGCGCTTGCTGCCGACCGGCCAGCAGGGCGCTGATCCCGAGGTGCTCGATCCGATCTTGAGCGATCAGCTGCGGCTGTGCCGCGATGCACTGGTGCGCTATGGCGGCATGGTCAGCGGTGAGCTAGGCGATGCGCTGGTGGTGCTGTTTGGCTATCCAAGCGCCACCGATACCGACGCCCGGCGGGCGGTGCGCACCGTGCTGGAGCTGGCCGAAGACATCCGTCGCCGCAGCGAGCGCCTGCGGGCCACGCATCGCTTGGAGCTGCAGTTTCGCATCGGTATCCACACCGGCCTGGCGCTGGTCAGCCGCGGGCAGGTGCCAACCGGGATCACGCCGACCGTCGCGCTGAACCTGGCGAGCGCCGCGGCGCCTGGGACCATCCTGGTCAGCCCCGAGTCACGTCGCCTGTTCGCACCCTTCGCCGAGATCGAGGCCGGTGGGCATGCCGCGGTGTGCGGCGAGGCGCAGCCGCTGCCTGTCGGCAGCCTGCTGGGCGAGCGGCGCGGCGAGTCTTCGTCCTTGTTCGCGGGCCTAGGCGGGGCCGATTCCTTTGTCGGTCGGCGCAGCGAGCTTGCTCTCCTGCAGGAACAGCTGGCGCGCAGCGGCTCTTACACCACACCGCAGGCCGCACTCGTGATTGGCGAGGCCGGCATCGGCAAGTCGCGCCTAGTGCGTGAGTTCGTCAGCCTGGCCAGCGAGAACGGTCGCACCGTCCTCGAATTCCGCTGCCTCTCGGAGCTGCGCAACACCGCCTTGGCGCCGGTTCTGCCGGCCCTGCGGGCTCAGCTGGGGCTCGGGGGTGTGGGGAGCGGTGAAGAGGGCGCGCGGCTTGTCGAGTCGCTGCGAGCCCACCGGCTGGATCCGGCGCGCTTCGTTGCCATCCTGTGCAACTGGATGGCCCTGCCGCTGCCCGATGGCTATGAGCCGGCGCAGCTGGCCCCGGCGCGCCAGCGCGAGCTGTTGCTGGAAGCCATGGTCGGCATCTTCAGCCAGCCGATCGACGACCAGCCAGTGCTGCTGCTGTTCGAAGATCTGCACTGGGCCGATCCAACGACCTTGGAGCTGCTCGGCCGCATGCTGCTCTGCGAGAGCCGACAGCCGCCGTTTCTGCTCGGCACCGGCCGACCAGAGTTTCAGACCAGCTACCCCAGCCCCAAGCTGACGCGGCTCAACCTCGACCGCTTGTCGCCGCTCGACTCGGCGCACGTCGTCCGCCACATCTGGGGGGCCAGCGAGCCCCTGCCCAGCGAGGTGCTGGATGTCATCGTGTCGCGCGCCGATGGCATCCCGCTGTTTATCGCCGAGCTGACGCGCATGGTCATCGAGCGCGGCCGCGGCCAGGTCAACCTGGAAGCGATTCCAATCACGCTGCGCGACTCGCTGGCCAGCCGACTGGATCAGCTGGGCGAGCTGGCCGGTGTGGCTCAGGTGGCGGCGGCCATCGGTCGCGAGTTCGACGGCAGCCTGCTTACTGCAGTCGCCGAAGAAGACGAGCAGAAGGTGGATGCGGCGCTGGAGAAGCTCTTGGCCGCGAACCTGATCCATCGTCGCCGTCGGGTCACCGGTTCGTCCTATGTATTCCGTCACGCACTGATTCGCGAAGCGGCCTACGACAGCCTGCCGCGCGAGCGCCGCCGGCGGGTCCATGCCGCCATCGCCGCGGTGCTGGAGCAGGGGGCAGGCACGACGCAGAGCAAGGCCGCTGAGCTAGCGCATCACCACGCTTGCGCCGGGGCATACGTGGCCGCGGTGCGCTACGGCTTGGCTGCGGCGCAGACCTCGCTAGAGCGCAGCAACAACGCAGAAGCGATGGCGCAGACCAAGCAGGTTTCGGCCTGGCTCGGCGAGCTGCCGGCCGATGCCCAGATCGAAGCCGAGCTGCGGCTGCGCGGGATCAACCTGCAGGCGCTGATGTCGGCTCAGGGCTGGGCCTCGCCCGAGGTGCGCGAGCTGGGCGAAGCGACGCGCGCCCTGCTGCCGCGCAGCCAAGCGCGCGAGCACACAGTGACCACGCTGTTCGCACTGTTTATGCACTACTACGTCGCCAGCGATCGTCAGGCGGCGCAGCGGGTCGTCGATGAGCTGTGGGACTACGCGGACTCGTTTGCTGACCGCGCCATGCAGGGCATCGCGGCCACAGCGCGCGGCGTCAACCTGCACGCCGGTGGCAACTTTGTCGAGTCGGCGGTCTGGCTGGAGCGGGCCCTCTCGCTCTACGAGCCGGTGCGCGATCGCAGTCAGGGCACGCTCATCGGCATGGACTGCCGCGTCTGGAGCACAGCGCTCTTAGCGCAGTGCGAGTTTAACTTCGGACGCATCTCGCGCGGCCTGCTGCTCGGCCAGGAAGCCATCGACTGGGCGCGTGAGATTCGCCACACGCCATCTCTGGCTCTGGCCATCCTGTACCTCAGTCAGATCCATCAGCTGCTCGGCGAGCGTGAGGCGGTCCGGCAGCGCACCGATGAGCTGCTGCAGACCGCCAAGACCTACGGCCTGCCGGCGTTTGAGGGCTATGGCGCGACGGTCGCTTCCTGGGTGGGCAGCGATTCCGCGGCGGTGCAGGGCATCATCGGCGTGCTGCGCTCACTGAACTGCAACCTGGTGCTGACCTACTACGGCTCGTTCGTCGTCGATATTGAAGCCGAGGCCGGCCGCATCCCGCAGGCCATCGCCGAGGCCGAAAAGTGGATCGCCGCCTGCGATCAGCACCAAGAGTACTTCTTTGATGCCGAGCTCTGGCGTCGGCGCGGGATCTACGAGCTGCGCCTGCCGCAGCCAGACCTGGAGACTGCCCGAGCTGCGCTGAAACGCGCTTGTACCCTCGCGCGGGAGCGTGGTATCCACCGGGTCGAAGTAGCTGCGATTCAGGACTACTTGCAGGTGTTCGCCCAAGACCCCGAGCTGGAGCCACGCTTGGCTCAGCTTCTCACCGCCTACCCGGAGCTTAGCCACGTGCCTAGACCGATTCGCGTGCTGTCCTAGCTGTCGAGCGAGCCGCGCACGGGGCAAGCGTCCTCCACCACGAGCCGAAAGGTGAACGCATGAGCGACAATCAGGCCCCGTTTCCTCGTCTGCGCGCTGCCTACCTGCGATCGATCGCTGAGGTCTGGAACGATCCGCGGTTCTTGGAAGTGCTCGTGTATGAGTCGAACAGCAACCCGCGGGGGGTGCTGCCCTTCTTGGAGCGGCGCTACAACTTCGAGTTTCCGTTCAATGTGGCGTTTAAGATCTCGGACAAGCGGCGGCCACTGTATCGGCCGATAGGGACCACGGGCTGGTTCGGCATGGGCGATGAGTTCGAGGTCTATCTGCCGGCTATGCCGCAGGACCCCGCCGAGGGGGCAGCGGTGCTGGCTCGCTACTGCGCCGAGTTCCCGTCGCTGCTCGGCGGGGGCACGGTGACTGGGGTGGCGGCGCCGGCCGACTTTTCCAACTTCGGCACCGTCACCAGCCAGGTCTTGGCGCTGGCTTGGCACAATAAGACCTTCCACTCTGCGATCTACCGCGCCGACGATGCCCGCCAGCTGATCCAGGACACCATGAACTGGATCGTTCCCTGGAACTTCTTCATCAAGTTCAAGGAAGTGCCGGGCCCCGGCAGCACGGCCGATGCGTACTGGGCCAGCTTCCCGCGCTCGATCATCACCGTGCACATGCCGATGAAGCCGGACAAAGAGTCGATACACCGCAACGAGGTCGACCACACCGTCGAGGCCGTGGCGCTGGCGGCCTACAACGGCACTGGCTCGCAGTATCCCTTCACCTGCCCCTAGCCTGCCGAGCCGCGCTCGCGCGCGCTCTTCCCCTCTGCAAAAAAGGCGCGCATGCCTGCCCCTGATCCCTTCCGCGTGCTGTCGGTTGCGCCACACCTGCGGGTCGTGCCGCTGCCCGACGCGGCTGGCCTGGTGCTGATCGGCGAGAGCCAGCACCTGCGCCTACCGGCCGGCGAGGTCAGCGCGGTGCTGCAGGCGCTCGACGGCGAGAGCGATGTCGATAGCGTCCTTGCGGCTGTGGCCGAGCAGGTTGCGCCGGCTCGCGCGCTGGCCATCTTGAGTCAGCTGCTGGAGCAGCGCCTGCTGTGCGAGGTCGAGCCGGGTGCGGCGGTGGCTCGGGCCTTCGAGAGCGGTCATGGCCTCGGCCCGGCACAGACGGTGGCGCTGCGCTCGCTGCTGTCAGAAGCCTGCTCAGAAGCCGCGGCCGAGCCGGCGCTGCGGCAGGCCCTGCAGGGCGCTGAGCTTCGTCTGGATGCATCGGCGGCGACCGTGATCCTGCTGGCCGACGACTACCTACAGCCAGACCTGCGCCAGACCACGCGTGAGCTCTTGGCGGCCGGGCGGCGCTGCTTCTGGCTCAAGCCCAGCGGGCTGCGGCCGCTGCTCGGGCCGCTGTTTATGGCCGATCCGTCGCAGGCTTGCCCGGGCTGCTTGTGTCAGCTCTTGGCCGAGCAGCGTCCCGTCGAGTCTTTTCTGCAGCTCGACCCGGCCGTGGCATCCGGTCGCCCACCGCGCGCCGCGCTGCCCGCCAGCCTGAGCGCCGCCTGTAGCCTGGCCGCGCTGCAGCTTCGCCGCCTGCTGTCGTCGCCTGAGGCGCAAGCGGCGGTCGTGCTGTGGACGCTCGATCCGACGCGCCTGACGCTGGCTGCCCACCCGGTGCGTCGTCGCCCGCAGTGCGCGGACTGCGGTGATCCGGACTGGATGCGGCGAGCCGGCGAGCAGCCAGTCGTGCTGCGCCAGGCGCCCATCGCCTATGACCTGGACGGTGGGCTGCGCATCGAGCCACCCGCCAAGAGCTATGCCCGCAGCGCTCATCTGGTGAGCGACCTCCTCGGCCCCGCCACGCACCTTGAGCCAATGCCCGGCGTTGCCTCGGAGGTCCCGCTGGTGTGGAGCGCCGGTTACCGCCTGCGGCCCGCCGAGCTGCGCCCCGACGAGGTGTTTTATCGTCGCTGCGCCGGCAAGGGATCGACCGTCGAGCAGGCGCGGATGAGCGCGCTCTCAGAGTGCATCGAGCGCTACGCCGGCGTCTATCGCGGCGACGAGGCGGTCTATCTAGCCAGCTACGCCGAGCTGGGTGAGGCCGCGCTGCATCCCGATGCGCTGCAGCTGTTCAGCGCGGCGCAGCAAGCGGCCGGGCAGGGCGCCCCTCCTCCGCTGCCACCCGACGAGCGCCTGGCCTTTACACCGGCCTGGTCGCTGCCGCTCGGCGCTCGCCGCTACCTGCCGCTGCCCTACTGCTATTCCGAGGTGCCGCTTGCGCTGGGCGCCGCCTACTTTCGTCCCTCGTCAAACGGCAGCGCCGCCGGCAACTGCCTAGAGGAAGCGATCCTGCAGGGCCTGTTCGAAGCCATCGAGCGCGATGCCGTCGCGATCTGGTGGTACTGCCGTCTGCGGCGGCCGGCGGCGCAGGTTCCGCCAGAGCTGCAAGCAAGCTTCCAGCGCGAGCAAGCGGAGCTGGCGCGCCTCGGCTGGTCGCTGTGGCTGCTCGACCTAACCCATGACCTGCAGGTGCCCGTGGTGGTCGCGGTGGGGCGGCGGCTCGACGACGATCGCCTGGCCTTGGGCTTCGGCTGTCACTCGCTGCCTGACCTCGCGCTGCGCCGCGCCGTCTCTGAGCTGCATCAGGTGGTGCTGCCGCCGCAGCCTGTGCGGACGCCCTGGCATGGCCTGCTGGCCTCGGTGCTGCCGTTCTTGTTTCCCGACGCGACGGCGCCGCGTCAGCCCGCCCTGCCGCCGCCGGAGAGCCGCGATCTGCGCGTCCATGTGCTGGAGCTTGGCGAGCGCCTGCGCCGCTGCGGCCTGGAGCTGTACGTCGTCGATAAGAGCCGCGCCGATCTGCCGCTGCGGGTGGCGCAGGTGATCGTGCCCGGACTGCGTCATGCCTGGCCCCGCTTTGCTCCCGGGCGCCTGTATTCGGTGCCGGTCGCCCTCGGCTGGCTGCCTGCTCCCCTCGCCGAAGCTGACCTCAACCCTGCGGCGCTCTTGATCTGAGCCGTCCGCCCGCCGGAGAGCCCTATGCGCAACGGAGCCCCCGTCCTCGATATCGATCGTCACGTCGTCGAGCCGCTGACCATGTGGCCCGAGTACCTGCCGGCGGCCTATCGTCCGTTTGCTCCCGATGCGCGGCCGCTGGCACCCGCTGAGGAGCCGCTGGCTGAGCGCCTGGCCCGGCTGGGCCCGCAGGCTCTGCTGCCGACGCCGCCCATCCTGACCGTCCAGGGCCGACCACTGATCCGCGGCATGAGCGAGCGGGCCTACATCGAAGCCAACCTGCACGTCAGCGAGCGTCAGGCGCAGCTTGTCGCGGGTGGCAGCGCGGCTGGTCAGCTTGCCGACATGGAACTAAACGGCATCGATCTGGCCATGCTCCTGCCGACCCACGCGGGCTTTCTCGTCTACGACGACGAGATCGATGCCGAGCGCTCTCGCGCGTACGCCGGTGCCTACAACCGCTGGCTAGCCGATCTAGTGCGGCAAGCGCCGGGGCGGCTGCTTGGGGCGGTGCTGCTGTCGCGTCACGATCCCAGTCAGCTGGTCGGCGATCTCGAAGCCGGTCTGCGGGCCGGCCTGACCGCGGCGGTGATGCGGCCGAATCCGGTGCGCGGTCGGACGCTCGGCGCGCCCGAGCTAGAGCCGCTTTACGCCGCCTGCGTTGCCCATGACATCCCGCTCCTGCTGCACGAGGGCACGCACACCCGCGTCGAGACCGCCGGCGCCACGCGCTTCGCCAGCCACTTCGGCCAGCACGCCTGCTCGCACCCGATCGAGATGATGATGGCCTTCCTCTCGCTGCTGGAGGCCGGGGTCTTCGAGCGCCATCCGCGCCTGCGCGTCGCCTTCCTGGAGGCCGGCTGCGGCTTTCTGCCTTACTGGCTATGGCGGCTCGACGAGATGGAGTACGCCCAGGTCGGCAACGAGCTTGCCGACTGCGTGCGCATGGCGCCCTCGGCGTATTTTCGCCGGCAGTGCTTCATCGCCTTTGAGCCAGGCGAGCCGCTGCTAGCCCAGAGCATCGACTGGATCGGCCGCGATCACCTGCTGTTCGGGACCGACTTCCCGCACATCGATCACGATCTTGCGATCCTCGATCGCCTGTGGGGCAAAGGCTCGATCCTGCCGCCCGAGGTGCTGAAAAAAGTGGTGTGGGACAACGCGCTGCGCTTGCTGGGTACAGCGAGCGAGCCGGCGATCCGTAGTGTGCTCGCAGCCGGCCCGCCCCCCGGCCCGACCGCGAACGCCGCCGCCTAAGCGCCGGCCCCTGACTACGCCGTCCGGGCTTCGCCTGGCGGAAGGCTTCGCCACCGTTTTTCCCCCGCATGACCGTTCCGCACGCGCCGCAGCCCAGGTGCGCTGCGAAGAGGGCGCCGCGCGACAATCGGATGTCGGCGATGTAGGCCGACCGCGGCGCTTCTTAATTGGGTCGGGCGAACGCCTGGCCGCTGCGGCTGCGCGGGGCGGGGCCGACGATGAGTAGGGGGGC
>CAZVMD010000259.1:0-10760 GCA_964628555.1 uncultured Myxococcales bacterium | reverse complement strand
CTCACATACTGCGGCGCCGATCAGGGGTAAAGAAAAATCCCCAAACGTCGTCGCCAAGCCGGCTCTGGCCGGCTCTGGGACGTGCATCAGCGCCGGGCGGCGGTCAGCCACGACACGACGGCCCTAGGCCGCAGCCGGGCGAGATTAGAGCTGCGATAGCTGAACATCCAGCTGCGTCAGCTGGTTGGCCCGCACCGTGAGCGAGCGCACCGCCGACTTGTGTCCCGGCGCCGAGACCTGCACATCGAGCGAGCGGCTGCTGTCATCGCCGACGATCGGCACCGCGACCACCTGCCCGCTCCGCCCGGCTAGCTTGCCGTCGACGACGACATCAGCGGTCAGCGCTGAGCCATCGCTTCCCTGGCTGGCCCGCACCAAGAGCAGGGCCGGCTTCCAGCGCAGCCGCACCCGCACCTCGGGCGGAAAGACACCCGGCGGCAGCTGGACCCGCTCGCTGTAGCAGGCGGGATTTTCGAAGAGAAACTCGTTGCGGCCGCCGGCCAGCTGCACCGATCGAACATCCGTGCCATAGACGCCGAGCAGGCGGCCATTGTGGGTGACGCGCACCGCCTTCGGCCAAGGCTCCAGTCGCACCCAATGTATCGGGGCTGGCAGGACCGGGTGCGGCCGCACAGCGACGGGCTGTGGGCGCGGGCGCGGCGGGCTCTCGGGCCCTGTGCCGCTCTCGCTGGCCGGCGGACGGCTGGCCTGCCCAGCGGCGAGCACCCCATCGTGGGCGGCCAGGTGGGATGGCGCTACGGTCGGCAGCGACAGCGACTCAGCGGCCGGGTTCGGCAGCGACTCGCCAATGCTGGCCATCGGCGCTTGCATCGAGCTCACAGTCAGCCCCAGCGCCGCCGGCGTCTCGCCCAAGCTCGGTGAGGCGGGTGATGGCAAGCGCGGCTGGCCCGAGCTGCCCCGTCCAGGCGACGAGAGCTGGGCCAGCAGCCGCGGCCCGAGCAGCGCCAGCAGACCCAGAGCCGCCAGCCCGCCCGCCCCAAGCTGCAGCAGGCGCCGTCGCTGCGCCTGCCGACTTAGCGAGCTAAGCAGCGCCGCGATCTCGCGATCCTGCGGCGCCAGCTGCTGCGCCCGCGCCCACAGCGAGAGTGCGGCCGCGGTATTGCCGGCCTGCTTCTGGCTGCGTCCCTGCGCGATCAGGTGCTGGCGCAGCCGATCAGCAAAGGCCGCTTCCCACACCGAAGGATCCTTGAAATACGCCGCCAGCTGCGCGTCGATCTCGTCGGCGGCCAGGCCAGAATCGGCGAGCGCAGCCTGCAGATCCTGCAGCAGCAGGTCGGCTTCGGCGGGCCGCTCGGCGGGATCGCAGCTCAGGGCGCGCTCGACCACCCGCCCCAGGGCCGGCGAGCACAGCGGCGACAGCTCGCCCACCGGCGCGTGATCGCCGGCAGCGATGCGCACCAGGGTGTCGTGCGGGTTCTGGCCCAAAAACGGCAGCTGGCCGCTGATCAGCTCGTAGAGCACGGTCCCCAGCGAATAGAGATCGCTGCGCGAGTCGACGCGCTGGCCCTTGATGTGCTCCGGCGCCATATAGGCGGGTGAGCCGAGCAGCTGCCCCGTCGTGGTGACGTGATCCTTGTCGGCGATACGGGCGATGCCAAAGTCGCAGAGCACGACGCTGCCCTCGCCACGCCCCGAGCGACGGATCATGATGTTCTCGGGCTTGATGTCGCGGTGAACCACGCCCTGGCGGTGAGCCAGCGCGAGGGCCCGCGCCACCTGGCAGCCGATCATCGCAGCGATCTCGGGAAAGCGCGGCCGGTGCTGGTTGATGTGGGCCCGCAGCGTCGGGCCGTCGATAAACTCGGTGACCAGGAAGCTCTCGTCGGCCTCATCGACGCTGTAGGCGTAGATCTCAAGGATGTTGGGATGTCGCAGCCGCGCCACCGCCTGCGCCTCGCGGGCAAAGCGCAGCCGAGACTCGCGCTCGCTCTGCAGATGGCGATGCAGCACTTTCACCGCACACTCGCGATCCAGCGACAGGTCGCGGGCCCGCCAGACCTCAGCCATACCCCCTTGGCCGACTTGCTCTAGCAGTCGATAGTGCCCAAGGGTACGGCCGGCCATCGCTCGCGAGTCTACTTTTGCCGAACTGCCGATACAAGCACCTCGACAGTGCCGCAAAACTCCAGCGCTTCTCTCTGGTTGAGACTGCTTGGCGGGGCGACTTTGGCCGCCTGGGCCCTTGCGTCCTGCACACACATCAGCGGCCATTTTAGGGCCGGTCACTTCGCGCTCCCACACGCCCGGCAACAGGACACCCGCCGGGGTCCTGCCAACTCCGATCTGCGATCGGATTCGGAGCGACATGGGGAGCTCTCCTCCCCATCTGCGAGCCGTTTTGCGATATGATGACCGCGGGCCGATCCATTCAGCCCGTCTGCTTTGGGTTCTGTGTTCGCCCACAGACAGTGGAACCCCGAGGAAACGCCAGAGGAACCTAGTGACGCGCAAACTCTCCGCCCTGCTTCTCGCTCCGCTGCTTGCTGTTAGTGCCTCCGTTCATGCCCAGACCATGAACAAGGGCTTTGCCATCAACCGCTACGAGCCCACGCCCGCCGGCGAATTCTCGTTCTCGGTCGATCACCCTTGGTACAGCAGCACGCGTTACTTCGCGGCTGGTCTGACGATGAACTATGCCCACGCCCCGCTGGTGTTCGGCGTTCGCGATCAGAACGGCAACTTCACAACGCAAGGACTGGGGATTGAGCACCAGCTCCTTATGCACGTCGATCTGGCGGGCTCGTTTCTCGACCGCGTCCTGGTGAACGCCACGCTGCCCGTCGTGCTCCTGGAGCGCGGCAATGCGGTGGCTGGCATCTCGCCGATCACGCGCCCAGCGGTCAGCGACCCACGGCTGGGAGCGCGCGTGCGCATCTACGGCCAGCCGTACCTCAGCGGCTTTTCGGTCAGCGCGGGCATCGATGTCTGGATCCCGATCAACAGCTTCTCGGATCCGCCGCCGTTCCCCGCCCAAGTGGGCGAGAGCGGTGTGCGCGTGCTGCCCAAGGTCATGTTCGGCGGTCTTACGCACAACATCCTGTGGTCGGCCAATGCTGGCTTCTACTACCGACCCGATCAGTCGATCGGCAACCTGCCACCTGACTCGGGCAACACGACGGGCTCGGCCCTGCAGCTAGGGGCGGCGGTCGCCTACGCCGACTACTACCGTCGCTTCGCCATCGGACCTGAGCTGCTGTTTTCGACGGTGGTGACCGGCGAACACCGCTTCCGTCAGGAAGTCACCAGCTTGGAGCTCTTGCTTGGCGGCCACTACAACTTCGCGCGGGTCATTCAGGCCGGCGTCGCGGGTGGCTTCGGTGCGCTGCGCGAGCCGGGCACCCCGGACTGGCGCTTCCTGCTGCGATTGGCCTACGCGCCGATGCCGGCTCCGCCACCGCCGCCTGATCGCGATCGCGATGGGGTCATTGATGCCGAAGACCTCTGTCCAGACGATCCGGTCGGCGATCACCCCGACATGAACAAGCGGGGCTGCCCGCTGAAGGATCGCGATCGCGACGGCGTCTTCGACTTTGAAGACCTCTGTCCCGATGAGCCCAAGGGCGAGCATCCGGATCCGCAGCAGAAAGGCTGCCCGAGCCGCGACCGCGATCGCGATGGCGTGCTCGACGCAGACGATCAGTGCCCAGATGAGCCACAGGGCCAAAACCCAGATCCCAACCGCCGCGGCTGTCCAGACAAGGACAGCGATGGCGATGGCGTGCTCGACAGCAAGGATCAGTGTAAGGACGTCCCGGCTGGCGCCAATCCCGATGCCAACCGCCCCGGCTGCCCCGACAAAGACAGCGACGGCGACGGCGTGTATGACAGCAAGGATCAGTGCAAGGATGTCCCGGCCGGCGCCAACCCCGACAGCGATCGCCCCGGCTGCCCACTGCCCGATCGCGACAAGGACGTCGTGCCCGATAAGGTCGACGCCTGCCCGGACACGCCGGGTGCCCCTTCGTCAGATCCTAAGAAGAACGGCTGCCCCGGCCTAGTCGAGGTCAAGAGCGGCATGATCGTCATCCTGCAGCAGGTGTTCTTCGCGACGGACAAGGACGTGATCCTCAAGAAGAGCTTCCCGGTCCTGGATGCCGTGGCCGATGTGCTCAAGCAGGTTGCAACCATCAAGCGCATCTCGGTCGAAGGCCACACCGACAACAAAGGCAAGCCCGACCACAACCGCGATCTGTCCGATCGTCGCGCCAAGAGCGTCATGAAGTACCTCGTCGATCACGGCATCGATCCCAGCCGGCTGGAAGCACACGGCTACGGCCCGGATCGCCCGATCGCCGACAACAGCAAAGAAAAGGGTCGCGCGCTCAACCGCCGCGTCGACTTCCGCATCGTCGATCCCCCTCAGGCAGCGAGCGGTGGCGGCGAAAGCACGACGCAGGTGGTGCAGACCCCAACGGCCCCGCCCCCGACCACCGAGCCCGCCGACAAGGCCGACAAGAAGGGCAAGGCCGACAAGGCCGACAAGGCCGACAAGAAGGGCAAAGCCGATAAGAAAGGCAAGGCCGACAAAGCGGGCGAGACCGGCGAAACCGACAAGGCCGATAAAGCCGATAAGTCGAGCAAGGCCGACAAGGCCGACAAGGCCGACAAGAAGGGCAAAGCCGATAAGAAAGGCAAGGCCGACAAGAAGAAGGCTGGCTAGTTCGCGCCCGTGCTCCTCGGAGGCCATGTCGCGTCGCAAGGCCGACATCACAGAGGGGCACGGCAGGCTCAGCCAGATGAGGGGAGCCGGCTAGGCCACCCCTAGAGAACCGCACCGTTTCCGACCCATCAGTAAATCAGGAAGGAGCTCTAGCGAGCTCCTAGGCCCATGGAGGGTTCCTAAGATGCCGACGAGTAGTACACGCTTCGAGCCAAGACTGCGCAGGACTGCTAGCTCCTACGCGAGTCGCGCCGTTCTGCTGGCCCTATTGGCTGCCTGTCACCGCGAGGAGCCGGCCAAGACCACGCCCTCATCGATCTCGGGTGAAGCGGTCAACAACGAGGCGACGGCCAAGCTGATTGCCCAGGTGCAGGGCAGTGCCGATGGCCGCTTCGCCATCGCCTCGCGGGGTGCCGAGCTACGTGCCGAGGACCCGATCAACCAGCTTGAGACGACCCTGGGGGGCCGCGGTCTGTCGATGCATACGCTCGGTTCCAGCGAGCCGGACTGGCGGCTACAGCTCTCCTTTGAGAGCTACGGCTGTCGTGGGCTGCCTCGCCCGGCGAGCGCGGCCTCACCGCGCGCCAGCTACAACCGCGTCGACTACGTCCGCGGCGACGTGACCGAGTGGTACGTAAACGGTCCGATGGGCGTTGAGCAGGGCTTCACGCTGCGCTCACGTCCAAGCTGCACCGATGCTGGCCAGGTCGCCTTTAACATCCGCGTCGGCGGCGATGTGCAGCCCAGCCTGCACGGCAGCGGCGCCAGCGCCTTCGTGGATCTCAGCGACAAGCAAGGCCGCACAGTGCTGCGCTATAGTCACCTGTTTGCCAAAGATGCCGACGGCAAGGCGCTGACCGCGACGATGACCCTGGCCGGGCAGCTAATCACACTGCAGATCGAAGACAAGGACGCGCGCTATCCGATCGAGGTCGACCCGCTGATCGGCGTGCCCAAGCAAGAGATCATCGCTCCCGACGCTTCGGCCGCCGACCAGTACGGCTTTGCCGTCGCCATCGACGGTGACACCGCGGTGGTCGGTGCCCCCTTTAAGGACGGCACGCAGAGCGATCAGGGCAAGGTCTATGTCTACACGCGCAACGCGCTGACCGGCGTCTGGGCGCTAACCGACACGCTGCTCTCGCCGACCCCCAGAAAGAGCGGCCAGTTCGGCTTCTCTGTCGCGGTCTCCGGCAACCGCATCATCGTCGGCGAACCCGATCCGACGGCAGCCGGCAGCACCGGCAAGGCCTACATCTTTACGCGCCTGTCGCCGACCGGTCTGTTCTCGGTAAACGCCGCTCAGGCGCTGTCGCCCAGCGATGGCGCGGCCAAGGATCAGTTTGGCTACTCGGTGGCGATCTCGGGTGGCGTGGCGGCGGTGGGCGCACCGCTAAAGACAACCGGCGGCTTCACCGGCGCCGGGCAGGCCTACATCTTCACGGCCAACCTGGCCGGTGTGTTTAGCCAGAGCAAGATCCTCACCGCCGTTTCCCCAGCCAAGGATGAGCACTACGGCTGGTCGGTGGCTGCTTTCGATGATGCGACCGCCGGCTCGGACCTGGTCTTCGTTGGCGCTCCCGACGCTGACAACGTCAAGGGCAGCAAGGCGGGCGAAGTCGATGTCTGGATCGGCGAGTCGGCGGCCTGGATCCGTCAGAACACCCTGCTGCCGCAAGAGACCGATGGCACCGCCGGCGTGTACTCCTTTGGCTACAGCGTCGACTTCAAGGCGGGCCGTGCCCTGGTCGGTGCCCCCGGTGCCGACCCAGCAGGCAAGTCGAATGCCGGCGCCGCCTACGCTTTTCTGCGCCCGGCCGGGACTGGGATGGCCGCCTGGACCGCCGACGGCCTGATGAGCCGCGGCATCGCCAATGACGCCATGGGCCAGTCGGTCGCGCTCTCCAACACGGTCGACGGCGCGTTGGTCGGTGCTCGCTTTGCCACCAGCCCCGCTCCCGAGAGTATCGCCAATGCTGGCGCCGCCTACGTCTTCGATCGCAATGCCACCACCAAGTGGGGCTTCACCGATGACTTCGGCGTCGATCCGACGATCTCGCTGGGCGCGGCGCCGGCCAAGGCAGGTGACAACTTCGGTTGGTCCGTCGGGGTCACCGGCAACATCGCCATCGTCGGCGCCCCTGGCCGCACCGTCGCCTCTAGCAACCAAGGCGCCGTGTACATCTACGCCGTCGTCAAGCAGCAGGGCGATGCCTGCACCAGCAACATCCAGTGCCAGAGCGGCTTCTGCGTCGATGGCTTCTGCTGCAACACGGCCTGCGGCCAGATCTCTGATGGCGTCAACAACGATGTCGACTGCCAGGCCTGCTCGGCAGCTAAGAGCGGCGGCGTCAACGGCACCTGTAAGATCCTCGCGGCGGCCACCGTGTGTGGCGGTGGCGCAGGAGGCGATCCCAGCAAGTGCTCACAGGGCGGCACCTGCAATGGCACCAGCGCCGCCTGCAACGCGCTGCCTTCGCCCAGCACCACCAAGTGTGCCGCCGGCGATGACACCAAGTGCATCGAGGGCTACTACTGCGATGGCGTCACCAGTGGCACCTGCCCAACGACCAATCCCAAGCCGGCGGCCAACACCGTGACCTGCAACGCCAGCGGTGACGCCAGCAAGTGCGTCGGTTCGTACAAGTGCGACGGCGTCGCGGTCAACATGTGCCCAACCACCAACTCGACGGCTGCAGCCATGGGGACGCAGTGCGGTGGGCCCGACAACAACAACTGCGTCGCCAAGTACGTCTGCGACGGCACCACCAAGGGCACATGCCCGACCGCCGGCGCAACCCCGGCGAGTATGGGCACGGTCTGTCGAGCTGCCGCCGATCTCTGTGATGCAGCTGAGGCCTGCGATGGCACCACCGCGATGTGCCCAATGGACAAGGCCTCTCCGGCTGGCACAGCCTGCGGCGGCGCGGCTGATGCCTCCAAGTGCATTGCCGGGGGCATGTGCGACGGCACGCTTAAGACCTGTCCGGGCGGCCCGGCTCCCGCGGGGACCATCTGCGATCCCGTCGGCGATGCCAGCAAGTGTGTCAAAGAATACAAGTGCGACGGCACGGCCAAGGGCAGCTGCCCAACGACGAATCCAACGCCGGCCGCCAGCACCGTCGTCTGCGACGCAGCTGGAGATACCACGTTCTGTGCCTCCAACTTCAAGTGCGATGGCACCACGGCTGGCAGCTGCCCGAAGACCAACGGGACTCCCGCCAGCATGGGCACCGTCTGTCGCGCCGCGAGTGATCTCTGCGACGTCGATGAAGTCTGCAACGGCACCACCGCCGCCTGCCCCGGCGACGCTGTGGCAGCATCCGGTACCGAGTGCCGCGCCCAGAACGGCACCTGCGATCAGGCCGAGAGCTGCAACGGTGTGCTCAAGAGCTGTCCCGTGGACATCTTTGCGCCGCCGACCACCCAGTGTGGGGCCGGCAATCCGGCAACCTGCAACGGCGGCTTCTTCTGCCTCGGCACCAGCAACGCATGCTCGACGACCGCCACGCCAGCCTCGGCAACCACCGTGTGCAACGCGACCGGCGATCCCAGCACCTGTGCTGCCAACTTCAAGTGCGATGGGGTTAGCAACAACAGCTGCCCGCGCACCAACCCCACAGCGGCCACGGCTGGAACCACCTGCCGCGCGGCAGCCGGCGTCTGTGACCAGGCCGAGATGTGTGACGGCGTCACGGCCACCTGCGCCCCCGATGCCTTCGCGCCCGTCACCAAGGAGTGTCGTCCCGACAACGGCAGCGGCTGCGACGTTGCTGACTTCTGCAGCGGTACCAGCGCAAGCTGCGGTCCAGACCTGGTGCTGCCGGCCGGCACGGTCTGTCGTGGCGCCACCGACCTCTGCGACGCGCCTGAGCTCTGCAACGGTGCCACCGCCGCCTGCCCCCTCGATCGCGTCTCGCCGCTGGGTCTGCTCTGTCGGCCGTCGGCTGGCGTCTGTGACGTGGGTGAGTTCTGCGATGGCAGCGCCAAGAGCTGCCCCACCGATATCAAGCAGGCGGCTGGCACCGTCTGTCGTGGCGCAGTCGGTTTCTGCGACGCCGCCGAGACCTGCGACGGCAACAACAACGCCTGCCCGACCGACAGCTTCCAGGCAGCTGGCACCATCTGCCGCTTCCCAAGCGGCGTGTGCGACCTTGCCGAGACCTGCGACGGTGCGAGCGGCCAGTGCCCGGTCAACGCCGTGGCCAGCAACGCCGCCATCTGCCGCCCCGCCACCAACGAGTGTGATGCGGCCGAGCTCTGCGATGGTAGCGGCTTTGGCTGCGCTGCCGATGCACAGCAGCCGGATGGCTCTGCCTGCAGCAAGGGCACCTGCCAGAGCGGCACCTGCCGTCCCGAGGCTGACTTGCGCGTCTCGACCACCTTCAACCCGATGGGCGCCAACGGCCAGGATCCGCTGAGCATCGACGTGTCGGTGACCAACGTCGGCAAGGCGCCGGCCGATAACCCGCTGGTCAAGATCGCCATTCCGCCAGGCGCGACCGTGCAGAGCGTCAGCGGCGATGGCTGGGTCTGTCAGACGCAGGGCGACAGCATCGTCTGCCTACGTCCGACGCTCGACGCGGGTGGCTCGGCGCCGATCAAGGTTGTGCTGACCCCGCCGCTGGACAAGACCAGCTTTGACGTGACGACCTCGGCCACGTCCAAGACGTTCGAGGCCAACCCGGTCGACAACACCACCACGACCACCACCCCCAACAAGAACCCGCTCAACATCGCGGTGTCCGGAGGTGGCGTCAGCAGCTGCGCCGCGGCCCCCGGTGCGGGTCAGCCTGGCCAGCCGCTGGCCATGCTCGGCCTGCTGTT
This sequence comes from uncultured Myxococcales bacterium, assembly GCA_964628555.1. GTDB lineage: Bacteria > Myxococcota_A > Polyangia > Palsa-1104 > JAEUJZ01 > JAEUJZ01. The sequence goes on along the minus strand of CAZVMD010000259.1, from coordinate 1,252 downwards.
CGGCTGTGCCGTGCTCATCCAGCGTCGCCGCGTCGCCGCTCGCTAGCTCAAACGATCCGCGCCCCCCGCGGCGCGGGTCCCTTCTTCCCCCCCGCCAATCGCAAGTCCCCACCCGGCTGACGTCATCGCCAGAGTCAGCCCGGCCTCGCGAAGCTGCGCCGGCTTTTCCCAGCCGATTCAGCCCAGCCAAGCCAGCCGAGATCAGCCAGGCATGATGCGATGACTGGCGCGCTAGCCACGCGCCCAGCTCAATCAGCTAGCTCAATGGAAGGGGGAAAAAGGCCGACCTGATGCGGCAGAGCAGACTAGTGCGCGCCGCCTTTGGCCTTCAGAACCACCAGCGCAGCAGCGACGGCAACGAGCAACAGCAGCACCATGACGGCGATGCCAGCCGCTAGCTTGCCACCGCCGCCTTTTTTCTCGACCGGGGCAGGCGGCGCGGGCTGCTGCGCCTGCTTCTCTAGCATGGCGCGGGTGACCGTCGACATCGGCACGGTCGCAGCCCCGGCACCGGGCCCGCTTGCGGCACCGGCAGCAGCACTGGCCGCAGCGGCCGGCGGAGCGCCAGGATTGCTGACCAGCGTCGAGTGCAAGCGTGGCGGCACCACTCCTGGTGGGTTGCCAGCGGCGCCCGGCAGCGGTGCAGCCGGCAGGCTGGCCGGGGGCTGAACACTGCTCACTGGCTTGGGCGGCGTCAGAGCGGGCCGCGGCTGATTGCCGGGACTCGACGCCGCATCCATCGGCACCGGCCCCCCGATGGCAGAGTCATCGCCCCCGCCCTTCGGTGGCCAGTCCACGCCCTTGCTCACGTCAATGTTGACGCTGCCGGTGAGATCGAACTTGTCGTCGCTGGGCTTCTTAGCCTTAGCCGGCTGCCCCTCCGCGCCGCCGCTCTCGCCAAACAGCGGACGCAGCACGACGCGATACGTGCCATCGGTCCAGCCCGAGAGCTTGGACAGCGCGGTCAGGGCGCTCTCGGTCTGCTTGTTGATGTTGGCACTCTCGGCCTTGCCGAGGTTGAAGCGAACCAGCGCCGCCTCGCCATTGGCCCGCGCCAGATCGACATCGGCCGACAGCACGTTGTCCGAGCACAGCTTGTAGATCGCCTGCACCAAGCCAATGCGCAGCGAGCCACTCATTTCGATCGCCTGCGTGAGCTGGCCGCGAAAGTCGGGCATGCGCTGCTCAACGACGAACTCGCCGTTGCTCCACAGCGGCAGCGAGCGCGTTCCCTGATCGGTCTCGCCTTCGA
>CAZVMD010000258.1:0-10798 GCA_964628555.1 uncultured Myxococcales bacterium | reverse complement strand
TCCGCGCGCTGCGCGAGCAGGTCGGCTACAAGCTGCCGGCGCTTTTGACCGGTCGGGCCGGCGTCAGCCGCAGTGCTCGCGAGGTCTGCTTCGGCGACGATGCCGAGTCCGATGCCTTTATCTATTCGCTGTACGGCGACCTGCTGGCTGGGCGCGTGGCGCGACCGCAGCTAGAGCAAATTTTGGAGCGGGCCGGCACCTATCCCGATGATGCCGGACGCACGGTGTCGCTGTTCGAGTCGATCTATCGCGGCCCGACCGAGCATGGCGCAGCAGCGACGGCGAACCTGCCAGAGCTCGGCCCGTTTGCGCACGAGGTGGTGGGCCGCATCTTCATCCATCTGGATCGCCGCTCGCCACCGCGTCGCTTCGATCGCTACGGCGCGCGCCTGGTGCCGATCTACAACTACTTTCAGGCCGCGCTGGTCCTGCATCAGGACGGCCGCCTCGCCGCTGATGCGGTGGTGCGGGTGGCGGTCGAGATGGTCGATCGCCACGAGTACTCACTGGAGGCGCTGCGCAACTCGCTGCAGGATCTGCTGCGCCGCGGCCGCCTGACCGTCGAGACCGTGCGTCAGCTGGGCGCGGCCATCGCCGATGGGCAGGGCGAAGCGGATCTGCTGCCGGCCTTAGGCTCGCTGCCGAGCACGCGCGATCTGCTGCGAGCCCTGGCGCGCAGCCTGCGCGATCTGGGACCCTCGGCAGGAGCCGTGCCGTCCGCGCTCTCCGACGGTGGCCCCGCCGCCATCGACTACCTCAAGGCCCTGGAAGAAGACCTGCCCCGCCATCGCCGCTAGCTCGGGGGCAAAACGGCCGATATCCCGCCGACGATCGCGGTACAATCGTCGAGCAGCGTCAACATCAGGCCGCACCTCGGCTGCCTAGAGCAGCCGGTGGAGCGACGGGGGAGCTGATGAAGGGGATCGTCTTTACCGAGTTTCTGACCCTGGTCGAGGAGCGCTTTTCGCTGGCCATGGTCGACCAGATCATCGAGGGCGCTAGCCTGCCCTCCGGCGGGGTCTACACCGCTGTCGGGACCTATCCGGTCAGCGAGATGGTCAGCCTGCTGCAGCAGCTATCGACCCGCTCCGGCGTGGCGATCCCAGCCCTGCTGCAGATCTTTGGCCGCTATCTGCTCGGGCGCTTCGTGCAGAGCCACCCGGCGTTCTTTGCCGAGCAGCGCTCGACGCTCGACTTTCTGGCCGCGGTGGAAGAGCACATCCACGTCGAGGTTCGCAAGCTCTACGCCGATGCCGAGCTGCCGCGCTTTGTCTGCGAGCGCTTGGCGGAAGATCGCATGGCGATGATCTATCGCTCGCCGCGCGGCTTGGCCGATCTGGCGCTGGGCCTCATCGAGGGCTGCGCTGCCTACTATCACCAGACCCTGGAGATCCAGCGCGAAGACCTCTCGGGCGGCAGCGGCACGCATGTGCGCTTTGAGATCACCGTCGCTGCGCCGCCGGCCACAGGCCAGGCGTCATGAGCGAGCCGGACGTCGAAGTCCTGCAGCGGGCGCTAGAGCGCGAGCGCAAGGCCCGCCGGGCAGCCGAGGAGCTGCTAGAGAAAAAGAGCCAGGAGCTGTATCTGGCCAACGCCGAGCTGCGCGCCTGGAGCAATCGCTTGGAGCAGATCGTCACCGAGCGCACGCACGAGCTGGAAGTGGCGCGCGATCAGGCCATCGCAGCCAGCCAGGCCAAGAGCCAGTTTCTCGCCAACATGAGCCACGAGCTGCGCACTCCGCTCAACGCCATCATCGGCTACAGCGAGATCCTGCTCGAAGAGACGGCCGACGCTGGCCATCTGCAGTACGAGAGCGATCTGCAGCGCATCGTCGCCTCGGGGCGGCACCTGCTGACGCTGATCAGCGACATCCTCGATCTGTCGAAGATCGAGGCGGGCCAGATGGCCGTGTACTACGAGGACGTGCCGGTCGCCGCGCTGGTGCACGAGGTGGTCGACACGCTGCGGCCGCTGATCGAAAAGAACCGCAACCGGGTTGAGGTCAGCGCCGCCGAGACGCTGGGCCAGATGCGCGTCGATGTCACCAAGCTCCGGCAGTCGATCTACAACCTGCTGTCGAACGCCGCCAAGTTCACCGAAGGCGGAGTGATCGCGGTGCTCGTCGAGCGTCAGGCCACAGCGGCCGGCGATAGGCTGTCGTTTGCAGTGCGCGACAGTGGCATCGGTATCAAGCCAGACGTGCTGCGCGAGCTGTTCGTGCCCTTCAAGCAGGCCGACGCCTCGACCTCGCGGCGCTACGGCGGCACCGGCCTGGGCCTGGCACTGACCGAGCGCTTCTGTCGCATGCTCGGTGGCGAAGTCCGCGTTGAAAGTCAGCTCGGGGTGGGCTCGACCTTTACGCTGCACATCCCGGCTGCGCCCCCGGCGGCGATTCGCGACAGCGGCGACAGCCCCAGCCCCAGCGCGGCCCGCGCCGAGCACCTGAGTCGCACGCCCAGCGAGCCCCGGGCCCCGGCCGGCGAAGGCAGTGAGCGACCCGTGCTGGTCATCGATGACGATGCCATGGCCCGCGATATGCTGAGCCGCATCCTGACCAGCGAGGGCTATCGCGTGGTCACTGCCAGCGACGGCGAGGAAGCGCTGCGTCTAGCACGCGAGCTGCGGCCGCTGGCGATCACGCTCGATGTCCTTTTGCCCAAGCTCGATGGCTGGGGTGTGCTGTCGCAGCTGCAGAGCGATGCCACGCTGCGCGACATTCCGGTCATCGTCGTCAGCATCCTGCCCGAGCGGCAGAAGGGCGCAGCCCTGGGCGCGACGGCCTATCTGCAGAAGCCGGTGCACCGCGAGCTCTTGCTGAGCACCCTGTTGTCGCGGCACGCGCAGCCGATGACGCAGGTGTTGATCGTCGAAGACGATCCCGACAGCCAGCGCCTGCTGTCGCGGCTGATGGAAGAGAACGGCAACGCGCCCCGCTGCGTCAACAACGGCCGCGAGGCGCTGGAGATCCTTGCCGACTACACGCCGGATCTCATCCTGCTGGATCTGATGATGCCGGAGCTCGACGGCTTTAGTCTGCTCGACGCGCTCAGGGCCAGCCCGCGCTGGCGCAGCATCCCGGTCATCGTTGTCACTGCTCGCGATCTGTCAGAGGACGAGCGCAAGCGGATCGAGCAAGGCGCGGATCAGCTGCTGCTCAAAGGTGCGCTGGGGCGGGGCGAGCTCTTGATGGCGCTGCGTCGCCTGAGCCCGCGGCGAGCGCGCGATGGCGCCCCGGCCACAACCAGTCGCAGCGACCCTGCCTAGGCGGCTTGAGGTTTTGTCGTATGGCCAAGATCCTGATCGTCGAAGACAACCCGATGAACCTCGATATGCTGTCGCGCCGCTTGCTCCGCGCCGGCTATCAGGTGGTCAGCGCCGAAGACGGCCAGCGCGCCCTGGAGGTCGCCAAGCGCGAGCAGCCGGCGATCATCCTGATGGACCTGAGCCTGCCGGTCGTCGATGGCTGGGAAGCGACGCGGCGCATCCGTGCCGATGCTGCCACCGCCAGCATCCCGGTGATCGCGCTCACCGCGCATGCACTGACCTCAGATCGCGAGAGCGCGCTCTCGGCCGGCTGCACCGACTTTGACACCAAGCCGGTCGAGATGCCGCGCCTGCTGGCCAAGATCAAGGCGCTGCTGCCGGCGCCCTAGCCGGGCCGCGCGGTGGTCAGGCGCAGCGTCAGTGAGCCGAGCAGCGCCGAGCACAGCGAGCCCGCCAGGATGCCGAGCTTGGCTTGGTCGAGCAGTCCGGGATCGAAAAAGGCTAGCTGCGCGGTGAAGATCGACATGGTGAAGCCGATGCCGCACAGCATGGCCGCGCCGAGCAGGCTGCGGTAGGTCGTCTGCGACGGCAGCTGGCCGACACGCAGCAGCACTGCGAGGACCGCGGCGAGGAAGATGCCGAGCGGCTTGCCGACCAGCAGGCCGAAGAACACGCCCAGGCTGACCGGCTGATGCAGCGCCGCCTGCAGCGAGGCCGAGTCGAGCGGCAGCGTGATGCCGGCATTGCACAGCGCGAACAGCGGCAGCACGAACAGCGCCACCGGATACTGCAGGCTGCGGTTGAGGCGCTCGGCGGTGGCCTGCGGCGTGCATAGTCCCAGCAGCACGCCGGCGATGGTGGCGTGGATGCCGGAGTGCAGCATCGCGGCCCACAGCAGGGCGCCGAGGATCAGGTAGACCCGCCGCCGCTTGACGCCCCAGCGATTGCAGGCAACGAGCGCCCCGGTCAGCAGCAGCGAGAGGGCCAGCAGCCCCAGGTGCAAGCGGGCGGAATAGAACAGCGCGATGACCAGCACCGCCCCAAGGTCGTCGGCGATGGCCAGCGCGGTGACGAAGATCTTAAGTCCCATCGGCACGCGGCGGCCCAGCAGCGCCATGACCCCGACGGTAAAGGCGATGTCGGTAGCGGTTGGAATCGCCCAGCCGCGGCGGATCGTCGGTCCCCCCTGCGCGCTGACGAACAGATAGATCAGCGCCGGGGCCAGCATGCCAAAGCCGGCCGCGATCACCGGCAGCGCAGCCTTGCGCGGTGAGTCCAGCTCGCCATGGATCAGCTCGCGCTTGATCTCCATGCCGACCAAAAGAAAGAACAGCGCCATCAGCCCGTCGTTGATCCACTCTGCGACGGGGAGGCCGAAGCCCTGACCGATGCCGAACAGGCCGATCTGGGCTCGCCACACCGCCGCCATCTGCGGGGCTAGCGGCGAGTGGGCCAGGGCCAGCGAGAGGATCGTACTGGCCAGCAGCACCACGCCGCCTGTGGCCTCGGCGCGGATGAAGCGGCGAAAGAGCTCAGCGATGCGACGGCGCCGGGCGGCTCGGCGCTCACGTCGCAGGCTGCGCATGCTCGCGGCTTCCGGCACCAGGGCTGGCCGGCCGAGCACTGGCTCGTCGTCGTCTTCGGCCTGGCTGGCGGGCTCCGGCGCCGCGTCGGGCTCGGTCTGCGCGGCCGGATCCTTGGCCCCGCTTTCAGCTGTCGACGCATCCGCGGTGGCGGCAGCAGCGAGGTTGGGCGAGGAAGAAGACGGCGAGGACATGGCGATGAAGAGAGCTTAGCGAAAGCGACCCCGGCTGGGGGCGCCTACCTTCGCGGTGGCAGGGCGCGTGGGGCTGCGGGCGAGGAAGCACCGCCGCTGATCGGGCGATGCAGGATGATGTTGCGGCCGGCCCGCTTGCCCTCGTTGCGGGTCGCCGTGCGCGGCTGGCCACGCTGGGCCACGCGGCGGATGTGCGGGTGCCGCTTCTTCAGGTAGCGCCCCAGATCGGCGTCCCCAAGCCAGATCAGGCCGTGCTGGGCCTGCAGCTTGGCCTCGTCGGCCAGCCGCTCGCCAAAGCCGATCATCACGCCGGATAGAAAAGTCCGGCGCTCGCGATCGCCGGGCAGGCCAGCCTGTCGCTTGTGCGCCTGCCACAGATGCTCAGCGGTGCGCCCGAGGAAGTCATAGACGTAGGCCGCCATCTCTAGGTTCTCGGGCGTGCCGCAGACCTCCAGCGCACTGCCGCGCTGGCCGCGCTCGACGTCGTAGCTCGGGATCCAGATGCTCTCGACGAAGAAGTGCTGCGACAGCAGCATGGCCAGCAAGCGCTCGCTCTCTTCGACGCGGCGGCGCACCGGACCCAGCTGACGATAGCTGTAGCGCTGTCCGACGGTCCGCACCCCAGCCCGGGCGCTGTGCTCTTCCAGGTTGTGCTTGAGCATCAGGCGCTGCGCCTCGCGCATCGCGCTCTCGGCTTCGTTGAGGTTCTGGCTCTGGGCCAGGGCCAGCAGGCGGGCGACGCGGCGCAGCGGCTTCTGCCGCTCGGGGTCGGCGCTGTCGGGGCTGTTCGGCGCGGGCAGGCCGGCGGCGCTGCTGTCGATGCCCAGGCGCTCGCAGAGGGCGCGAAACGTCGGACCGTGCGCCGCTTCCTCGTCGATGCGCAGCACCTCGTGAACGTACTGATGGGCCATCTCGTGCTTCAGGACTTCTACGAGGACAGGCCAGGGCTGGCTCAGCGTCAGACGGCGCGACAGGTACAGGGTGCGGGTCTGCGGCTGCCACAGCCCCAGCTGACTCTGGTTGTCAGACAGCGCCAGCGTGGGCGGCAGCAGCACGCCGCGGAAGTGCGAGACGTTGACGTGGTGCCAGGCGCGCTGTAGCTCACGCACGAGCGCCGCCTCTAGCTCCAGCGAGAGGCGCCTGACTTCATCGCCGGGACTTACGGCAGTCGGGGAAGGGGGAGAGCTCATCCGCTGGTCGTTCTAGCACAGGCCGCGGCTCTGGCTGGACCTGCTGTGTGGCGGCTGGAACGGTGCGGCTGGCAGCCCGCGCTTGTGTCTAGAGATCGGACCTGTAGCCGGGCTCTGGCTGCCGCCGGCGCGGGCGGCGCAGCGTCGGTGAGCGCAGCAAAGTGCAGCGAGCTTCCGGGCTTGCGGGGGGCCGCGCAAAATCGCCTCCGGCTGCAGTATGCTGGGCCCGCATTCGTTTGTCCTTCCCCCGAAACGACCCAACACGAAAGGGAACCTAATGGCCAGCGATCTTCTGGACTTTCGCGGTGCCGCCGGAGCCGAGGCAGGCCGCGTCGTCATCATCACGGGTGCCGGCAACGGCCTGGGTAAATCGCACGCCCTGCTCTTTGCTTCGCGCGGGGCCCGCGTTGTCGTCAACGACCTGGGCGGCCGACACGATGGCACCGGCAAGGGCTCGGCCGCAGCCGACGCAGTCGTCGCCGAGATCCGCGAAAAGGGCGGCGAAGCGGTCGCCAACTACGACTCGGTGGAAGACGGCGACAAGATCGTCCAGACCGCCATGGACACCTGGGGTCGCGTCGATGTGGTGGTCAACAACGCCGGCATCCTGCGCGATGTGTCGTTCCAGAAGATGACGCAGGACGACTGGGATCTGATCTATCGCGTCCACGTCCTTGGCTCCTATCGCGTCACGCACGCGGCGTGGAACGTCAAGGGCGGCATGCGCGATCAGGGCTATGGCCGCGTCATCATGACCGCCAGCGCGGCGGGCATCTATGGCAACTTCGGCCAGGCCAACTATGCGATGGCCAAGCTCGGTGTCGTCGGTTTCGCGCAGACCCTGGCCATTGAAGGGCGCAAGCGCAACATCCTGGTCAACACTATCGCGCCGGTGGCTGGCTCGCGCATGACCGAGACGGTATTTCCGCCGAACCTGGTGGCGGCGCTCAAGCCCGAGTACGTCTCGTCCTTGGTCGTCTGGCTGTCGCACGAGTCCTGTACCGAGACCGGCGGTCTGTTCGAAGTCGGCGGCGGCTTCTATGCCAAGCTGCGCTGGGAGCGCGCCGAGGGCAAGACCTTCAAGCTCGGCCGTAACATCGCCCCCGAGGAGCTGCGCAAGAACTTTGCGGTGATCAGCAGCTTCGAGAAGACGACGCATCCGACCGACATCACCAACTCGATTCAGCCGATCGTCGCCAACCTGGACAGCAAGAGCCGCGGCGGCAACGATCTGATCGACGTTGATGCGGCGCTCGATGCCCCGCCGGTGATCAGCGAGTCGAAGTACGACGAGCGCGATGTCTCGCTGTACGCGCTGGGGGTTGGCGCGGCAGAAAACCCGCTCGATCCCAAGAGCCTGTCCCTGGTCTACGAGATGAGCGGCGAGGGCTTCCACACCCTGCCGACCTTTGCCGTGGTGCCGGCGATGAAGGTGATCTTCGATGGCTTCAAGCGCGGCGACAAAGCGCCGGGCATGAACTACGGCTTCGAGCGCGTGCTGCACGGCGAGCAGTACACCGAGCTTAAGCGTCCGCTGCCGGCCCGCGCCAAGCTGCGGCATGAGCTCAAGTGCAAAGACGTCTACGACAAGGGCAAAAACGCCATCGTCATCATGGGCATCAAGACCTTCGACGAGAGCGGCGAAGAGCTGGCCTACAACGAAGTCTCGACGGTGGTACGCGGGGCCGGCGGCTGGGGTGGCGAGCGCGGGCCCTCGGCCGAGATCAACGTTCCGCCCAGCCGCGCGCCCGATGCGGTGGTCGAAGAGAAGACGCGCGAGAACCAGGCGCTGCTGTATCGCCTGTCGGGGGACATCAACCCGCTGCACGCCGACCCCGCCTTCGCGCAGGGCTTCGGCTTCGATAAGCCGATCCTGCACGGCCTGTGCACCTATGGCTTCGCGGCGCGCGCCGTCATCCGCGCCTTTAGCGGCGGCGACCCGCGCTTCTTCAAGAGCATCAAGGTCCGCTTCGCCGACAGCGTGTTCCCCGGCGAGACGCTGGTCACCGAGATGTGGAAGGAGGCCGAGGGCCGCATCGTCTTCCGCACCAAGGTCAAAGAGCGCGACAAGGTCGTGATCTCAAACGCCGCGGTCGAGCTATTCAGCGAGATTCCCAAGCCCCAGGCCAAGACCGCAGCGAAAGCGGCGCCGGCTGGTGCGGCGACGGTCTCGGCCGAGCCGATCAGCGCCGATGTCTTCGCCGGCATCAAGGCCTACTTCGATGGCAATGCCGATGCGGTGAAGAAAATCGGCGTGCTGTATCAGTTCAAGCTCACTGCGCCGGAGAGCGTGTGGACGCTCGATACCAAGGCCGCCAGCGTCAGCCCGGGTGCCGCGGCGTCCCCGCAGTGCACGCTGGAGCTATCGGATGCCGACTTCATGGCCATGTGCAGCGGCAAGGCCGATCCGATGAAGCTGTTCATGGACAAGAAGCTGCGCATCAGCGGCGACATCATGGCCAGCCAGAAGCTGGAGTTCCTAAAGAAGATCGATCCCAACCTGGTGCTCGCGGCGGCGAAGGCGCGCGCGGGTGCGGGGGGCGGTGCAGCGGCTCCGGCGGCGGCTCCAGCGGCAGCGGCCCCGGCAGCGGGCAGCCTGTCGGGCGACATCTTCATCGCTATCGAGGACTACGTCGAAAAGAACCGCGCTGAGTTAACCAAGATCGGCGTCATCTACCTGTTCAAGCTGAGCAGCCCCGAGTCGAGCTGGACCGTCGATCTCAAGGAAGGCAAGGTCCAGGCCGGCGAGGTCGGCAAGGCGGGCTGCACGCTGGCCCTGTCGGACGCCGACTTCATCGCCATGGCGACGGGCAAGGCCGATCCGATGAAGCTGTTTATGGACAAGAAGCTGCGGATCAGCGGCGACATCATGGCCAGCCAGAAGCTGGAGTTCCTAAAGAAGATCGATCCCAAGGCCGCCGAAGCTGCGGTGGCGGCGAAAAAAGGCGCCAAGGCGGCGGCGCCTGCCGCGACGGCTGCGCCGGCTGCGAGCAGTGCACCGGCCAAGGCCGCTGCCCAGGCGGGCAAGATCTTCGCCGCGCTCGGCACGCGCCTGGCTGCCGACAAGAACCTGGGCGCATCGCTGGGCACGGCGGTGCAGTTCAACATCGCGGGCCAGTCGTTCGTCGTCGATGGTCCAGCGGGCAGCGTGCGCGAAGGGACGCAGCCGGGAGCCAAGACCGTGATCTCGCTAAGCGATGATGATCTGGTCGCGCTGAGCCGCGGCGAAAAGACGGCGCAGAGCCTGTATCAGCACGGCAACCTGCGCGTCGATGGCGACGTCGGTCCGGCGCACCAGCTGAGCTTCCTGCGCGGCCTGCTGTAGTAGAACCAAGCTAAAGACCCAGCCGGGTGCGCTGTGAAGCCGGCCCGGCTGTAGAGAGGAAACGAACCATGGGACGCAGAGTCAATGTCATTGGCGTCGGGATGATCAAGTTCTCCAAGCCCGGCGCGAGCGAAGACTACAACGTCATGGCGGCCAAGGCTGGGCGCGCCGCGCTGCAGGATGCCAGCGTGCCGTTTGACGCCATCGAGCAGGCCTACGCTGGGTATGTCTATGGCGACTCCACCTGCGGGCAGCGCGCGGTGTATGAGCTGGGCCTGACCGGCATTCCGGTGTTTAACGTCAACAACAACTGCTCGACCGGCTCGACGGCGCTGATGCTCGGCAAGCAGGCCATCGAGGGCGGCATCGCCGAGTGCGTGCTGGTGCTCGGCTTCGAGCAGATGGAAAAGGGCGCGCTCGGCTCGAAGTTTAACGACCGCACCAACCCGCTCGACAAGCACGCCGGTGTGATGAACGACCTGCAGGGCTTCAATCAGGCACCGCCGGCCGCGCAGATGTTCGGCGGTGCGGGCCGCGAGTATCGCTGGCGCTATGGCACCCGCCGCGAGACCTTTGCCAAGGTCAGCGAGAAGGCCCGCAAGCACGCCAGCCAGAACCCGCTGGCCATCTTTGCCGAGCGGCTGTCGGTCGACGAGATCATGGCCTCGCAGGAGGTCTTCGATCCGCTGACCCGCTTTCAGTGCTGCCCGCCGACCTGTGGCGCGGCCGCGGCGGTGCTGTGCTCGGATGAATTCGCCAAGCGGCACGGCATCGAGCGCCCGGTGTACATCGCCGCCCAGGCCATGACCACCGACTATCCGTCGAGCTTTGGCGACAGCATGATCAAGATGGTCGGCTACGACATGGCCAAGCGCGCCGCTGACCGGGTCTATCAGCAGAGCGGCCTGGGTCCGCAGGATGTGCAGGTCGTCGAGCTACACGACTGCTTCACCACCAACGAAGTGCTGACCTACGAAGCGCTTGGCCTGTGCAAAGAAGGCGAAGCCGAGAAGTTCATCTGGGAAGACCAGAACACCTACGGCGGCAAGTTCGTCACCAACCCCTCGGGCGGCCTGCTCTCCAAGGGCCATCCACTGGGCGCGACCGGCGTTGCCCAGTGCGCTGAGCTGGTCTGGCAGCTGCGTGGTCAGGCCGACAAGCGTCAGGTGCAAAATGCCAAGGTCGCGCTGCAGCACAACCTGGGCCTGGGCGGGGCCTGCGTTGTGACGATGTACCGTCGCG
>CAZVMD010000257.1:3322-10806 GCA_964628555.1 uncultured Myxococcales bacterium | reverse complement strand
CTAGCAAGGCCGGCAAGATGACGACGCAGATGATCACCGTGACCAAGGACATGTCGACCTCGGCGAACGTCAGCCTGCCCTAGCTGGAAGCGACTGCGACCGCGCAGTTGTAAATTGACCTGCCGCGGCGCCTTCGGCTAGTTTGTCGATCGCGCCCTTTCCGGGGGAATAGCTCAGTTGGTAGAGCACCGGCTTTGCAAGCCGGGTGTCGTGGGTTCGAATCCCATTTCCTCCACTTGTCATTCGTCGGCCGCGTGGCGAACTCCGCTTGTGCTTGCCCCGTCGGCCTGCGTCTTGCGTTGTAAGTCCCAGCGCGGATCGCGAGCGTCGGTTGGCCCGAGTGCGCAGGCGGGTTACGCTGACCACGGGCCCGCTCTCGCTTCCGCCCCCTCACAGTCGATACGACCGCTCGGGAGACCCCAGATGAAGCTCAACACGCTGCCGCGTCACTTCTCGCTGCTTTTTGCCTTCGCCACGCTCACCGCCTGCCCTGGCCCGACCCCGACTCCGACCGAGCCGGTATCGATGGCCACGGCGACCATCGAGTCGCGAAGCGGCAGTGCCGTGACCGGAACTGCTTCCTTCGAGCAGGCCGGCAACAAGGTCAAAGTCGTCGTCGAGATCAGCGGCGCCACGGCAGGCCAGCACGGCCTACATATCCACGAAAAAGGCGACTGCTCGGATCCCGCTGGCAAGTCGGCCGGCGACCACTTCAATCCCGGCAAGCTCGATCATGGCGGCCCGGAGAAGCCTGCCCATCATGCCGGCGACTTCGGCAACATGACCATCGCCGAAGACGGCAAGGGCCGACTCGAGATCGAGCTCGACTCGGTCAGTGTCAGTCAGGGTGAAAACGCCATCCTGGGCCGTTCCATCGTCTTTCACGAAAAGCCAGATGATCTGACCACGCAGCCCAGCGGCAACTCCGGCGTGCGCCAGGGCTGTGGCGTGATCAAGCCCCTCAAGAAGTAGGCTGTCGCCCCCGCATCCGCTGCCGCTTGGCGCGTCCGCCGTCCTCCCTGCTCCTCTCGCTGGCCAGGCTGCTACGGCCGCCTGCCGCCCCGCATCGGTGCCCCTCTTTTCGAGCGGACAAAGACACCATCTTGTAATGCAGATAACGACGCGATACGCTGATCCGGTGCGCGCTAGGTATCCTTATTGCCGCTTAGTTGCAGCAGCGGCTCTGTTCCTCAGCACCGCCACTGGCGTGCCTGGCTTGCCGACGGACCTGGCTAGCCAGCCGCGCGTCGCCCAAGCCAAGCCGTTTGCCCTGGCGGTGGACTCCAGCTTCGCCGGTGGGTACGTGGCAACAAGCACCGGCCCGCTTGACCCCGGCACCGCTGCGCGTCATGTGGTGATCATCAGCGAAGACGGCATGCGGCCCGAGCTCATCACGCAGCAGCAGCGCATGCAGTGGCACCAGCTGATGGCCAAAAACGGCGCCTATACCTGGCGGGCCCGCACCATCCGCACCGCCTCGACGCTGCCCTCGCATGCCTCGATGCTGTCGGGTGTCGATGTCAACCTGCATGGCCTGACCTGGAACAACTGGCGCCCCCAGAAGGGCTACATCCAGGTGCCGACGATCTTCAAAGCGGCCGAGGACAACGGCCTCAAGACGGCGGCCTTCGTCGGCAAGTTCAAGCTGCGCCACATCCTGCCGCCTGGCACCGTCGATGTGTTTCAGCGGCCCGGCTACTACTGCAAGAAAGTCAGCGAGGAGGCCGCCCGCTACATCGAGCGCGAGAAGCCGGCGCTGACCTTCGTCCACTTCTCCGATCCCGACGAGAAGGGCCACTCGGCCGGCTGGATGTCCGAGGACCAGAAGCGCGCAGCGCGAGACGCCGACGCCTGCCTGGGCACCATCTATCAGGCCATCGAGCGGGCCGGCATTCTCAGCGACACGCTGGTCATTGTCTCAGCCGACCACGGTGGCCATAACCACAACCACTCTGGCGCGCTGCTCAGCGACCGCAACATCCCATGGATTGCCATGGGTCCGGGCGTGCGCCGCGGCTATTCGATTCAGGGTCCGATTTCGACCATGGATACGGCGGCCACGGCGCTGGCGGCGCTTGGCCTGCAGCCGCAGACCCGCCTGACCGGCAAGCCCATCCGCGAGATCTTCCAGTAGGGGTCCAGGACTGCGCGTGCCGTCTCCCATCCGCAAGGGAATGAGGTACTGGGCTAGGCTCCTGTCGGTGCTCGCCGGCGGGCTGCTGGCCGACCGAGCCGCCCTGGCCGATCCGGCAGCCGAGGCCACACCGCCCCCGAGCGCAGCGGTCACCGCACCGACTGGCCTGCCGTCCCCACTGCCGCAGGCCTGGAGCGATGCCTTTGCCCAGCTGAACAGCGATCCGCGTCCACCCGCGCTGGTCCGCGACACGCACTACATCGTCTCCAACGAGGACAACCACTTCGTCTGGCGAACCGCCCTCGAAGGCCGCGGCGGCGTGTACATCGGCGTCGGCACCGACCAGAACTACCTCTTGGCCGGCTGGGCTCGGCCCGAGTTCATGGTCCTGCTCGACTTCGACCAGGTCGTCGTCGATCTGCACCGCGTCTACGGCGTGATTTTTCTCAACTCGCCGACGCCGCATGACTTTCTCGATCTGTGGGAAGACCGCAATGTGCGCCGGGTCGAAGAGCTCATCGAAGCGCTCAAGGTCGACGCCCCAACCCGTCGCGGCATGCTGGCCGCGTATCGCATGGCCCACTTCGCGGTACCGCGCCGCCTGCGCCGGGTCGAAGCCGCCTATAAGCCGCTGGGCATCCGCTGGTTCCTCAACGACATGAACCAGTACCGCTATCTCGTCGAGCTATTCCGCACCAATCGGGTGGTGATGGTGCGCGGCGACCTGAGCATCGGCGGCGCGATGAGCAGCGTCGCTGCGGCCCTGCAGAAAGTCGGCGGCATTGCCCGCACCGTGTACCTCTCGAACGCCGAGCGCTACTTCCCGTACACCCCGGGCTACAAGCGCAGCCTGCTTTCGCTGCCGACGGACGAGCGGGGCTTGATTCTGCGCACCCGGGCCCGCATGTCCGGAGCCTATGAGTACATCGTGCAGGATGCGGGCAACTTCAAGCGCTGGCTCGACTGGGGCAAGATGAGCTACGCCGTCGAGCTGACCCGTTATCGCGAGATCGACCACGCCAGCGGCGCCTACTACATCCGCCGCGAGCCGCCGAGCAGCGATGGGAAGAATGCTGCGAGCCGCACGGCTAGTGCGGCGGCCACACCGACTGCCCCCAGCCCAGCGCCCGCCCCTAGCCACAAGCCAGCCGCGCTCCTCCCGACAGCTGTGCCGTCCCCCAGCGCTCCATCGGCCCCGGCATCGCCCCTGCCGCAAGCCCCAGCGGCGATGCCACCGCCGTCGGCGACCACGGCGACCAGCCCGCGGAGCGAAGCGACGGGCACGCAGCGCGTCTCGGCCTCGACTGCCCCGACTCCTCCCACCTCGACGCTACCCTAGCCGCGTGACCAGCGCCGGACACCCGGCCTACCCGCCCGGAAACTCATAGGCCGACAGGCGAATTCCCCACACCGTACCGTTGTACGCCACGCGAGCGCGCTCGTCGCCGGCCGCCCCGGCGGTCACCATCAGCGGCAGCAGGTGCTCCTCGCGCGGGTGGGCCAAGCGTGCCGCAGGAGCCTGAGCCCAGCGCAGCAGCCGAGCATCGCGCTCCGCTGCGGGCTGCACCAGCGCATCGCGCAGCCAGGCGTCGAACTCTTCGGCAATGCCACGGCCGCGCGGATCGCGGAAGCCGCGCATGTTGTGGAAGCTCATGCCGCTGCCCAAAATGAACACTCCCTCGTCGCGTAGCGGTGCCAGCGCCCGCCCCATGGCCAGGTGCTCGGCCGGATCTAGCCCTGCCTTTAGCGACAGCTGCACCGTCGGAATTTCGCCCTGCGGATAGGTCAGAAGCAGCGGCACAAAGGTCCCGTGATCAAAGCCCCGCTGACTATCCGTGGCCGAGGCCATGCCCGCCCCGCCCAAGAGCTCGCGCACTCGATCGGCCAGCCAGGGAGCGCCCGGTGCCGGCCAGCGCAGCGAGTACGACTCGTCCGCGAAGCCGTAGTAGTCGAAGAAGAGCGGCGGCTGTGTCCCGCTCATCACCGTCGGCACCGCTGCTTCCCAGTGAGCCGAGATGACCAGCAAGGCGCGCGGCCGCTGCGGCGGTAGCTGCGACAGCGAGCGCAGATAGTCGCTGAGCTCGCGGACCTCCGACGGCGCCATGCCTAGCTCAACAAACGGCCAGGGCCCGCCACCGTGCGGCAGGAAGACCACCGGCATCCGTGCGCCCTCCTGCTGCCTGCGCCCCCCATCCTCGGTTTTCTGCGTGGCCGCCATGACTGCCTCCGTGATTTTTCGTACTGAGCGTAGCGCCAGAGCCCAGTGCCGGTCCTGCCTGCGCTACGCAGCTGAGTATTGGTTCGTTGCGCCTAGCGCACTAGTGCCTCACGCCGGGTCATTCTGTTGCATAGAATGCACCAATGGACCTGAACCTGCTTTCTCTCTTTGTCGTCGTTGCCGAGTGCGAGAGCTTCTCGACGGCGGCCGACAAGCTCAGCCTCCGCCGCTCTTCGGTCAGCCGCAGCATCGCGGCCCTGGAGCGCTCGCTCGCGGTGCAGCTCTTTGCCCGCACGACTCGGCATGTGGCGCTGACCACGGCCGGCAAGGCCCTCTACGGCAAGGTCGCGCCCCAGCTGGCGTCGCTGAGTGCAGCGCTCGGCGATCTGCCCGAGCGTGAAGAGCAGCCCTCCGGTGAGCTGCGCCTGACCGCCCCGAGCGACCTTGGCACCTGGGTCCTGCCTGAGCTGCTGTCGGGCTTTGCGCTGCGCTATCCCCAGGTACAGCTCGACGTGCGCCTGACCAATCGCATGGTCGATCTGGTCGCCGAGGGCTTCGATGTCGCGCTGCGCGCCTCGGGCGCGAAGCTCGCCGACTCGTCGCTGATTGCCAAGAAGCTTAGCGAGATCGAGATGCAGATCTACGCCGCTCCCGACTACCTGTCGCGGGCCGGCACGCCACGCAGCCCCGATGACCTCGACGAGCACCACTGGGTGCTGATGCGGGGCCATCGCATCCCGCCCAGCCTGCCGCCGCCCAAGAAACAGCTCCGGCACGTCCTCGGCGATGACATCCTGTTCATCCTCGAAGCGGTACGGGCCGGCATGGGCCTGGGCATGGTGCCCAGCTACCTGGCACGCGAGCACGTCGCGGCGGGCGCGCTACTGCGCGTACTGCCCCGGGTCTGCATGGGCACCGGCGCGCTGTACCTGGTGCATCCGCCGGCCCAGCACATCCCGCGCAAGGTCAGCGCGTTTTCGGAATACGTCAGCGCCCACTTCGCCGCGCATCCGCTGGGGACGCGCAGCCGCGCCGCCCCGGCTCGCCACGTGGACGGTTGACTTGCGCCGAGGCGCTGACGGATGCTGCCGGCCTGCCGCTGGTCTTTCCGGGAGCCGCTCGCCATGTCCATCCCCGCCTCGCTCCACCGCCCTTACCATCGCTCCGCTGCCTTGCTTCTGGGGGTGTCGGCGCTGCTGTCGCTTCTGGCCTGCAAGCGCCCCGGTCCAAGCGCCAGCCCTGGATCAACGACGCGGGGCGAGAGCCGTGCGATCCCCACGATCCAGCCCGGCGCCTTCAACGTCGCCTTCGTCTACGTCGGGCCGATTGGCGATGGTGGCTGGACGTACAGCCACGACCTGGGACGGCGAGCGCTGGTGCAGGCGCTGCCCGATGTCCACACCGCCTACGTCGAAAACGTCGCAGAGGGAGCGGACTGCGAGCACGTGCTGCGCGCCCTGGCCCGCAAGCGCTTCGACCTGATTGTCGCCACCTCGTTCGGCTACATGGACGCCATGGAAGCGGTGGCCGCCGAGTTCCCCGCGACCAAGTTCCTGCACATCGCGGGCTGGAAGCAGAACGCCACGAACTTCGGCAACGCCTTTGGCGCCATGGAGGACATGAAGTACCTAGCCGGCATGATCGCCGGGGGCCGCGCCAAGGCCGACGGACGCCGCCTGCTTGGCTACATCGCGCCGTTTCCGATTCCCGAGGTCGTGCGCCTGATCAACGCCACGATGCGCGGCGCCCGACGGACCTGTCCCGACTGCACGCTCGACATCCGCTGGCTAAACACCTGGGTCGATCCCAGCCGCGAGCAGGAGGCCGCCGAGTCGCTGTTTGCCGCCGGAGCCGACGTGGTCATCACCGGGGCTGACACCACCCTGCCGCTCTCCGTGGCGGGCCAGAAGGGGCGCTATGCCATCGGCTATGACTCGCCGACCGCTTGCGACGTCGAAAAGACGCGCTGCCTGACCTCGACCTACTTTCGCTGGGACGTGCTGTACATCGACGTGGTGAAGCAAATCCGCGCCGGCCGCTGGCAGCCTGGCGCGATCTACGGCGACGCCCAGACCGGCTTGGTCGGCCTAAGTGGTTTTGGCAGGGGCGAGACGCCCAATCCGCAGATCCCCGAGGCCGTGCTCACCGAGGTACGGGCCACGCTGGCCGAGCTTATGGCAGGCCGACTAAGCCGCTTCGATCTGTTCGCCGGGCCGCTGCGCGACAACACCGGCCGCCTGCTCTTGCCCGCTGGGCAGAAGCCGACTCAGGCCGATCTCCTCGGGACCACTGGCTGCAGCCTCTGCATGTCGTGGCTCGCCGAGGGCATCACCGGCACGCTGCCGCGCAAGTAAGGGCGGCGCGGTCAGATATGCTGTCGGCCACGCCCCCCAGCCCTGATGCTCCGTCGAAGACCGGCTCACCGCCGCTGGCGATTGAAGGCAGCGGCCTGAGCAAGCGCTTCCCCGGCGTGCAGGCTTGCGACGGTGCCAGCCTGCAGGTGGCAGCCGGCGAGATCCACGCGCTGGTCGGCGAAAACGGCGCGGGCAAGAGCACGCTGTTGTCCCTGCTGGCTGGCCTCTACACGCCCGAGGCGGGACAGATCAGGCTGGCCGGGCAGCCGGTGAACCTGACCTCGCCGCGCGTCGCAGCCGCTCACGGCATCGCCATGGTGCATCAGCACTTCTCGCTGATCGGCAAGCTCAGCGTCACCGACAACATCTTGCTGGGCCAGCGACAGCTGTGGCGGCTGTCGCGCCGTCGTCGAGCGCAAGTCGCCGAGCGCATCGCCGCCCTGGCCGAGCAGCACGGCCTGCCCTGCGATCCGCTGGCCCGCGTCGCTGACCTATCGGTGGCGGAGCAGCAGCGCGTCGAGATCCTCAAGGCGCTGTACCAAGACGCCCGCCTGCTGTTGTTCGACGAGCCCACGGCCGTGCTCACCCCCGTCGAGGCCGAGGCGCTGCGGCGGGCGCTCCTGGCCCTGGCGCGAGCCGGATGCACCATCGTCTACGTCAGCCACAAGCTCGACGAGGTCTTTGCCCTAGCCGAGCGGATTACCGTCATGCGCGCGGGCCGCACCGTGGTCTCGGCAGTGCCGACCGCCGCCACCAGCCCAGCGACCATCGCCCGCCA